>NZ_DATCUY010000730.1:0-3762 GCF_036567245.1 Achromobacter sp. | reverse complement strand
CATGGCGCCGCGGCCGCCGCGGCGCGCGCGGCCAGGTGTTCACGATAGTTGTTCAGCTTGTAGTTCAGCACCGGGTCGGCTTCCTCGATCTGCATCGAGATCCCCAGCGGGCGCGCCGCCATCTGCGGCGCCAGCGCGGCGCTTAACGCCTGGAACACGCGTTCGCCCAGAGCAGCCTTCTGTTCGGCGTTGCGGCCGTGGCCGATGCGCAGCACCACGTGGACGAAGGCATTGTCGGGATGGCCATCGACGATCAGGCAGTCATCCACGCGCAGCGCGCGGGTGCGCGCGCCGGCCAGCGGGAACAGGCTGCCGTCGCCCACGGCGGCATCCTGCACGGTCCGCATCAGGGCTTGCGTATCCAGGGCCAGATTGCCCGAGTATTCGATCCAGATATGGGGCATGGCCTTGCTCCACCGAATGTAATTATCATGTTAACTATATTAATGAAAAACCGCGGTAACAACAATCCGCTGGCAGGTCACGGCGGCGGGGACGGGCTGGGGGTTTCCCGGCGTTGACAGCGCCGTCTGGCAAGCATAACGTTAACGTGTTAATCAAATTTGCGCCGGCCGATCCGGCGCAGTCGGGACGAGGAGCCGCGCGTGAGCATCAAGCACTGGATCAACGGCAAGCAGGTCGACAGCAGCGACCGCTTCATCACCAGCAACCCCGCTACTGGCGAGGCCATCGCCGAGGTGGCTGCGGGCGGGCAGGCCGAGATCGACGCGGCCGTGACGGCCGCGGCCGAGGCCTTTCCCAAGTGGGCCAGCACGCCCGCCAAGGAGCGCGCCCGCCTGATGCGCAGGCTGGGCGAACTGATAGACCAGAATGTGCCGCAGCTGGCCGAGCTGGAAACCCGCGACACCGGGCTGCCGATTTCCCAGACCCGCAAGCAGCTGATCCCGCGCGCCTCGGAGAACTTCAATTTCTTCGCGGAGGTCTGCACGCGCATGAACGGCCACACCTATCCGGTGGACGACCAGATGTTGAACTACACGCTGTACCAGCCGGTGGGCGTGTGTGCGCTGGTGTCGCCCTGGAACGTGCCGTTCATGACGGCCACGTGGAAGACCGCACCGTGCCTGGCGCTGGGCAATACCGCCGTGCTGAAGATGTCCGAACTCTCGCCGTTGACGGCGGACCAGCTGGGCATGCTGGCGCTGGAGGCCGGCATTCCGGCCGGCGTACTGAACGTGGTGCAGGGCTATGGCGCCACCGCTGGCGACGCGCTGGTGCGCCACCCCGGCGTGCGCGCGATCTCGTTCACGGGCGGCACCGTGACCGGCAAGAAGATCCTGGCCAGCGCCGGCGGCGTCAAGAAGTACTCGATGGAGCTGGGCGGCAAATCGCCCGTGCTGATCTTCGACGACGCGGACGTGGAGCGGGCGCTGGACGCGGCGCTCTTCACCATTTTTTCGCTCAATGGTGAACGCTGCACCGCGGGCTCGCGCATCTTCATCCAGCAGACCATCTACGACGACTTCGTGCGCAGGTTCGCCGAACGCGCGCAGCGCCTGGCCGTCGGCGACCCTACCGATGACAATACCCACGTGGGCGCAATGATCACGCGCCAGCACTGGGAAAAGGTCACGGGCTACATCCGCCTGGCCGAACAGGAGGGCGCGCGCATCCTCGCGGGCGGCGCGGACCGGCCCGCCGGCTTGCCGGCCCACCTGTCGGGCGGCAATTTCGTCAGCCCCACGGTGCTGGCCGACGTCGACAACCGCATGCGCTGCGCGCAGGAAGAGATCTTCGGCCCCGTGGCCTGCCTGCTGCCGTTCAAGGATGAGGCCGAGGGCCTGGCGCTGGCCAACGACGTGAAGTATGGCCTTGCGTCCTACATCTGGACCAGCGACATCGGCCGCGCGCACCGCCTGGCCCGCGGCATCGAAGCCGGCATGGTGTTCATCAACAGTCAGAACGTGCGCGACCTGCGCCAGCCCTTCGGCGGCACCAAGGAATCCGGCACCGGACGCGAAGGCGGCGAATACAGTTACGAGGTCTTTGCCGAGATCAAGAACGTGTGCGTGTCCATGGGCAGCCACCACATCCCCAGATGGGGCGTGTGAATCCGGTCCGGACTGACAAGAACGAGGAGACTAGCATCATGGGCAAGCTCGCGCTGGCGGCCAAGGTAACGCATGTGCCGTCCATGTATCTTTCGGAACTGCCTGGCAAGCACCAGGGCTGCAGGGAAGCCGCGATCCAGGGGCACCGCATCATCGGCCAGCGTTGCCGCGACCTGGAAGTGGACAGTATGGTGGTGCTGGACGTGCATTGGCTGGTCAACGGCGGCTATCACGTGAACTGCAACAGCGCCTTCAAGGGCTGCTACACCAGCAACGAGCTGCCGCATTTCATCAAGGACATGGATTACGCCTACCGTGGCAATCCGCAGCTGGGACGCCGCATCACCGAATGCGCCAACGCGGCGGGCGTGGGCACGCGCTCGCATGAGATCGACAGCCTGGAACTGGAGTACGGCACCCTGGTGCCCATGCGCTACATGAACGGCGACGGACGCTTCAGCGTGGTATCGGTAGCCGCCTGGTGCGCCTGGCACTCGCTGGATGACAGCCGGCGCTTCGGCGCCGCGCTGCGCCAGGCCATCGAGGCCAGCGACAACCGTGTGGCGGTGCTGGCCAGCGGTTCGCTGTCGCATCGCTTCAATGACAATGGCAGCCCGGAGGCCGCCATGCACCAGATCAGCCGCGAGTTCTTCCGGCAGGTGGACTTGCGCGTGGTGGACTTGTGGCGGCAGGGCGACTGGAAGACCTTCTGCGCCATGCTGCCGGAATACGCCGAGCTGTGCGTGGGCGAGGGCGGCATGCACGATACCGCGATGCTGCTGGGCCTCTTGGGCTGGGACGGCTACGACCAGCCGGTGGAGATCGTGACCGACTACTTCGCCAGTTCCGGCACGGGGCAGATCAACGCGATCTTCCCGCTGCCGGCCTGATCATTCTTCCTCGGAGGCGCGCGGGTCGGCGGGCTCGCGCTTGATCAGTTCGACCATGGTGTCGACGTCGCGGTACAGGCGGTCCAGCAATTCCTTGCCTATCCTGGCCTCGATCTCCTGGTACTTCGCATCTACTTGCGGCCGCATGCGGTCGATCAGCTTGTTGCTCTTGGGCGTCAGCGAAATTTCCTGGCGGCGCTGATCGGCGCTGGAACGCGCGCGCTTGATCAGACCCTGTTCCTGCATGCCCGCCAGCATGCGGGTCAGGCTGGGGCTGAGGATCTGGCAGGTGCGGGCGATCTGGTTGGGTTCCATGGAGCCCACCTCGCTCAGCGTGCGCAGAACCCGCCATTGCTGTTCGGTTACGCCCGCGGCGTGCAGGATGGGGCGGAAATGCGCCATCAAGGTTTCGCGCGCGTAGAGCAGCAGATGGGGCAGATTGCGGTGGTGGAAGCTCGGACTCATGGCGGCTATGTTAACAAGAAGCCGCGCCCCGCCGGGTTGATATCGGACACACGCACCCATCGGCCGCACAAAGCGCGGCGCCGATGGGCGGCGGCGGTCAGGACGGGATCTGCTGAGCCAGTTCCTGCAGGTCGTCGGGCAGCTCCAGGTCGGGGGCGGCCTGTTGCAATTCGCGCAGCGCCTGTATGGCTTCTTGCGGCTGTTCCTCACGCACCAGCGCCCGGATATGGGTCACGCGGGCTTCGATGTCCTGGTCGCTGAGGGCAGGTGTTTCCGGCGCGGCAGGCTCGGCGGCCGGCTGTTCCGCGGCGGCTTCCTGGGCCGGGGCGGCTTGC
>NZ_DATCUY010000729.1:0-6554 GCF_036567245.1 Achromobacter sp. | reverse complement strand
CAGCGCTGATCCCGGTTCCCGCACCCGTTGCGGCGCCAGCGCCGGTGGTGGCAACGCCTGCCCCGATCGCTGCTCCCGCGCCGGTTGCGGCTCCGGTGGCCGTGCCGGCTCCCGCGCCCGCCGTAGAGCCCGCCGCTGAAGCCCCCAAGAAGGCTTCCTGGCTGTCCCGCCTGAAGCAAGGCCTGTCGCGCACGGGCCAGAGCATCGGCGGCATCTTCGTCGGCGTGAAGGTCGACGAGAACCTGTTCGAGGAACTCGAATCGGCGCTCATTATGGCCGATGCCGGCCTGGAGGCCACCGAGAAGCTCCTGACGGCGCTGCGCGCGCGGGTCAAGAAGGAACGTATCGAGGATCCGGCCAAGGTCAAGGCGGCGCTGCGCCAGTTGCTGGCGGACCACCTGCGTCCGCTGGAGCGCGGCTTCGACCTGAAGCGCACGCAACCCCTGGTCGTCATGATCGCCGGCGTCAACGGCGCCGGCAAGACCACTTCCATCGGCAAGCTGGCCCACACCTTCCAGCGCCAGGGCGCCAGCGTGCTGCTGGCCGCGGGCGACACCTTCCGCGCCGCCGCGCGCGAGCAACTCATCGAATGGGGCAGCCGCAACAACGTCACGGTCATTTCGCAGGACGGCGGCGATCCGGCGGCGGTGGCGTTCGACGCCGTCAACGCCGGCCGCGCGCGCGGCATGGGCGTGGTGATGGTGGATACCGCGGGCCGCTTGCCCACGCAGCTGCACCTGATGGAAGAACTGAAGAAGATCCGCCGCGTCATCGGCAAGGCGGATGCCGCTGCGCCGCATGAAGTGCTGCTGGTGGTGGACGGCAATACCGGCCAGAACGCCTTGGCGCAGATCCGCGCCTTCGACGCAGCCATCAATCTGACGGGTCTGGTCGTGACCAAGCTGGACGGCACCGCCAAGGGCGGCACGCTGGCCGCCGTGGCTGCGGGCAGCCAGGGCGTGCGCCCGATCCCGGTGTACTGGATCGGCGTGGGCGAGAGCCTGGAAGACCTGCAGCCCTTCGTGGCGGACGAATTCGCCGGGGCCTTGCTGGCGGATTGATGCCCGTGGATCCGGCGCGCTTGCGCCGGCAAAAACAAAGGGACGGCGCATGCCGTCCCTTTTGCGTTCAAGCCCGCACTACTTCCAGAATGGTTTGCTGGCGGCCAGATCGTCGAAGGCTTTCTGCGCGTCGTCCGCCAGTTCCTCCAGGCGGGCGCTGATCCAGCCCAGGGCGAACCAGGCTTGCGGATGGGTGGCGGTACACGACTCGTAGTAGTCCTTGGCCACTGCCAGGTCGTTGATCTCGCCCAGCACGTCCTGCACCCGCGACAAGAGCTTGCGATAGCCGCGCAGCTTGCCCGAGGGCAGCAGTGATTCCGCGAACGCCAGGCTGTAGCGCAGCCGTTTGCCGCGCTTGCGCAATTCGTGGCGCGTGGGGATGTCCAGCGTCGCAAACTGCGTACCCTGGTCGGCCACCTTGCTATGCCAACGGTGCAGGCGCCGCGCGAGCTGCTTGTGCAGGCGTTGCGGATCGGGTTCGGGCGCCAGCATGGGAATGATGGTGGGCCTGACGCTGGGGCCGGCCACGCCGCCTTCCAGCCTGATGGCGGGTTCGGGCGCGGTGTCGCTGGGGGTGCCGTTGGCGATGGTCTGGTTGTCCATGGCGGGCAGGGCCGGCGGCACGTCCAGGCTCCATTCCAGCAGATCCAGCAGCCAGGCCTGGAAGGCCTTGCCGCCGGCGATGCTGCGCGCGTCCTGTTCCGGGGGCGCGGCTTCCATGGGGATGACTGGCATGCCCGCGCGTATCAGCGCGGGCGCCACGGTTTCGTTCAGCACGTCCTGGTCGCGATTGGCGCCGAAGGCGGCGAAGTGCGTGCGCACGCCTTGCAGCAGGGCATCCGGAATCGGCGCGATCCAGCCGTCGAACAGTTTCCAGGCCGAACGCAGCCGGCGCACGCCCACGCGCAGCTGATGCACGTGTTCAGAGTTGCCGGCGCGGTAGACGCCCTCGGTGTCGACCTCGGCCAGCACCGAGGCGTTGCGCGCGATCTGATCCAGGCATTCCGCGGCGATGCGCGCCATGGCCTGGGGCGCCGTCATGTCCTCGCGCAGCTTGACCGATGCGGCGCCGCGCGGCGCCCAGAACTGAGCGATGGCTTGCGCGCGGCGAGCTTCGAGGTCATCGCCGGGGATGGCGTCGGCATCGGCCAGGCGCTGCGCCAGTTGGGCCAGCGCGTCGCCGCGTTCGGACTTGCTGCGCGGATCCAGCACCAGGCTGTGGCGCTGCTGCCAGCCGCGAGCCGCCGCGAAGATGGCGGCGGGGCGGCCCGACACCAGTTCGAATTCCAGTTCAGAGATCGGCAGTTCCAGCGCCCCTGCGCGCAGGATGCCGGTGTCGTAGGCCAGCTCCACCGTGCCGTAGCGCGTGCGGACCTTGCGAAGCAGTCGCTGCACGTCGGTTTCGTAGCGCAGGCCCAGTTCGCCCTTGACGGCCGCCAACGCGGCTTCGACTTCGGTGCCGGCATACACCGATAGGTCCAGCACCGGGCCCGGCCGCGGGTGATTGAGTTCGATGCGGGTGATGGCGTTGATGCCGGGCATCTTCAGCGTCTGCACCCAGTCGCGGCCTTCCTGGCGCAGCCGGACGGCGATGCGCGCCCGCGCCAGTTCGCGTTCCGGTGTATCGA
Organism: Achromobacter sp.; assembly: GCF_036567245.1. Classification (GTDB taxonomy): domain Bacteria; phylum Pseudomonadota; class Gammaproteobacteria; order Burkholderiales; family Burkholderiaceae_B; genus Achromobacter. Next base: position 3,865 of record NZ_DATCUY010000729.1, on the reverse strand, counting down.
AATACATGGCATGCAAGCGGATGCGGGTCGCCTCGCGCTGCTTGACCTCTCGCTGCACCGCCTGGCGCGAAGCCGCGGGCACGTGCAGTTTCAATTCCTGTTCCGACATGGCAGCGGGTGTCCAACGGCAAAAGCCGAGATCTTAATCAAACGAGGGGGGTGATTTGATGACCGGTCATATTTATTTCACATGGAGCATAGACGTGTTTGCGGCGCATCAACAACCGGGGCGAAGGGCGCGGATCTTTGGCTGGAGTAGCGGACCGGAGCAATGGCGGCCGCATGTGCTGGAGCAGACGTGACCCCTGAAATTACCTAGTTTCAGTGATAGGCATGGTTACGGATCGCTTTTCTAATTGTAATCGGCGGGTTACGCGGCCCGCGCCATCCGATTCCACACGCGTCCGCCTGGCGCCAGCCCGAGCGGGCCACGATTACAGAAGAGCGCCATGAACCGTACGTATCGCATTGTCTTCAACCGCAGCGCGGGCTTGTGGCAGGTTGTAAGCGAGCACGTCCGCGGGCAAGGCAAGGGTGGCCGCCATGCAAGCAGATCCGCGCGCAGACGCCTGCCCTTCATGGCGGTGCTGCTGACGGCCCTGGGCGCGGCCGGCCAAGCGCAGGCGGGGCCGATAGTCACCTTTACCGGCGATGCGACTTTCGCACCCTTCTCAGGTCCAAATTTGGTGGCCTTCGCCCCGCTATATGTGGGCATGTCCGGTGTAGGAACATTGACCGCCGCCGATGGCGGGCAGGTGACGATATTGTCGGGCAACACGGTGATTCTGGCCGACTCGGCCTCGGCTGACGGCACGATCAACATCGGCGCGGCTCCCGGCGCTGCACCCGTGGGCGCTGGCTTCCTGGCGACGTCGCTACTCCAGTTCGGCGCGGGCACGGGCACGCTGAACTTCAACACCAACAGTTTTCACGACTTCAGCGCGGCGTTGGTCAGCAGGGATGCAGGCACGCACCAGCTCAATCACTATGCCGGTTCCACGCGGTTGGTCGGTAATAGTTCAGGCTTCGCCGGCAACACCACCGTCACGGGCGGAAGCCTGCAGATCCTCAACGTTCTGGGCACCGCGGAAGGACGTATCGATGCCGGGCAAGCTCCCGGCGCCACGGCCCAGGTCAGCGTGTTCAGCCCCGGCTCGACCTGGGCTCTGACGGACAATCTTTTTGTCGGCGGCGCCGGACCCGGAGAGCTGAGCATCTTCAGTAGCGGCACGGTCTCGAACCAGTTTGCAACGGTGGATGCCCAGCAGAACGACGCGGCGAAAGTGACGGTTTCAGATGTCGGGTCGCTCTGGAGCAATCGCGCGGTGCTGCTGGTTGGCACGGAAGGCGGGATGGGCAGCGTTTCGATTCTGGCGGGCGGGTATGTGACCAGCGTCGATGGCGTCATCGGGCGCAGGGAGAACGGCAGTGGCGTCTTCCTGGTGTCGGGACGCGGCTCGGCCTGGACCAATAGCGGCGAGCTCAGGGTGGGCGATGTGTCCGGTCAGGGCACACTGAACATCGAGTCGGGAGGCGTCGTCTCGAACAAGGATAGCTATGTGGGCAGCATGAGTGGCAACGGCAGCGTCGTTGTCCGCGGCGCTGGCTCCATCTGGAACAATAGCGGCGCGATGACCCTGGGGTTTGGCGTGGGAACGGGGGCGGGCAGCCTGACGATCGCGCAAGGTGGCACCGTGAGCGTCGGCGCCAGTGGCGGAGGGACCGTTTCCCTGGCGCAGGACCGGTTTCTTGTCTTTCCCACCACCGGTACGATCAATATCGGCGCGGCGCTGGGGCAGCCGGCCGTGGGCGCTGGCACGCTCAACGCCGGCGCGGTCCAGTTTGGCGCCGGCATTGCGACCGTGAACTTCAACCATACCGATCCCGCCTACGCGTTTTCGACGCCGCTGTTGAGCACAGGCGCCGGCTCACATAGCCTGAACCAGATCGCCGGCACCACGTTGCTGACGGGCGCCAATGGCTCCTTCCGGGGCAGGACCACGGTGTCGGGCGGCAGGTTGGTGGTGCTGGGTCAGCTGGGAGGTTCGGCCGCCGTCACGGGCGGGGTCTTGCAGTTTGGCGACGGCGCCACGGGCGCGGCCAACACATTGAGCGGCGACCTGAAGGTCTCCGGCGCCGGCAGCACGCTGGCGGTGCAAGGGGGCGCCAAGCTAGGGGTTACCGGCAACATTGAAATGGCCGACGGCACCGTGCTGGATTTGATGGCCAGCTCAGGCGGCCAGCCATTGCAGGCCAACAAGGTGACGCTGGGCGACGGCGTGGAGTTCAGGCTGAGCGGCATCGCCGACAAGAGCGGGCTCGATACCGTGTTGATCCAAGCGCCCACGGGCGGCATCGACGGCGATTTCAGCGCCGTCAGCGTGGGTGGTTTCACCGGAGAGGTCGACTATCTCACCGTCCACACGCGCAAATCCGCGGACAATACGCAGTACCTCGCCACTTACGGTCTGAGCTGGACCGCGAACACCAACCTCGCGCACGGCACGTTCACGCTGAGCGATGCCGCCAACCGGTTCGTGGTCGGCGTGGATCTGGCGGATCAGGCGGCCAACGCCGCGACGGGGTGGAATGGACGGTCGCTGCTCAAGGCCGGCGCCGGCACGCTGGTCCTGAGCGGGAACAACACCTATAGCGGCGGCACCACGATCGCCGGCGGTACGTTGCAGGTCGCAAGCGATGCGAACCTGGGCGCGGCGTCTGGCGGCGTGGCATTCAACGGCGGCACGCTGGCGGCGTCGGCGTCCTTCGATACCGCGCGCGACATGGCGCTGATGCAGGCCGGGCGCTTCGAGGTGGCGGGCGGCGCAACGCTGGGACTGGTCGGCGCAGTGTCGGGCAATGCCGACCTGATCAAAACCGGCGCCGGCACGCTGCGCTTGGACAGTGCGGGTAACGCCTACGGCAACACCCGAATCCAGGAAGGCACGCTGATCGGCAATGCCGGGTCGATCCGGGGCAATGTCGATAACAACGGCACCCTGGTGTTCGACCAAGGCGCGAACGCAACGTTCGGCGGCGCCATCTCTGGCGGCGGGGCCCTGGTGAAGAGCGGCGCCGGCACGCTGGGGTTGACCGGAGACAGCTCGGGCTTTGCCGGCACCACCACGGTGCTGGGCGGCCGGCTGGCCTTGAACGGCAAGCTGGGCGGTGCGCTCAACATCGGCCAAGGCGGCGTGCTCGGAGGCCGGGGGACGGTGGGCTCGGGCGCCGGTTCGATGGTGACGGTGGCAGCCGGCGGCACGCTGGCGCCAGGCAATTCCATCGGCACGCTGACTGTCGATGGAGATCTTGTCATCGAGAAGGGCGCGCGCTATGCAGTGGAAACCAATCCGCAGGGCACCGACGCCGATCTGGTCCACGTCACCGGCAGCGCTACGATCAACGGCGGCTCCGTCGCGCATATCGGCATCGACGGCGACTACGCATTGGGTTCGGTCTACACCATACTGAGGGCCGACGGCGCCTTGTCCGGCCGGTTCGATACGGTGACGTCCGACTATGCCTTCCTGATGCCGCGGCTCCAATACGACTATGGCGCGGGCCGCGTCTCGCTGGAGTTGGCGCGCAGCGCCACCGCCATGGCCTCGGCCGCCGCCACGCGCAACCAACGCGCGGCGGCGGGCGCCATCGACAGCATCGGCATGGGGGCGGGCAACGGGCTTTACGATGCGATCGTCGCGCTGCCGGACGACAAGGGCCTGCTGCGCTCCAGCTTCGACCAGCTATCCGGCGAAATCCATGCATCGGCCAAGACCGTGCTGCTGGAGGACAGCCGCTACGTGCGCGACGCCGCCAACGAGCGCCTGCGCTCGGCCGCAGGCTCGGTCGGCGCGTCGGCGATGCC
>NZ_DATCUY010000728.1:0-11050 GCF_036567245.1 Achromobacter sp. | reverse complement strand
GGGCGTGGGCGTGATGACTTCGATGGTGTAGTCGTCCACCTTCTTGATGTCGGAGGCCTTGGCGCCATAGCCCTTCATGTCGGAGCCCGGGGTCAGGCTGCGCTTCCAGGAGAAGATGACGTCGTCCGCCGTGAACGGCGAACCATCATGGAATTTGACGCCCTTGCGCAGCTTGAACACCCACTTCGTGGGCTCGGGGTTTTCCCAGCTTTCCGCCAGGAGCGGTGTCAGTTTCAGGTTGCCGTCGTAGCCGGCCAGCGTTTCGTAGATGTTGCCCTGGAAGCCCAGCGTGAACGTTTCGTTCAGGGCCATCGGATCCATGGACGTCGCGTCGCCTTGATAGGACCAGTGAAAGGTCTTGGCGGCCGCGCCGGCGCTGAATGCCAAAGAGGCGGCGACGGCAGCCGCGAGCGCAGCTTGCTTCAGGTGGGGAAAAGTACGCATAGCCCTCATGCTCCGTGTGGTGCGCGGATAGCGCGACAGAAGTGACAGGGCCCCGGCCCCATGGGGAACCGGGGCATGGCGTTGCTGCTTACGACGAAAGACGGATTGGGGTCTGGCGATACGCAGCGCGAGCCGCGCGCGGGCCGCCAATAAAGGCGCTGTAGGGAATCACTGCGCAGGACTTCGACTTCACGATAGACCCAACCCCTTGTGATTATCATGACGGGGACGGACCCGCGCCGATGCAGAACGAATGTTATAGACCCATTCGTTTAAGCGTCAATCGGTTTGGATTGGGGTTAGTACTTGCTTGCCGGGAGTATTGAATGGTGCGTTCGGCAAGACCGGCGGTCATGCGCCAGGCGGCGGCGCGTCGGCAAGGGTTTTCGCCAATTCGCGCACCACGCGCTTGCGGCGGTCGCTGTCTTCGTAGTGCTCGCCCAGGGCCGACCATTCTGGCCGGCTGCGGGCTTCCTTCAGCGCCTCGGGCAAGGGTCCCTTGCGCCAGGCTTCATCCTCCGGATGATCTAGTTTCAATGGTTCGCGCGCGGCGTGGCCGCGGCGCTCCAGCGCTTCGATCAACTGCCGCTGGCGCAAGGCCAAAAGGCGCAGCACCGCGTCGTCGACGCTGATCTCGCGCCAGCCGCGCAGCTTGCCGGCCATGCGCTTGCCCAGCTTCTCCACGCCCTGCCACAGGCCGCCGGCGGCGGCGCCGATCAGCATGCCGGTGCCCAGGCTCAGGCCCGCGCTGAACAGGTCCACGGCCGCGCCGGCCATGGCCCCCGCGGCGACGCCCATTCCCACCTGCACGCCCATGTCCTTCAGCGCCTGGGGGTGGAACAGGTCCATGCCCCAGCGCTCGCCCTGCAGAGGCAGCGCGTCGTCGGTGAAGTCAGCTGCGCGGAAGTTGTAGAGCGCCAGCAAGGCGTTGACACAGGTCTGTTCGCGCTGGCGCACCTGGTCGCGCAGTTTGCTCGAGGCGGCGGTGAGCGCCGCTTCGTCGCTGGCGCTGGAGACGTGCAAGGCAGCCACGTCCACCAGCAAGTCGGCCAGCAGCTCGTAGGCCGAGCCGCGACGCGTCCGACGCTGCTCGGCCAGGCTGGCGGACAGCCGGGCCAGCGCGGCGGCGTGGCGGTCCAGCAGCACGCCGAGCTTGGCGTAGAGCTGCTGTTCGCCATCCAGCGGCGGCGCGACGGTATCGAATTCCACCACCGCATGCAGCCCTAGTCGCGCCATGGCGGCGCGCCATTCGTCGGCGCGGTGCGCGGGTGCGTTGACGAAGTTCAGCACCGGCAGCAGAGGGCGGCCGCAAGCGGCCAGGATGGCGAGTTCGTCGCGGTGCTTGCCCAGCACCGGATCGCGCGCGTCGATGACATACAGCGCGGCGTCGCAGTCCAGCATCTTGGCCAGCACACGGGCTTCCTGCTCATAGCGGCCATGCGCTGCGGGCGTGTCGAGAAAGCGGCGGATGCGCGCGGGTCCGTCCAGGCGCTCTTGCGGGCTGTCCAGTTTTTCCAGGTACTCCAGCAGCGAGATGCTGTCTTCCATGCCCGGGGTGTCGAACCATTCCAGCACGGCGCGCCCCTCCAGCCGCAGGCGCGCGCCTTCCACATGGCGCGTGGTGCCGGGGCTGTCGGCGACTTCGCCGAAGGTGGTGTCGCGCGTCAGCGTGCGCAGCAGCGAGGTCTTGCCGGTGTTGGTATGGCCGACCAGCGCGACCTTGATGAGGTCCTCAGCCATGGCCGGACTCCAGCCACGCGAACGGCGCGATGGGTGCCTGCAGCACCGCGTCGGCGGGCAGGCCGAGCGCAAGCAGGCGATCGCGCCATAGCGAGGCGCGGGTGACGGCATCGGCGCCCGCGCGCGGTGCGACCAGCCAGACGCGGGTCTGTTCCGCGTGCGCAGCCAGTTCGGCGATCAGCGATAGCGTGCCCCGGTCTGGCGTCTGGCGCGCGTCGCAAGCGATCAGCATGCGCGTGGCGGCCTGGCCGGCCAGCGCGTCCAGCACGCGGTTGCGTTCTTCGCGGGTGTCCAGATTGCCGGCCTGCCGGATGCCCGCTGGCAGGTCCGCAGGCGGCCAGGCCAGGTCCGCCGGCAGTTCCAGTCCCAGCAGTACGGGCTGGCCGCCCAGGCCCGCGAGCGGTGGCGCGCCGACCCGCGGTTCGTGCAAGGGATCGGCCGGACGGTCTATGCCGGTAGACAGGGCGGGCGGCTCCAGACGGTCGCGCAGCGCGGAGAAGCCGGGCAGCGCGGGATCGATACGCAGGCCGCGCAGCGCGCGCAGCGAACCCGCGACGCACAACGCGCCGGCCAGCAGACGGGGCAGGATGCCGTAGACCACCAGCACGCCGATCAGCCAGAGCGACCACTGCACCTGGGCCTCGGCCGGCAGGGCCTGGGCGCCATCGCTGGCGCGGATCATGGCGGTGTCAGGCATCGGAAAGCCCAGTTGGGCCGGCAGCCAGCCTATGGCCTGCGTCAGGCGCACGAAGGTGTCTGGCGCCAGCAAGGTGGTGGCCCAGATGAAGCGGTAGCTGGCGGTGGACAGCACGGCCAGCAGGACCGCCAGCGCGGCGCACAAGGCCGTCAGCCACAGCAGGTGGCTGATGCTGCCGAACAGCCAGCGCAAGGCGCCCGCGCGGGCCAGCAGGTTGAGGAAGGCCTGCGGCACCAGTGCGCTGTCGGGGCCGCGGGCCAGCTTGCGCGTGGCCCACAGCCAGACCCGTCCCAGCCCCGTGACGGAGGAAGCCCGCAGCAGGAAACTGGCCAGCCAGAGCAGGAAGGTGAGCGCATGCAGGCCCAGCAAGGCGCCCAGCGCCCACAGCACGTTGACGGCGCGGGATCCGTCGCCCAGCGCGCCCAGCGCGGCGCCCGCGCCGGAAATGGCGGCCAGCAGAAACAGCAAGGCCAGGATGGCGAGCGCGCTGCGGCTCCATGTTTCGACCAGGGGGACGAGGTTCTCGCGTTGCGCCAGCAGCGCGGCGCGGGCCAGGATGCGAGATGGCAGATCGCCATCTTGCTGGCGGACGCGGCGCACGGCGTTCGCGTCTTCCAGCGGCCCCCAATGCGCTTCGCGCAGGCGGATCAGTTCCGCCAGCCAGTGCGCGCGCACGGGGCCGGCGCTGAGAGGGTCAGCCGTGGGGGAGGAATCGCGAGAGGTCGTAGACGGCATCGCGTCGGGCAGCGGTACGGTCAGGCCCTTGGGGCGGTGGGCCATTGTAGACCGGGTGGGCCGGGAAACGGGGCCGCAGCGCCTGCTCAGTGCCTGGCGCGGGCGCTGCGGTATTGTCCCGGCGTGACGCCGACGGCGTCGCGGAAGACTCGCGCCAGATGGCTGGCGTTGCCGAAACCGCTGGCTTGGGCAACGCCGGCCAGATCTCCCTTGCCGGCCGCCAGCAGCTTGCGTGCGTGCGCCAGCCGCCGCGTCCGTACCCAGGCGTGCGGCGGTTCGCCGAAAGAGGTATGGAACATGCGGGCGAAGTGGTAGGTGGAAAGCGCCGCCACGCCCGCCAGCTCATCGAGCGTCAGCGGTTCGGCCAGATGTGCGTCGATGTAGTCCATGATGCGCCGGCGCACGACGGGCGCCAGGCCGCCGCGCAGCGTTGCCGCAGGCTTGCGCGCCACGCCCTGGTTCAGCAGATGGTGCAGCACGGTCTCGGCCGCGCTGCTGGCCGCCAGCCGGTCGGCAGGCTGGTTCCAGTCGGTGTCCAGCAGTTGCCGGCACACGCCGATCAGCGAGTGGTCGTGGATGTAGGTGCGGTCGCGCAGTTCCAGCGTGCGGGGCTCGCAGTCCAGCCGCATGACGGCCTCGCGGGCCAGGCGTTCCGGCGCGATGTAGAGGTGCAGGAAGTGCACGCTGTCGTTCATGCTCCAGCGCGAGTAGTGCTCCGAGGGCAGCACGCAGAATTTGCCGGCGCCGCCGTGCAGCCGGTCCTGGCCCAGGCGGAACGACTTGTCGCCGCCGTGCAGGTAGAGCGACAGGGTGTGATGGCCCGGGTTGTCGTAGCCCATGGTTTCGTGGGCGCTGCGCGACCATTGCGAGATGGCGATGCCCTCGCCCAGCGCGGTGGCCCGCCCCAGCGTCGCGGTGGAGCTCGCCAGGGTGCGGAAGACGGAAAAGTCGGCCGGGGCCGAAGCGACGGTAGCCATATGAGTGGAATGCTACTGCGATCCCGCGCGCGTCGCGCGCGCGAGCAGAAGAAAACCGCAAGAACCGGCAATCCGCTTGGGCCGGGCGGGCGCAAACTGGGTTCCCAGGCGGTTTTCCGGACTGTCGTTACCTGTTTCAGCATCGCATCGTGAATCTCTTCCTGTATTTCCTCACCGTCGTCATCTGGGGCACCACCTGGATCGCCATCAAGCTGCAGCTGGGCGTAGTGGCCATTCCCGTTTCGATCTTCTATCGGTTCGCGCTGGCGGGCCTGATCCTGTTCGCGGCCCTGGCGCTGACCCGCAAGCTGCAAAAAATGGACCGACGCGGCCACTGGCTGTGCGTGGGCCAGGGCTTGTGCCTGTTCTGCCTGAACTTCCTGTGCTTCTACACGGCGACCCAATGGATCCCCAGCGGCCTGGTGTCGGTGGTGTTTTCGGCGGCGACGCTGTGGAACGCGCTGAACGCCCGCCTGTGGTTCGGTACCCGCGTCGCGCCGCGCGTGATGGCAGCCGGCGCCTTGGGCTTTGCCGGCCTGGTGCTGCTGTTCTGGCCGGAACTGGCCGGCCAGCAGGCCAGCCATGAAACCCTGCTGGGCCTGGGCTTCGCCCTGCTGGGCACGTTCTGCTTTTCCACCGGCAACATGCTGTCGTCGCTGCAGCAGCGCGCCGGCATCCGGCCCCTGACCGGCAACGCCTATAGCATGCTGTATGGCGCGGCCATCCTGCTGGCGGGCTGCGTCGCGGCGGGCCTGCCGTTCGAGTTCGATACCTCGGCCTCATACGTGGGCGCCCTGCTTTACCTGGCCATACTCGGATCCGTGGTGGGCTTCACGGCCTATCTGACGCTGGTGGGGCGCATGGGGCCGGCGCGCGCCGCCTACTGCACGGTGCTGTTCCCGGTCGTGGCCCTGAGCGTGTCCACTTTTGCCGAGGGCTATCAGTGGACGGCGCCGGCCCTGCTGGGCCTGGCGCTGGTGATGTTGGGCAACTTGCTGGTCTTCACGAAGTGGACGCCTTTCGTGCGACGCACGGCGGCTTGAGCGTGGCCCAGGGCCTGTGCAAGGCTCCTGTTCGTGTGAACAGGCCTAGCGGGCCAGGGCCCGCAGCCCTTCCAGCAGGCGGTCGATTTCCGCGTCATTGGTCAGATAGCTGACCGATGCCCGCGCAATCTGCGTCAGACCGCGCGCCTGCATGTCCAGCGGGGTATAGGGCACGCCGTTGCTGCCGATGGTGATGCCCTGCGCCGCCATGGCACGCTGCACGGATACCGCGTCCTGGCCGGCCAGGTTGAAAGACACCAGGCCGGAGCGTTCGCGGCCCTGGTCCAGCACGGCGATGCCAGGGATGGCCGCCAATTCCGCCCGCAGGGCTCGGGCCGTGGCGTCGATACGCGCCCGGATGGCCGGCAGGCCGATGTCCAGGGCTTCCTGCAAGGCGTTGGCCAGGCCGCAGCGCAGAGCCAACGAGGCTTCCGCCGATTCGAGGCATGCGGCGTCCTGGCGCAGCATAGGCTCGCCGTCCGCGCCCAGCGGTGCGGAGTGGGTGTCGACGAAGGCGGGCGTGAGCTGCTCCAGGAAGCCGCGCCGCACGTACAGCAGGCCGGTGCCGCGCGGGCCGCGCAGCGCCTTGCGTCCGGCACCGCTCAACACATCGCAGCCGATCAGCGCCACGTCCACGGGTAACTGACCGACGGCCTGAGCCGCGTCCACGAAGTATGGGATGCCGTGGCGGCGCGCCACGCTGCCCACGGCGGCGGCGGGATTGATCAGGCCGCCATTGGCCGGCAGCCAGGTCAGCGCGATCAAGCGCACGCGTTCATCGAGCATGGCCTCCAGCGCCTGCGCATCCACGCAGCCGCTTTCGTCCGATGGGATGGCTTCCAGCGTGGCGCCGGCGCGCTGCGCCTTGAGCCGCATGCAGGCCAGATTGCCGCCCCATTCGTGGCGCCCCACCAGGATGCGGTCGCCGGGCCGCCACGGCGCCAGCGCCGCGAAAGCCGCACCCCAGCCGGGCGAGTTGCCGCCCGTCAGCGCGATTTCACCGGGCTCCGCGTTGAGCAGCCGGGCCGCCAACAAGCGGGCCTTTTCCGTCAGCTCCCGCGAGGCTACGCCCGCTTCCATCGGGCCTTGCGTGGCTTCGCGTTGCAGGTGCGCGTGGATGGCTTGCAGCGTGGCAGCCGATGGCAGCGACGCGCCGGCGTGATTGAAGTGGACGCTGGTTTGCGCGCCAGGCGTCTGGGCGCGCAAGGCATCCACGGTGGCGGGGGTCAAGGGGGCGGACATGGCGGCTCCGGCTGGGGATCAGGCTTGCGTGAGCGCGATGACGGCTTCGACCTCCACCGCCACGCCCTGCGGCAGGGACGCCACGCCGACGGCGCTGCGCGCATGGCGGCCGGCGTCGCCGAACACCTCGACCATCAGGTCCGAGGCGCCGTTGGCGACTGCGCTTTGGCGGTTGAAGTCCGGCGTGCTGGCGACGAACACACCCAGGCGCACGACGCGGGCCACGCGGTCCAGCTTGTCGCCGGTGGCGGCCGCGATCTGCGACAGCAGGCCCAGCGCCGACAGGCGCGCCGCCTCCACGCCATCGGCATCCGAGACCTGATCGCCCAGGCGGCCCAGATAGGCGGCCTTGCCATCCTTGCGGGAGATCTGGCCGGAGATATACAGTAGGTTGCCTTCCTGCACGAAGGGCACGTAATTGGCGGCGGGCGCGGCGGCGGCTTCGAGGGTCAGGCCAAGTTCGGCCACGCGGCCAGAGATAGAACGGGTCATGAGGGACTCCTGAATTGGAAAAGAAGGGCAAGCCTCATGCTATCGGCCGCTGCCGACCCTGACCAATCAATTTTTGCGCAGTACGCATGAGTAAAACTAATGCGTATCGTCCTGCATCCGCGCTTCCTGCAGCAGCCAATCGTGGAAGCGTTGCGCGGCCTCGCCCAGCGCGCCGCGCGGCGTCACGAACCACCAGCCGATGCGGGGAGCCTCCAACGTAGCACCCGGCAGGGCCTCCACCAGCGCCCCGCTGGCGAGTTGGGCGCCGATCAGGCGGTGGCGGCCCATCGCCATGCCTTGCCCGGCAAGCGCAGCTTCCACGACGATGTTGTAGTCATGCAGGCGCACGGCTTGCACACCGCCCAGGTCCACCCCATGATGCCGCGCCCAGGCGTCCCATTCGAAGGGATGGCGGGCGTGCGAGGCCAGCAGCGGAAAACGCAGCAGGTCCTCTGGCGCGCGCGGCCGCTTTCTACCCGCGATCAGCGCGGGCGCGCAGACGACCGACAGCCGCTCCGCCATGATCAGCCGCGCTCGCACACCGGGCCATACGCCGCGACCGTAGCGGATGGCGATGTCGACCTCGCCGCCCGCGACATCGGCCAAACCGATGTCCGGCTGCAATTGCAGATCGATGTCGGGATGTGCCGCGGCAAACGCCGCCAGGCGCGGCGCGAGCCAGCGCGTGGCGAACGACGCCAGCAATCCGACGCGCAGCGTCTGGCGCGGCGTGGCGGGCGCGCGGAGCTCGTCCGTGCCCTGGCGCAGCAGTTCGAAAGCTGTGTGGACGCGTTCGTAGTAGGCCTGTCCGGCGGCAGTCAGCGCCACGGCGCGCGTGCGCCGCTCGAACAGCGCCACGCCCAGCTCGGCTTCCAGGCGTTGGATATGGTGGCTGATGGCGCTTTGCGTGACGAAGAGCTCCTGCGCGGCCAGCGAAAAGCTCATCCGCCGCGCGGCCGCTTCAAAGGCGCGCAGGGAAACCAGGGCTGGCAGGGATCGCGCGGAACGCATGAGAGACGCAGAAAATCGTGATGATGGAATGCGCATCATCGTACGCCGCGCGCGGCGCGGCAAATGGGCCGTGTGCGTGGCGTTCCAATGCAAAAGGCCCGCAACAAGTTGCGGGCCCTTCAGTACTGCATTCTTTGGCTCCCCGAGCTGGGCTCGAACCAGCGACCTGCGGATTAACAGTCCGTCGCTCTACCGACTGAGCTATCGGGGAACAGGTAGAGGGGGCGAATTATGCACAAAAAAACGGAAGAATGCAAAACGGGGTGGTTGAGATACGGTAAAGGGCTCGTGCGGGCGCAAGAAAGTCGGTGCGGGTGGGTCTAATTTGCCTTTCTTGTCCGCTTCGGGCCGGGAAGTTCGCCAGTCGCCTTGATGTTGACCACGACCTTGTCAAAGTCCGATCTAAAGGTCAGATCTTGGACCACGCGGAACTTCTCGTATTCTGCTTCGGCTTTCTTCTTGGCGGAGTCTGCTGAAACTCGGCCTGCATCGGCTAAGACCTCGTACTCATTGAACTGGAGGAAGGCGTCGAGCTTGCCGGCCCATTCGGCCATGGTCATGACCTTGCGCCGCTCCGCGAGACCTTCGGCGAAGTCCAGGTATTGCGATACCAGGCGATTCAGGCTGCGAATTTCTTCTTCTGCAAGATAGTTCTTCGCAATGGCCACATCGGACTTGAGCACCTTGCCTGCCGCCCTTTCATTCTTCCAGGACGTGAGCCCCATGTTGGGCCTGGAAGAATCCGAACGAGCCGAGATCAGCTCCGAGGCGGTCTTGCCGTGTATGGCAAAGTGAAACTTGTTTTGGACAGCGGCATAGAACAGGTGGGCTGTCTGGGAGTCCTTGTCATAGTCAACGCTGCATTGGGCAAAGACGTCCGTGACCTTCTGGTAGAACCGTCGTTCGGATGCGCGGATTTCGCGGATGCGTTCGATCAGTTCTTCGAAGTAGTCTTTTCCGAACAACTGATTGCCCTGCTTCAACCGGTCATCGTTGAGCGCAAAGCCCTTGAGCAGGTACTCCTTGAGTACGCCGGTCGCCCAGATCCTGAATTTGGTCGCACTGGATGAGTTGACCCGGTAACCGACCGAGATGATGGCATCCAGGTTGTAGTACTTCGTCAGGTAGGCCTTACCGTCCGCGGCAGTTATTCGAAATCTTCTAATAACTGAGTTCTCGTCCAGCTCATTGGATTTGAAGACTTCTTTGAGGTGGTAGTTGATGGTCGGGACTTCTACCCCGAAGATCTCGGCCATCCCTTTTTGGCTAGCCCAGACGGTCTCGTCCTCAGCGACGACCTGCACGCGGACGTCGCCATCGGCGGAGGCGTAAAAGAGGAATTGGGAGCCGCTTTGTTCCGGGTGTTCCATGTCTGGATTTGCTCACAACAGTCGTATTCTGCTGTACGAATATACAGAAACAGGCGTGGGTTCGGGCGTGCGCCGATACATTTGCTGCCGCTATCCGGTGCGGTTATGCCGCAATCAGACAAAAAGAGAAAGGCCGACTCTGGGAGTCGGCCTTTCTCTTTTATTTTTGGTGCCGGTGAAAGGAATCGAACCCTCGACCTTCTCATTACAAGTGAGCTGCTCTACCAACTGAGCTACACCGGCGCTGCGTGCCAGGCGCACGCGAAGGGCTGCATTGTAATGAAAAAAATGCAGGCCTTGCGTGGATGCCTTATTTGACGATGGTCAGGCGCGGACGCTTGGGTTCGTCGTCATCTCCGCCGTCGTCACCGGGGGCGGCGTCGTCGTCGGAGCCTTCGGGCGCGGCGGCGGCCGTCGCGCCCTGGGCGCCTGCTTCCGGCGGTTCGTAGGGCTGCACTTCGAAGCCCATGCCGGCGCCGGTTTCGCGCGCGTAGATGGCGCTGACTGCGCCCACGGGAACGTAGACGTTTTCGGTCACGCCGCTGAAGCGGGCCTGGAATTCGATGAATTCGTTGCCCAGCGTCAGGCGGTTGGTGGCCAGCGTGCCCACGTTCAGCGTGATCTGGCCGTCGCGCACATGGGCGATGGGCACCATGGTGTGCTCGTCGACCTGCACGGTGATGTAAGGCGTGTAGCCGTTATCGGTGCACCATTCGTGCAGCGCGCGGATCAGGTACGGTTTGGTCGAAGTTTCACCCATCACGCAACCAACCTTAGCGACGCATCACTTTTTCCGAAGGCGTCAGCGCTTCGATGTAGGCCGGACGCGAGAAGATGCGTTCGGCGTACTTTTGCAGCGGAGCCGCGTTCTTGGGCAGTTCGATGCCGTAGTGGTCCAGGCGCCACAGCAGCGGAGCCACGGCCACGTCGAGCATGGAGAATTCCTCGCCCAGCATGTACTTGTTCTTCAGCAGCATGGGGGCCAGCTGGGCCAGGCGGTCACGGATGTTCTGGCGGGCGTTGGCCAGCTTCTTCTCGTCGGGCTTGGCGCTGCGGTCTTCCAGCGTCGAGACGTGAACGAACAGTTCCTTCTCGAAGTTGTAGAGGAACAGGCGGGTACGGGCGCGCATGACCGGGTCGGCGGGCATCAGCTGGGGATGCGGGAAGCGCTCGTCGATGTACTCGTTGATGATGTTCGACTCGTACAGGACCAGGTCGCGTTCGACCAGAATGGGCACTTGACCGTACGGGTTCATCACCGAGATGTCTTCGGGCTTGTTGTACAGGTCGATGTCGCGG
>NZ_DATCUY010000727.1:0-4231 GCF_036567245.1 Achromobacter sp. | reverse complement strand
CCGCGCCGACGCTCGACAGCCCGCGCCTGGCCGCGCTGGCCGAGACGCTGGCCGGGGGCGGAACGACGGAAGCCTTCTGGGCAGAGGTGGCTCAGCAAGGCACGCCGCTGGTCGAAGCCGTGGACGCCAAACATGACCGCGTCACGTTCCTGTGGCGCGGCGCCGAGCGCAATGTGCGCCTGTTCGGCGGGCCGT
Organism: Achromobacter sp.; assembly: GCF_036567245.1. GTDB lineage: Bacteria > Pseudomonadota > Gammaproteobacteria > Burkholderiales > Burkholderiaceae_B > Achromobacter. The sequence goes on along the minus strand of NZ_DATCUY010000727.1, from coordinate 4,036 downwards.
CGTCGGACCATGCGCAATTGGCGCGCCTGGGTGATTCCGATGTCTGGCATGCCAGCTTTGTCGTGCCCCGATCCACGCGCCTGTCATATCGCCTGGCGCCCGATGTGCCGGAGCTCCCAGGCTCCGGCATGGCGCGGCGTCGCGCGATCCTGGCGACAGCGCAGGCCGATCCTCACAACCCCAAGGCTTATCCGGCGCGCGGCGTCGACGCATTTCAAACCTATTCCATGCTCGAGCTGGCCGAAGCGCCGCCACAGCCATGGGTCGAACCCCGGGCGGGCGTGCCGCAGGGCACGGTCGAGGCGATGGAGCTGCGCAGCGATCTCATGCGCAACACGCGCAAGATCCATCTGTACCGTCCCGCGGGTTGGCAACCTGGCGCCGCCGACAATCGCGTGCTGGTGCTATTCGATGCCGGCGCCTACCTGGGCCGCGTACCCACGCCGACCATCCTGGACAACATGATTGCGGCGGGCGTCATTCCCCCGACGGCTGCGCTGCTGATCGACAATCCCACGGCCGAATCCCGCAGCCTGGAGTTGCCGCCCAACCCGGACTTTGCCGACTTCCTCGCGAAAGAGTTGATGCCGTGGGCGCGCAAGCAAGGTATCAGCGCGCCCGCCGCGCGTACCGTCATCGGCGGCTCCAGCTACGGCGGTCTGGCGTCGGCCTATGCCGCGCTGCGCCACCCCGAGGTATTCGGCAATGTGCTCAGCCAGTCCGGCTCCTATTGGTGGTCGCCGGAGGGCGAAGAGGACCAATGGCTGACGCGGCAATTCGTCGCGGTGCGCAAGCTGCCGGTGCGCTTCTTCCTCGGCGCCGGCCTGTTCGAATCGGGACGCGGCGGCCAGCCGGGCATTCTGGAGAGCAACCGGCATCTGCGGGATGTGTTGCTTGCCAAGGGTTATCTGGTAACGCACCGAGAGGTGGCGGGCGGGCACGATTACCTGGTCTGGCGGGGAACCTTGTCGGATGGGCTGCTGGATTTGATCGGCACGGGAGAGCAGGGTGGCGGGCGTCTTCAGCCTTAGGGATGACTGGCCTGCTCAGAGGGCGTCTTCGGACGCCGCTCCATTCTCTTCCCACCAGTCGCCCAGCGCATCCAGCAGCGGTACGAGCGTCTTGCCGGAAGGCGTGAGGTCATATTCCACGCGCCGCGGATAGCCATCGAAATCGGTGCGCTGGACGATGCCGGCCAATTCGAGCTTGCGCAGTTCCAGCGTCAGCATCCGATGCGAGATGGTCGGATTGTCGCGGCGCAAGTCACTGAAGCGCTTGGTGCCTTCCTTGAGGTAGTAGATCAGCAGCGTCGGCCATCGGCCGCTCAGTATCTGCATGACTTCTTCGATGGGGCAGCGCGAAACCAGGTCTTTCATGGGAGAGTCGTGGTGACAAAAATGTGCGTAATTTACTTAGCCTATCAGATCCGTAGAATTCAATCCGCTGCGCAGCGTAACCCTCATCTACGGAGAAAGAATCTTGGAACCCATACTGGTTTATGGCTTTCCGCTGGGAAGTTCAATGGGGTTGGTCGCTGCGCTGGAGTGGCTTGGAAAGCCGTATCGCTTGTGCCGCGTGGACATGCTTGGAGAGATGCAGCTGCCTTCCTATGCGCGGATCAACGCGCGCCATGAGACGCCCGCATTCGTCAGTGAGCAGGGCGCGGTTTTTACGGAAACCATGGCGATTGCGCGATGGATCGAGAACCGGGACAGCGAACGCAGGATCAGTTTCGATCCTCTTTCGCCCGAGTCCGATCGCATGCACCAGTTCATGGCCTTCCTGAACACCGGCTTCACCGCCGCCTTCACCCCGCATTGGGTCGCCCTGGAAATGGACCCGCCCGATCCGGCGTTGCAGCAAACGCTGCGGGCCTGGGGTGCGCAACGCGTCATCGAGCGGCATGACAAGCTCGAAGCGATGTTGGGCGACACGCCATTTCTGGTGAGCGACCGTCCGACGCTGGCCGACGCCGTGCTGGTCGGCGTGGCGCGCTGGCTGGATTTCCATGAGGTCGCGGCTCAATCGCGTTGGCCCAAGCTGGCGGCGTTGCGGCAGCGCCTGGAAAGCGACCCGGCGGTGAGATATGCCGTCGCGTTGGAAGATGGTGCAAGCCCTGTCTACTCGGGGTCCTGCAAGGGGCATGTGCCGCTGGAGACCGTGATCGCGACCTACGGGAAGTAGACGGATAGACCCGCGTCTGCAAATGCGAGGCGGCAGCCTGCCGCTGCCAGCCTCGCGCAACGCGCTTCCCATGCCCGCCGCGTACCGCTATGTCCGCGGCGCTTCGCCTTCTTCGCGCGCCTCCAGTTCGTTGCCCAGCACTTCGGTCGAATCCTCGCCGCGCGGCGCGGGTTCCAGCGGACGCCGGGTGTGTCCGGCCGCGCGGGCGTTCTCGCCTTCGTCGGGACGCTCGGACTGCATGACCACATTGGCTGGCGGCGCGTATCCTCGCTTGTCCTGACCGAAGTACAGCACTGTATGCGGATAGGGCAGCTCGATGCCGGCGGCGTCGAAGTGTTTCTTCAGGAGCCGGTTGTAGCCGCGCTGCACGGCCCACTGCATGCCTGGCGTGGTCTTGATCAGGATCCGGATGGTCACGCCCTTTTCGTTGACCGCGGTGACCCCGGCGACCGTTATGTCTTCCAGGATCTCAGGCCCCAGTACCGTGTCGGTCATCAGCTCGGCGAAGGCGGCGCGCAGATGCACGATGGCGTCGTCCACGCTTTCGCGATGCGCGATGGTGTATTCGCCCAGGTGGTATGAGAAGTCGCGCATGTGGTTGGTCACGACGTCGACGGAAGAGAACGGCACCAGGTGGTAGCCGCCGTCCAGCGTGCGTATGCCGACCGAGCGTATCGTCATCTTCTCCACCGTGCCGAACACTCCGGCGACCTGCACCACGTCGTTCTCGTTCATGCCGTTCTCAAGCTGGATGAAGATCCCGGTGATGATGTCCTGGACCAGTTTCTGCGCGCCGAAGCCGATGGCCAGGCCGACCACGCCGGCGCCGGCAATCAGCGGTCCCACGTCGATGCCGATCTGCGACAGCAGCACCATCAGCGTCATTGTCACGATGACGATCAGCGCGGCGTTGCGGAACAGCGCCAGCAGGGTGCGCTCGCGCGCGCTGGGCATGCCGCGTCCTTCGCTCTGGCTGAGACGGTGTTCGATGATGCTGGCGATCACGGTCCAGGCCAGGGCCGCGATCAGCAGCACGATGACGATGTTCACCGTCATCCGGATGGCCGCGCCTCCGGAATCCGAGGCCAGCCACCGCGACAGGTCGAAGGCGCGCCACGCGTCCAGGACCAGCAGCACCAGGACGATGCGGATGACGAGGCCGACCAGTTTCAAGGTGGCCGGCACATAGGCGTTGACGCGCGCCTCCAGTAGCGGCAGGCGCTTGCGCAGGTCGTCCGGCAACCTGATGGGCTTGGCCAGCACGGCGTTCAGCAGCAGGATCAGCAGGCTGCCCACGCCGATCACCAGCAGGGTCTGCGCGGTGGCGCGAGCCATGAAGGGCAGCGCGTTGGTCGGATCCACCTGGCTGACTACCAGCAGGATGGTGAAATAGCCGATGCCCAGCACATGCCAGACGCGCGCCAGGATGTGCAGCCGCGAGCCCATGAACGTGGTCGCGTTGGCCGCGCGCCGGTCCAGGTGTCCACGCACCGTCTGGCGGTTGCGCCAGATGACGCGCACGGCGTACACGTAGACCGCCAGCATGATCAGCAGGTTGGCCAGCCGTCCCAGCGCAGGCGACAGCGAGGCCGACACCACGGGATCGACCAGCAGCGTGCCGTAGCCGGCTGCGGTGGCAATGCGCACCAGCCACGCATTCCAGTATCTGGCGTTGTCGTCCGTCATGGGCAGGAGGCGCAGGTGCGGATGCTTCACCGCGAACACCGTGCGGATCAGCACCTTGACGATTTCCACCGACACGAAGGCCCGCAGGAACACCGCCGCCAGGGTGTCCAGCGTGCCGCGGCCAGGCGTGCTCCACAGGGCGGCGGCGCCGCCCGCCATGGCGGCG
>NZ_DATCUY010000726.1:0-11633 GCF_036567245.1 Achromobacter sp. | reverse complement strand
CGCGCACCGCCGCGGCCGGCGAACTCGCGCCGGCCGCGCAAGCCTATGCGCAAGACATCGCCCGCCACGCGCCGCACGGCATCGCCAGCGCCAAGGACCTGTTGCGTTCGGCCGAGCACGCCACGCTGGAAACCCAGCTGGCCGAGGAAACGGCGCGGTTCCTGGACACGGCTACCCGCGAAGACTTCGCCGAAGGCGTGCGGGCGTTTCGCGAGAAGCGGCCGCCGCAGTTCAAGGGAAAGTAAGCCAGGCACACACGCTGCGCCGGTTCTACCCGCCGCTGCGCAGCCCGCTCCAGTCCGGCGCGCGCTTTTGCACGAAGGCGCTCAGGCCCTCGCGCGCCTCGGGCGTGGCGGCCGCGTTGCAGAACACTTCGACCGCCGTCGCCACCCTGCGCCGGTACTCGTTGTCGTTGCCGTAGACGAAGGCGCGCCGCCCCATCGCCAGGACTTGCGGCGGCTTGCCCGCCAGCGACCGCGCCAGCAGGCGGGCCTGCTCCAGCAATTCCGCTTCGGCTGCGACGCGCGCCACCAACCCCAGTCCGTACGCCTCTTGCGCATTGAAGGTGCGGCCCGTGAACAGCAGGTCAAACGCGCGGTGCTTGCCCACGATGCCCGGCAGGTGCACGTAATGGATCGCGGGCAGGACGCCGACGTCGATTTCCGGATAACCAAAGGTGGCGGTGTCCGCCGCCACCACCATATCGCTGGAAATGGCCACCGTCATGCCACCGCCGCGGACCGAGCCGGAGACCACCGAAATCGATGGCTTGCTCAGGTTGAACTGCGTGTCGTAAAGCTTGATGTACAGCTTGGACAACAGCGCATGGATCCGCGCCGGCGTGCTGTCCAGCAGTTTTTTCATGTCCAGCCCGGCGCAGAACCGTCCGGGCAAATCGCTGGCCAACAGCACGGCGCGTACATCGGAATCGGCATTGGCCCGTTCCAGCGCGGCAATCAGCGCGTCCAGCATGTCCTCGTCCAGCGCATTGACGGGCGCATGGCATAAATGGATTTCCGCGATCTGGTCACGGACTTCGTAGCGCAGGAATGTCATCGGTACCCTCGCATTCAGGAATGGTTCTGCACGCTGCCCGCGGCCAGCAGCGCCTCGATTTCGGCTTGGGCATAGCCCAGCTCGGCCAGAATCTCGCGAGTGTGCTCGCCCAACACGGGCGCGGGCAGCGCGGCCTGGCGAGGCTGGCGTCCGAACCGTATCGGCAGGCCGACGTTGCGGACCTCGCCCAGGACCTTGTGCTGGCTCTTGACGATCAGTTCACGCGCATCGACCTGCGGATGCGCCAGCGCCTGGTCCAGCGTGTGGATGGCGGAACACGCGATGCCCGCGGGCTTGAGTACGTCCAGCCATTGCGCCACGCTGCGGGTCTCCATGCGCGACTGGACCAGCGCGACCGTCGCGGTGAAGTTGCGCACCCGATCGGCATTGGTCGCGAACTCGGGGGCATCCACCTGATCCTGCAACCCCGCCACCGCGCAGAAACGCTGCCATTGCGCATCGTTGCCCACGCCCAGCATGATGTCGCCATCGGCCGCGCGGAACGCCTGGTAAGGACACATGGCCGGATGGCCCGTACCCATGCGGCGCGGAATCTGGCCGGTGCGCCAGTAGTTCTGCGCCATGTACGACATCAGGCCAAGCGAAGTATCCAGTAACGAAACATCCAGGTACTGCCCCTTGCCGGTCTGGCTGCGCTCCAGCAGCGCGGCCAGGATCCCGCTGAGCGCGAACGAACCCGTGCCCAGGTCCACCGGCGAAAAGCTGGCGCGCGCAAAGTTTCCACCGGGCTCGCCCATGGTGCTGATCATGCCGCTGAAGGCTTGCAGCATGACGTCATAGCCCGGCTCCTCGCCCATCGGCCCCTCGCGGCCATAGCCCGAGATTTCGCAGTACACCAACCGGGGATTGAGACCGCTGAGCGTCTCGTAGTCCACGCCCAGGCGCGCAGCGGTCTTGCCGCCGAAGCCTTGCAGCACCACGTCCGATTGCTCCGCGAGCCGATGCACCACGGCGCGCCCGGCCGCTGTCTTGAGGTCCACGGCCAGACTGCGCTTGTTATGGTTCACGGCCAGGAAGGTCGCGGATTGGCCTGCGTCCTGCGGCAGCCAGGCACGCGTGTCGTCACCCTTGCCCACCGGCTCGACCTTGATCACCCTGGCGCCAAGCTCGCCCAGATACTGGCCGCAAAGCGGCCCGGCCAGCACCTTGCTCAGATCCAGGACGGTGATGTTCTTCAGCGGCGTCATGCGTGCTTCAGTAGCCATGATTACTGCTCGCCCTTCAGGCCGATGGTTTGCGCCGCTTGCGTCCATTGCATGGTTTCACGCTTGAAGAACGCGTCCAGATCGGCGGGAGTGACCTGGAAGGCTTCCGCGCCGCGTTCCTGCATTGCCTTGCGGTAAGCATCGCTCGCAACGACGCGCGCCACGGCCTCACGCAGCTTCTGCACCGTTTCCGGCGGGGTACCGGCGGGAGCCTGCAGCGAGAACCAGAATTTGAGATCCAGGCTGGGATAACCCGCTTCCTTCAGCGTGGGCACGTCCGGCAGCAAGGGCGAACGCTCGGCCGAGGTAATCGCCAGGGCTTTCAGTCGGCCGGCCTGCACTTGGCCAAGGCTGGTCGACATGCTGTCGAACAGGAAGTCGACCTGCCCGCCGATCACGTCGGTCACGGCGTTCGCGCTGCCCTTGTAGGCCACGCCCACGGCTTGAAAGCCCGCGAGCTTTTGCAGCGATGCGCCATAGACGTGCGGCGAACTGCCCGGGCCGAAAGTGGCATAGCTGAGCCCCTGCTTCATGCCGCGTCCGCGCTCGACCAGTTCGGCCAGCGTCTTGACCGGCGTGCGCTCGGGATTGACCACCAGCAGATTGGGCATGGCGCCGGTCGTGCCGATGGGCACATAGTCCTGCAGCGGTTGCATCTTCGCGCTCGGGTACATCAGCGGGTTGATCGCCTGCATGGCGACCGTGTTGTGCATCAGCGTGTAGCCGTCCGCGGGGCCATTCAGCACGCTCTGGTAGCCGACATTACCACTGGCGCCCGGCTTGTTCTGCACGATGACCTGTTGTCCCAGTTCGCGCGCCAAGGGGTCGGCCACCAGGCGCGCGATGAAGTCGGTTGGACCGCCTGCCGAAAACGGCACGACCAGCGTAATGGGCTTGGAAGGCCAGGTATCGGCCAGCGCCGGGCTGGACAGAGCCGTCGCAACCACGCAAGCGGCAAGAATTCGTTGGAACGCCATCTTTGTCTCCATTGTGTTCTTAGAGGGATGGCGCCCATTATGCGAATGGTCTTGATATATTAGAAATACCGTTTAAATATGCAGGCCATAATAAATTTGTGATGGCCTTGCTCACACGAGGTCCATGCATGTCGATGTCCATTCGCGCGATGCAGTGCTTTGTCGCGGTGGTTTCCACCGGATCGATCAGCCGCGCCGCGGCAGCCCTGCACGTGGCACAACCCGCGCTGAGCCTGCTGATACGAAACCTGGAAGAGGATCTGGGTGTGGTGCTGTTGCATCGCAGCGCCCGTGGCGTCACGCCGACTGCTGCGGGATCGCGCATGCTGGCGCATGCGCGCGAAATCCTGGGACGCATCGACGCCGCGCGCGCCGACGTCCGCGAAGACCTCAAGGCGCCCCGCGGGACCGTGTCGCTGGCCATGTCCATGTCCATGGCCAAGCTGCTGACGGTGCCGCTCTTACGTTTCTCTCTGGCGCATTGGCCCGACGTCTACCTGAAGATCATCGAGTCCAGCACGGGATACATCCCGGGCTTCGTCAGTTCCGGCCATGCCGACCTGGGGCTGACTTTCAGCGACGACGCGTCGGTCGATCTGCGATTCCAGCACCTGATAGACGAAGAACTGGTGGTCGTTTCTCCGCCCTCCGTCACACCGGGAAAAAGGCCGGCTCCTGCCGCGCTGCATGCGCTGCCGGTCATGGATCTGCAAGCCCTTAGCGGACTGCCGCTAGTCCTGCCCGGCCATCAGCACAGCCTGCGTCGCCTGCTGGATCAGTACCAACAGCGCGAGCGCGCCGAGTTCCGAGTCATTGCCGAGGCCAACGCCATTCCGCAACTGATCGAACTGGCGCAGGCCGGCATCGCGCACACTATCCTGTCTTACGCGGCGGTCCACCAAGAGGCTGCGCGGGGCGAGGTCGTCCTGCACCGCATCGTCACGCCGCGCATGGCGCGACCCGTATTCCTGTGCAGGTCGGACGTCCTGCCACTGTCCATGGCCGCGTCCGCCGTGGCCGACCGGGTCAGCCGCATCATCGCGGACTCCCGGCCTGGCGCCGCGCCCAGCCGGACAAAGCTCAGATAACGCGCTTTTCGACCGCCTGCGCCCAGCGCCGCGCCACCGTCGGCGAGGTGGCGCAGGTGGCCGACTCCGTCACCACGCGCACGGCACGTTCCAGCAGCTGGATGTCGGCCTCGTGCTGGCGGGCCACGTGCGGGTCTTCAAAGAAGATCACGCGCTGGCATTGGTGTTCCAGCACCAGCTCCGCGATCTGCGCGTCGCCGCCCAGCGGCCCGCTCAGGTAGCGATGCACCCAGGGCGTGTCCTTGGGCCAACCACGCGACCAGGCCAGATCGTTCAGGCGGCCGCCGGTGGTGCCCGTGGCTACGCGCCGCGCGAACCGGGACAGCACATCGAAATGCTCGCTGGCAAAGGCCACCATCTCGTCCTTGAGCGCATCGTGGGCGATCAACGCCACGGTCTGGCCGGCGTAGTTGAAGTGGCGCGACGCCGACACGTCCGGCGCCAGCCCGGCATGGATGCGTTCGACTTCCATCCATTCGATGGCGCCGGCCAGCGTCGAAATGAACGGCCGGCCGTGCGTGATGCACTGGCGCTTGAGCGCCAGCGCTTCGGGGAAAATCGACGAGGGGTCGACGGGGTCGATCAAGTAGATCGCGCCGTCGAACGGCGCCTGGCCGTCGCGCCCCTCGGTGACCCGGGCCACCAGCTTCATCAGTCCGCCCTCGCGGCCATAGGGATAACGGATCAGCCCGCCGTAGCCCTGCAGCATGCCTTCGCGCACGATGGCGTCATGGGTACGGCCAACGGTGTGCAGCTGCACGCCGAGTTCACGTATCGTGGCCGAACACGCGCGCAGCCAGGTAAACAGCGCGGCATCGGGAGTTTCGTGGTGCAGCCGGTTGGCGGCCAGGCCAAAGCGCAATTGGGCAGCGGGCATCGGTAGACTCAGGCAGGTAGGGACGACAGGAAGATCCTTGATGATACCGTGGCAGATGTGGCGTCGACCCGTTCAAGCCATGTTTGCATGCCAAAAACAGAAACGCTCCCCGTGGGGAGCATTTTCAATTCAGCAATCAATCCGCTTCGTCGATCCAGGCCATCTGTATGGCCTCCAGGATCTTCTCCCCGCAATGAGCAGGGTCGTCATTGAAGCCGGGCAAGGCCAGAACCCATTCGCGCAGCTGCACGAAGCGCAGCGTCTTGGGATCTTCGTCAGGATGCGCGTCGAGCAGCGCCTCGGCGATCTCGTAGGTGTCGGTCCACTTCATCAATGGCCCTCTTTGGCGTGGTTGATGGTGTACTTGGGAATCTCGACCGTCAGGTCCGCGTCCGTCACCAGCGCCTGGCAGGACAAGCGCGAAGTCGGGGTCAGGCCCCAGGCCTTGTCCAGCAGGTCCTCTTCGTCATCGGTCGCGTCTTCCAGCGAAGAATAGCCCTGCTTGACCACCACGTGACAGGTGGTGCATGCGCACGACAATTCGCAGGCGTGTTCGATGTCGATATGGTTGTCCAGCAACACGCGGCAGATCGACACGCCCTTGGGCGCGTCTTCGATTACGGCGCCTTCCGGGCAGTAGTCGGGGTGAGGCAATACAGTCAGTTTCGGCATAGCGTGTTATCAGGCAATCTCATCAAGTTTGCGGCCCGCCAGCGCGGCGCGGATGCTGCGATCCATCCGGCGCGCAGCGAAATCATCGGTCGCGGCCGCCAGGGCCTGGACTGCGTCCTTCACCGTGTCCACGTCCTGAGCATCCTGGGCTGCCATGGCGGCCTGCAGGCATTCATCAACACGCTTGCGTTCCTCGGCGTCCAGCAGGTCGCCGTCGGCGGCCAGCGCGGCCTGCACCGACTCGACCAGTTGGCGCGCGTCCACCTGCTGCTCGCGCAGCATGCGCGCGCGAGCATCGGTATCGGCTTGCGCGACGCTGTCGGCCAGCATCTGGGCGATCTCGTCGTCCGTGAGGCCGTAGGACGGTTTGACCGACACCATGGCTTCGACGCCCTTGCTCTGTTCGCGCGCGGTCACGCTCAGCAGGCCGTCGGCGTCCACCTGGAAGGTCACGCGGATGCGCGCGGCGCCAGCCACCATGGGTGGAATGCCGCGCAGCTCGAAGCGGGCCAGCGAGCGCGAATCCGCGACCAGGTCGCGTTCGCCCTGCACCACGTGGATGCTCATGGCCGTCTGGCCATCCTTGAAGGTCGTGAATTCCTGGGCTCGCGCCACGGGAATGGTGCTGTTGCGCGGGATGATGCGCTCCACCAGGCCACCCATGGTTTCCAGTCCCAGCGACAGCGGGATCACGTCCAGCAGCAGCCAGTCCTCGCCGGGAGCGCGGTTACCGGCCAGCAGATTGGCCTGCAAGGCGGCGCCCAGCGCCACCACCTGGTCGGGATCCAGATCGGTCAGGGGCTGCGTGCCGAACAGCTTGCCCACGGCCGCGCGCACCACCGGCATGCGCGTGGCGCCGCCAACCATCACCACGCCGCGCACGTCGGCCGGCGTCAGCGAGGCGTCGCGCAAGGCACGGCGCGCGCAGTCCAGGGTACGGACGATCAGGGGCTGGGCCAGTTCTTCGAACTCTGCACGGGTCAGGATCGCATCCACGGCCCGGCCATCGGACAAGGCTAGCTTCAGGCTGGCTTCGTCGGAATCCGACAAGGCTTCGCGCGCGGCGCGCGCCGCCATCAGCAACCCGCGGCGATCGGAGGGCGTAAGCTCGCCTGCGGCAAGCCCGGCCACCACGCGGTCGGCGATCAAGGCGTCGAAGTCGTCGCCGCCCAGCGCGGTGTCGCCGCCCGTGGCGATGACTTCGAACACGCCTTGGGTCAGGCGCAGGATGGAGATATCGAACGTGCCGCCGCCCAGGTCGTACACCGCGTACACGCCCTCGGATGCATGATCCAGGCCGTAGGCAATGGCCGCCGCCGTGGGTTCGTTCAGCAAGCGCAGCACATTCAGGCCGGCCAGGCGAGCGGCATCCCGCGTCGCCTGGCGCTGGGCGTCGTCAAAATAGGCTGGCACCGTGATGACGGCGCCAACCAGGTCGTCGCCCAGCACGTCTTCGGCACGCTGGCGCAAGACCGCCAGGATCTGGGCGGACACCTCGACCGGACTGAGGTCGCCCTGGACGGTGCGGATGCGCACCATGCCGGGCGCGTCCACGAATTCGTACGGCGCGCGACTGGCGCGCGCTTCTTCCAGCGAACGGCCCATGAAGCGCTTGACCGAAACAACGGTGTTCAGCGGATCCTCGGCCTGCTGCGCGAGCGGCTCACGGCCTGTGGTGACCTTGCCGCCGGGAAAATAGCGCACGGCGGATGGCAGCAAGGCGTGGCCATGCGCATCCGGCAACACTTCGGCGACGCTGCTGCGCACGGCCGCAACTAGGGAATTGGTCGTGCCCAGGTCGATCCCGACCGCCAGCTTGCGCTGGTGCGGCGCGGGCGATTCGCCGGGCTCGGAAATCTGCAATAAGGCCATGATTCTATTTTTATGGTCAGTAGGCCGCGCTGTGCCGGCGCCCGCCATGCGGACGCCCCGGCGCGCCCTGGGCTATCCAGCGGGCTGGGCGTGCGCCAGTTCTTCCGCCAGTTTCTCCACGAACATCCATTCCCGCACCTTGAGCCCGGCCGCCGCATAGTCGTGCTCCTGGTCCAGCAGGCGGGTGAGCGTGGCGCGCATGGCAGCGCGCGCCTGCTCCAATTCCGCTTGCAAGGCCGCCAGGGCGCGAGCGTCGTCGCGCGCGTCGTCCAGCATCTCGCGCCAGGTCATCTGCTGCATCAGGAACTCGGGGTCCATGGCCGTGTTGCTCTCGGTCTGCAGATCCACGCCCGCCTGCTCGCACAGGTAGCGCGCCCGCAGCATCGGATCCCGCAACAAGCGATAGGCTTCGTTGGCGCGCGCCGCCCACTGCATGGCCACGCGGCGTTCCGCGGGGCTGGCGGTGGCATAGCGGTCGGGATGCACCTGCGCGGCAACGGCGCGCCACGCGGACTCAAGCGTCTGGGCGTTCAGATCGAAGCGCGCCGGCAAGCCAAACAGGCCGAAGTGATCGTCTCCAGCCAAGACTTACACCGTGAACGACTCGCCGCAGCCGCAGGTCGCCTTCTCGTTGGGGTTGCGGAACTTGAAGCCTTCGTTCAGGCCTTCGCGGGCGTAGTCGAGTTCGGTGCCGTCCAGGTAGGCCAGGCTCTTGGGGTCGACGAAAACCTTCACACCGAAGCTTTCGAATACCGTGTCTTCCGCTGTTGCGTCATCCACGTATTCGAGCTTGTAGGCCATGCCGGAGCAGCCCGTCGTCCTAACGCCGAGCCGCAAGCCGATACCCTTTCCGCGCTTTTGCAAGTAGCGGCCGATATGGGTGGCAGCCTGTTGGGTCAGGGTAACGGACATGTTCAGCCCGCCACAGCTTCGGCCGGGGCCGTGTGCTTTTCTTTGTAGTTCTGCACCGCGGCCTTGATCGCGTCTTCGGCCAGGATGGAACAGTGGACCTTCACGGGCGGCAGGGCCAGTTCTTCGGCGATCTGCGTGTTGCGGATGTTCATCGCTTCGTCCAGGGTCTTGCCCTTGACCCATTCGGTCACGAGCGAGCTGGAAGCGATAGCCGAACCGCAGCCGTAGGTCTTGAAGCGCGCGTCTTCGATCACGCCGGCTTCGTTAACCTTGATCTGCAGCTTCATCACGTCGCCACAGGCGGGGGCGCCGACCATGCCGGTGCCCACCGATTCGTCCGACTTGTCGAACGAACCGACGTTACGCGGGTTTTCGTAGTGATCCAGAACTTTGGTGCTGTAAGACATGTTAATTCTCCACGAATTTCTAGGCGCGGGCGCTCAGTGCGCAGCCCACTGCACGGTGTTCAAGTCGATGCCTTCCTTGGCCATTTCCCACAACGGCGACATGTCGCGCAGCTTGCCGACACGGCCCTTGAGCAGTTCGATGGCGTAATCCACTTCCTTTTCGGTCGTGAAACGGCCCAGGGTGAAACGGATCGAGCTGTGCGCCAGCTCGTCGTTGCGGCCCAGGGCCCGCAACACGTAGGACGGTTCCAGGCTGGCCGAGGTGCAGGCCGAGCCGCTGGAGACGGCAAGTTCCTTGATCGCCATGATCAGGGATTCGCCTTCGACATAGTTGAAGCTGACATTCAGGTTGTGCGGCACGCGCTGGTCCATGTCGCCGTTGAGGTAGACCTCCTCGATCTGCGACAGGCCGGCCCACAGGCGGTCGCGCAGCATGCGGATGCGCTCGTTCTCGGTGCCCATTTCCTCGCGGGCCAGACGGAAGGCCTCGCCCATGCCGACGATCTGGTGCGTGGCCAGCGTGCCGGAGCGGAAACCGCGCTCATGGCCGCCGCCGTGCATTTGCGCTTCGATGCGGATGCGCGGCTTGCGGCGCACGTACAGCGCGCCAATGCCCTTGGGGCCGTAGGTCTTGTGCGCGGAAAACGACATCAGGTCGACCTTGAGCTTTTGCAGGTCGATAGCCACCTTGCCGGTCGCCTGGGCGGCGTCCACGTGGAAGATGATGCCCTTCTCGCGGCAGATTTCGCCCAGCGTTTCCACGTCCTGGATCACGCCGATTTCGTTGTTCACCATCATCACCGATACCAGTACGGTATCGGGGCGCAGCGCGGCCTTGAAGGTGTCCAGATCGATCAGACCGTTGTCCTTGACGTCCAGATAGGTCACTTCGAAGCCCTGGCGCTCGAGTTCGCGACAGGTATCCAGCACGGCCTTGTGTTCGGTCTTGACGGTGACGATGTGCTTGCCGCGTTCCGAGTAGAAGTTGGCGGCGCCCTTGATCGCCAGGTTGTTGGACTCGGTGGCGCCGGAGGTCCAGACGATTTCGCGCGGGTCAGCGTTGACCAGCTTGGCGACTTCTTCGCGGGCGCGTTCGACGGCTTCTTCGGATTCCCAGCCAAACGCATGGCTGCGCGAGGCCGGGTTGCCGAAGTTCTCATACAGCCAGGGCACCATCTTGTCCACGACGCGGGGGTCGACGGGCGTCGTGGCCGAATAATCAAGATAGATCGGGCGGGTGGTCATTTCTACAACTCCTGATACTGCTTATACGGTGGCGTTGGCGGCGACGGTCGCGGCCGGAGCGTTGGCGGCGTTTGCGGCGCCTCCCACCCGGTTCACGCGCACCGCGCAAGCCTGCGCTTGATTGTTGGCTTCCTGCAACTGGCGTACGCGCTGCTGATCGACCAGATCTTGCAGGGACACCGAATCCAGGTAATCCACCATCTTGCGATTCAACGTAGCCCAGAGTTCGTGCGTCATGCACTTGCCCGGCTTGCCATCGTTGCCGCTCGTACAGTCCCGCTTGCCACCGCAGCTGGTGGCGTCCAGGGGTTCGTCGACGGCGAAGATGATGTCGGCAACGGTTACGTTGCGAGCCAGGCGTGCAAGCGAATAGCCGCCGCCGGGACCGCGCACGCTGTCCACGAGTTCGTGGCGACGCAGTTTCCCGAACAGCTGTTCCAGATAGGACAGCGAAATATTCTGACGCTGGCTGATGGCCGCTAGAGTGACCGGGCCGCTATGCTGCCGCATAGCCAGATCGATCATGGCAGTCACGGCGAAACGCCCCTTGGTAGTTAGCCGCATGGTAGGTTCCCTGTGATTCGGCAATGGCCGCAGGCGAATCCAGCGGTCAATACCCGAGTAATTGGCTCAAGTATAGCCTATTCCCGACTAATTTGGTATGGCTCCCGGCTAGAAAAAACCGCGCATCTGCGCGGTCTTTTTCACTGCCTAGCACCTCCGAGAACCGCCAGGCGGGCGGCCCTGCGGCAAAAGCGGATCACGCCGCCTGGTACTGGGTCGCGCGCTTGCGCACCAGCTCAAGCACACCCTGACAGGCGTCTTCCAGGTAGTCCAGCACCTTGCCGAAACCGTCGGCGCCGCCATAGTACGGATCAGGCACCGTGGCCTCTTCGAACTCGTTGGCAAAGCGCATCAACAGCATCAGCTTGTGCTGGTAGGCCTTGGGGCACTGCTGCTGCATGGCGGACAGATTGTCCCAGTCCATGGCGAGGATCAGGTCGAAATCGCGGAAATCCTCCGCGGTAACCTGACGCGCTTCGCAGTGCGTGATCTCGTAGCCGCGCTTGCGCGCTGCGGCCTGCGCCCGGGCATCAGGCGCCTCGCCGATGTGAAACGCGTGCGTACCCGCGGAGTCGATGCGAACCACATCGCCCAAACCCGCGTCATTCACCAAATGGCGAAACACGCCCTCTGCGCTCGGCGAGCGACAGATATTGCCCATGCAAACGAAAAGTACCTTGGTCATCATGGAAGTAAGTGTGCGGGAAAACCCGAGATAAGGCAAGCTTTTTTTGCGT
>NZ_DATCUY010000725.1:0-8250 GCF_036567245.1 Achromobacter sp. | reverse complement strand
GGCGCAGCCGGCCAAACAGGTCCAGCTCCCAGGTGGCGTCGAAGCCCGCCCGGTAGCTCTGCGCCAGGTTGCGCTGGCCGCTGGCGCCGGCATTGGCCTGCGACAGGCTGCGTTCATAGCCGCCGCCCAGCGTGACCGCCGGCAACTGGTCCAGCTCCTTCTCGTCCAGCACCGCGCGCGATTCGGCCAGGCGCGATTGCGCGATGCGGATGTCGAGGTTGCGGGACAGCGCCAGATCGATCAGCCGGTCCAGTTGGGGATCCTGCAATTGCTTCCACCAGTCGCGTTGCAGCTGGTCGGTGGAGAACAGGGCCTGTTCGGGGCTGGCCAGCGCCACCGGCGCGGCCTGGGGTTTCTGGTAGTCAGGACCGACGGCGCAACCGGCGGTAGCCAGCGCGGCCAGCAGCACGGCCGCGCCGCGGCGCAGGCGTATGGAAAGTTGTGGATTCTTCATGTTCGTTCCTTCGGCTAGGCAGAGGCCCCAGGTACTGCGGCGTCCTCGGCCTGGGCCAGCGCCAGTTCCCGGGCGCGCGGCGTATCGTGCGCCGCGCGGTGGTCGCGGGCGAGTACGGTGTAGACGGTGGGCAGCACGAACAGCGTGAACAGCGTGCCCACCAGCAGGCCCACCACGATGACCAGGCCCAGGCTGTAGCGGCTGTGCGCGCCCGCGCCGCTGGCGAACAGCAACGGGATCAGGCCCATCACCATGGCGGCGGTCGTCATCAGGATGGGGCGCAGCCGGATACGGGCGGCCTGCTCCATGGCGGCGCGCCGGTCCAGCCCGTGGCTGAGCTGCATTTCGTTGGCGAACTCCACCATCAGGATGCCGTGCTTGCTGATGAGGCCGATCAGCGTCACCAGCCCGATCTGGGTATAGATGTTGACCGTCGCCATGCCCAGCGCCAGCGGTATCAGCGCGCCGCAGATCGACATGGGCACGCTCACCAGGATGATGAAGGGATCGCGCAGGCTCTCGTATTGCGCCGCCAGCACCAGGTAAATCACGATGATGGCGAAGATGAAGGTGATCATCAGCGCCGAACCTTCCTGACTGTACTGGCGCGCATCCGACTGCCAGTCGTAACTGAAGCCGGCGGGCAGGAACTTGGCCTGCTCGGTCAGGAACCGCACCGCGTCGCCCATGGTGACGCCCGGCATCGGTATGGCCTGGAAGGTGGCGGCATTGAGCTGGTTGAACTGGGTCAGCTTGTTAGGCTCCACACCCATGGACACGGTCACGAGATTGGACAGCGGCACCTGCGCGCCGCTGGCGCTCTTGACGTAGTAGCGCGCCAATGACTCCGGCGAGATGCGCTGTTCGCGCAGGCTCTGCGGAATCACGTCATAGGAGCGCCCGTCCATGCCGAAGCGGTTCACGTAGTTCTCGCCCACCAGCACGGCCAGCGTATCGCCGATGGCCTTCATGGTGACGCCCAGGCTGTTGGCCTTGGCGCGGTCCACCTTCAGCTGCACCACCGGGTTGTTGTAGTCCAGGTCGCTGTCGACCACCATGAACAGCCCGCTTTCGCGCGCCGCCTTCTTCAGGCCCTCCATGGCCTCGTAGACCACCGGGTAGTCGGAGGCGCTCATGAGGGTCATCTGCACCGGCAGCCCGCCGGTGGAACCGGGCAGGGACGGCAGCTGGAAGGCGAAGATGTTGCTGCCCTCGACCTGATTCGCCATGGCCTGCATGTCAGCCTGGATCTGGTCGGCCGAGCGGTGGCGCTTTTCCCAGGACACGAAGTCCACGCCGCCTATGCTGTTGGACACGCCGTCGGATCCGTTGATCAGCCAGCGCCCCTGTTGTTCGGGCAGGGTCTTCATCACGTCGTCCCACTTGCGCCCGAACTTCTCCACATAGTCGATGTTGGCATGCTGCGGCGACTTGATCGCGGTCAGCACGGTAGATTGATCCTCGACCGGCGCCAGCTCGCTTTGCGCGGCGTTGTACAGGAACGGCAGGCTGGCCAGCACCGCCACGGCGATCAGGCCGGTCACCCAGCGATGATGCAGCGACACGTCGAGCACGCGGCCATAGGCGTTCCCCAGGCCTTCAAAGAAATGCTCGGCGCGGCGCGCCATCCAGCCTTCGGACACCCGGCTGTTCAGCAGGAACGAGCTCATCACTGGCGACAAGGTCAACGCGATGACGCCCGACACCACCACGGAGCCCGCCAGGGTGAAGGCGAATTCCTTGAAGAGCGAACCGGTAAGCCCGCCCATCAGGCCGATGGGCGCGTAGACCGCCGCCAGCGTAATGGTCATCGCGATCACCGGCCCCGCCACTTCGCGCGCGCCGATGAGGGCCGCGCGCACCGGCGACTTGCCCTCTTCGATGTGGCGGTGCACGTTTTCCACCACGACGATGGCATCGTCCACCACCAGGCCGATGGCCAGCACCATGGCCAGCAAGGTCAGCAGGTTCACGCTGAAGCCGAACAGCGCCATGATGGCCGCGCCGCCCAGCATGGACAGCGGGATGGTCAGCACCGGGATCAGCACGGCGCGCAGGGAGCCCAGGCACAGGAAGATCACCACCACCACGATGGCGATGGCCTCGATCAGCGTATGCACTACGCCGTCGATGGACGCGCTGATGAAGCGGGCCAGTTCGAACGGCACCTGCACGCTGGTGCCCGGCGGCAGGTTCTGCTTGATGTTGGGCAGCAGCTCGTTCAGGCGCTTCACGATCACCAGCGGATTGCCCACCGGCGTGGCGTTCAGCCCGAAGTACACCGCCGGCTCGCCATCCATCAGGCCGCTGGAATCAGTGGACGCGGCGCCCAGTTCCACCGTGGCCACGTCGCCCAGCCGCACGATCGCGTCGCCCTCGCGCTTGACCACCATGTCGCGGAATTCCGCGACATTGACCAGATCCGTGTTGACCTGGATGTTGGACACCACGTACAGGCCCTTGGCCTGCCCCGGCGCCGCCTGCACGTTGTTGTCGCGCAGCGCGTCGGCCAGCTCGCCCGCGGAAATGCCGCGCGCCGCCATCCGGTTCGGGTCCAGCCATACCCGCATGGCGAGCTTCTGCCCGCCGTAGAGTTCCACGCTGGCCACGCCGTCGATGGACGACAGTTGCGGCTGCACCACGCGCGACAGATAGTCGGTCAAGGACGCCAGCGACAAGGTGCTGCTGGAGAAGCCCACATAGGCCACGGCGGTCGCCTCGCCAGCGGACTTGACCAGCACCGGATCGTAGACGTCCTGCGGCAAGCGGTACTTGACCTCGTTGACCTTGGCCATCACCTCGGTCATGGCCTTGTTGGAATCGGCGTTCAGCTTCATCCGCACCGTGATCACGCTGCGGCCCTGGGTGGACGAGGACGACAGGTAGTCGATACCTTCCACCGTGGCCACGGATTGCGCGATGGGCTGGGTGACGAAGCCCTGCATCAGATCGGGCGAGGCGCCCGGGTATTGGGTGGTAATGGTGATGGTGGTGCTTTCGGTCAGCGGATACTGCCGCACCGGCAGGCCGCTGAGGGCCTTGATGCCCAGCAGCAGGATCAGCGTACTGACCACCAGCGCCAGCACTGGCCGGCGCACGAAGAGATCGGTGAATTTCATGTTCTGCTCCGCGCCCTCACCGGACTTGCGCCAGGGTCTGTTGCGCGGCGTCCAGCGCCACGGTGTCCTCGGCGCCGACCTCGACCGCCGCGCCGTTGTGCAGGCGCAGCTGGCCCGAGGTCACGACCTGGTCGCCTGCCTGCAGTCCTTCGGTCACGACGACCCGGCCGCGCACGCGTTCCGCTGTCTTCACATAGGCCTGCCGCACCGTCGTGCCGGCTTGCCCGCCCGCTTTGGGCGGGGTCACCACATAGACGGAATCGCCGTAGGCGCTGTAGCTGACCGCCGTTTCCGGCACGGTGATCACGCCGGGCCGCGCGGGCAGGCCGATCTGGCCCTGGGCGTACATGCCGGCCGCCAGGGCGCCGTCGGCGTTGGGCAGGGTCGCCTGCACGCGTACCGTGCGCGAACCCGCGTCGACTTGCGGCTCCACGGTGGTGATCTTGCCTTCGAAGACGCGTCCGGCGTGGGCATCCACCGCCACGGTCACCGGCTGGCCCGGGCGCAGCGTACCCATGGCCTGCTCGGGCAGGGTGATGTTGGCGTACATCGAGGAACCATCGGTCAGCGACACCAGCGCATCGCCGGCGCGGGCGAACTGCCCCAGGTTCACCCGGCGCACGCCCAGCACGCCGTCAAACGGCGCCTTGACGCGCTTTTGCTCGATCAACGCCTGCACCCGCTTGATGTCGCCCGCGGCCTGGTCGTAGTCGGCCTGCGCCTGGTCCAGCTGTTCACGCGTGGCGGCCT
Organism: Achromobacter sp.; assembly: GCF_036567245.1. Classification (GTDB taxonomy): domain Bacteria; phylum Pseudomonadota; class Gammaproteobacteria; order Burkholderiales; family Burkholderiaceae_B; genus Achromobacter. Next base: position 3,927 of record NZ_DATCUY010000725.1, on the reverse strand, counting down.
GCTGCGGCAGCAGGCGGCGGGTACGCTCCAGCAGGGCGCGCGCATTGCGCGCCTGGGCCTGCAGCCGGGCCAGCTCGCCCTGCTCGGGGGCATCGTTCAACTGCACCAGCAACTGGCCGGCCTGGACCTGCGTGCCCGACGTGAACAGAATCCGATCGACCCGGCCGTCCACTTCAGCCGCCACCTGCACCTGGCGCGCCGCTTCCAGCGAACCGATGCCGCTCAGGGTCATGGGGAAGTCCGCCTGCCGGGCGGTGGCCACCGCAACCTTGGCCGGCGCCATGGCCCAACCGCCCTGTTGCTGCGCGCCGCCGTACTTCCAGTACAGTCCCCCGCCCGCCAGCGCCACCGCCAACGCCACGGCGCCCGCAGTCCACGCTCCTGAATTCGACTTCATGATTGACTCGCTATTTATCAAAGAATGTTCTTGGATAATCCACGATATCGGGCATTTCGTCAAAAGGGTTAATCCAATCTCCGGCATAGCGGCGGACTATGGCGCGCAAGCCCCTGCAGGTCGTGTGGGCATAAAAAAACCGCCAGCAAGCTGGCGGCTTCGAGGAGGTGAGGGGCAGGACGCTAGGTCCGCACCATGTGCAGGTAGTGGCGATGGCGCTCATACTGGTCCAGGATGTCGCCGATGACGGCGTCGCGGCTCCAGCCCATGATGTCGTAGTCCTGTCCGCCTTCGCGCAGGTGAACCTCGGCGCGGAAATACTTGCGCTCCTCCTCGTCGGCGGCTTCTTCCGGCGTCAGGCTGGGTCGCACGAAGGCTTCAGGCTGCACCGCATAGGAAAAGTCCAGGTGCTCGCCGTGGGAGACCTCCATGATCACGCCCTCGTCGTCACCGTGTTCGCGCACGGTCACTTCATAACCCTGCTTGCGCAGCTCGTCGGCCACGTCTTCCAGCGCGGGCCGCACCACGTCGCCGATGAAGCGCTGCACATGGGCGCGGCGCGGCATCATCACCATGTTGCGCAGGCGCCGCTCCCAGGACTGCCCGCCGCGGGCGGGGCGCGACAGCGTCAGGGACTGGTAGCGGATGCCGCGTTTGGTGGCGTCCAGCTTCAGCGCCTTGAACAGGCCCCACAGCGACAGCAGCAGGATGATGGAGAACGGCAAGGCGCTGGCGATGGTGGCGGTCTGCAGCGCGGTCAGGCCGTCCGCCAGCAGCAGCGCGATCGCCACCGCGCCCATCAGCACCGACCAGAAGATGCGCTGCCACACGGGAGTGTGGTCCGAGCCTCCCGATGCCAACAGATCCACCACCAGCGCGCCCGAGTCGGCCGAGGTGACGAAGAACACGGCAACCATCACGATTGCGACCACGGACAGCACCCCGCTCCAGGGCAATTGCTCCAGGAACGCGAACAGCGCCAGCGAGGAATCGGCCTGCACCACTTCGGCCAGGCCCTGCACCTTGTCGACCAGGATCATGTGGATGGCGGTATCGCCGAACACCGTCATCCAGAACAGCGTGAAGCCGGCCGGCACCAGCAGCACGCCGGTGACGAATTCGCGGATGGTGCGGCCACGCGAGATGCGCGCGATGAACAGGCCCACGAAGGGCGACCAGGCGATCCACCAGCCCCAGTAGAACAGAGTCCAGCCGCCGATCCAATCCGTGGGTTCATAGGCGTAGAGATTGAAGGTTTTGTTGACGATGTCCGACAGGTAGGCGCCGGTGTTCTGCACAAAGGTCTGGAACAGGAACACCGTAGGACCGACTACCAGCACGAACAGCAGCAGCACCGCCGCCAGCACCAGATTGGTCTCGGACAGGATGCGGATGCCCTTGTCCAGGCCGCTGGCCACCGACAGGGTCGCCAGGCCGCAGGTGACGATGACCAGGATGATCTGCGTCGTCACGCCCACTGGAATGCCGAAGAGGTGGTTGAGTCCGCTGTTGATCTGCGCCACGCCCAGGCCCAGCGAAGTGGCCACGCCCAGCACCGTGCCGATGATGGCGAAGATATCCACGGCATGGCCGATGGGTCCGTGGATGCGGTTGCCGATCAGGGGATACAGCGCTGAACGCAGGGTCAGCGGCAGTCCGTGGCGGTAGCTGAAAAAGGCCAGGATCAGCGCCACCACCGCGTAGATGGCCCAGGCGTGCAGGCCCCAATGGAAAAAGGTGATCTTCATGGATTCGCGGGCCGCGAGCGCCGTGCCGCCTTCGCCCACCGGCGGCGCGATGAAGTGCATCACGGGCTCGGCCACGCCGAAGAACATCAGGCCTATCCCCATGCCGGCCGAGAACAGCATCGCGAACCAGGTGAAGTTGCGGTAGTCGGGTTCGCTATGATCGGGCCCGAGCTTGATGTCGCCGTATCGGCTGACCGCCAGAAACACCACCGCGATCAGGATGATGGCCACGACCAGGATGTAGAACCAGCTGGCATTGCCCAGTATCCAGCCCTGCACGGACTCGAACAGGCTTTGCGCAACCTTGGGCGCCAGGATTGCGAATCCGACCAGCAGCAGCGTGAACACGGCCGCCGGAAAGAACACCGGGCGATTGATGGTGGATGGTCGGGTTTCTGAAGTCATGCTGCCTCTCCTGTCGCCCGAGGGAGGGAAATTCCAGCGCGCGCCCCCCTCAGTCCGGCCGCGCGCCGCAAGTATTACTATCACGGCGAAAGGCCGTCTGACAATCTGAAACCTCAAGCCGGGCCGGCCTCAGGAGAGATATCCCATGATCGATCACCTGGACCATCTGGTCCTGACCTGCACCGACCCCGACGCCACGGTGGACTTCTATACCCGGATCCTGGGCATGCGTCTGGAGACCTTTGGCGAGGGCCGCCAGGCGCTGCGCTTCGGCAACCAGAAGATCAATCTGCACGTGCGCGGCCGCGAGTTCGAGCCCAAGGCCCACCTGCCCGTACCGGGCGCGCTGGACCTGTGCTTCATCGCCGACCGCCCCCTGGAAGAGGTGATTGCCCGGCTGAACCGCGAAGGCGCCCGGATCATTGAAGGGCCGGTGCCGCGCACCGGCGCCACCGGCAAGATCCGCTCGGTCTACCTGCGCGACCCGGACTTGAACCTCATCGAGATCTCGGAACTGCTGGCCTGAAGCCGCGCGTGGACAGCGTTATTCGGGCTTCGGTTCGCCAAAGACCACGCCGCGGAAGAAACCGGCCAGCACGGCCTCGGTCATTTCCGCCGTAACGGCCTGCGGATCGAAGGCATAGCTGAACTGCATGCCGTCCGACAAGGCCAGCAGGCCCAGCGCCATCTGTTCCGCCGGCATGCGCAACGGCGTGCCGACCCGGGCCGAAAACTGCTGCACGTAGTCCGTGACGGCGGCGCGCAATTCCCGCATGCACGCCAGGAAGCCTGCGCGGAATTCGGGATCGCGGACTGCTTGCAGCTTGCCTTCCATCCACAGCAGGAAACAGTCGTTCTGATGGAAGTGCGTGGAATAGTGCTCGAGCACGCGCGCTTCCATCTGCGGCCGTGACGACCCGTCTTCGAAGATGGCGCGCATCTCGTTCATGACGCTTTCGTGGTCGCGCCTGAGCAGTTGCAGGAACAGTTCGGACTTGCTGCTGAAGTTGGAATAGAAGGCCCCGCGCGTGTAGCCCGCCTGCTCGGCGATGTCCTCCACGCTGGTCGCCACAAACCCTTTTGCTACAAAGATCGATTGCGCAGCGTCGAGTAGACGCTGACGCGTCTGATCACGGCTTTGCTCTCGCGTAAGGCGGACTTTTGACATGGCACGAGTTTAGCATTGGCCGGCACTTCGGATTCAATATTGAATCTGAATTCATACCTGTATTAGAATCCAGCCCATATCGGGCCGGATCCGGCCTGTTTCCGCCACTTTCAGCGCCGCGAGGTGTTACGTGAATTGCCCTGGCCCTTGCGCGCACCCTGTCGCGCGTAGCCCCGCCGCCAACGCGGCGCAGCCCCCCTCCCTCCCCC
>NZ_DATCUY010000724.1:0-3496 GCF_036567245.1 Achromobacter sp. | reverse complement strand
CCGCCCTGCGCGCCGCGCGCGACCAGAGCGCCGAAGCCGCCTCGCAGGCCAGCCGCCTGTTCCAGTACGGCAAGACGGACTACCTGACCGTGCTGGACGCCGAACGCACCCTGGCCACCAACGAAAGCGCGCTGGCCGCCTCGCAGGCAGACCTCAGCAACGACCAGATCGCGCTGTTCCTGGCGCTGGGCGGCGGCTGGGAAAAATAATCAATGCACCGAGGCGCCGTCCGGCGGCGTCTGGTTCAGGCCCAGCGCGGCCTCCCAGCTACGCAGCGGCACGCAGGTCTTCAGGCGCACGATGGCGCGCTCGATCAAGGCCGGATGCAGCGCGTGCCCCACATTGCTGGCGATGTCGATGGTCGAATCCCCGTGCAGTTCGCTCAGGCGCGCCTGGGCGGCCTGGATGTGGTCCACGCTCATGATGGGATCGGCCTCGCCATGCAGCAGGTGCAGCGTGGTGTACTGCGGCGCGGACTTGGGCAGTTGGGCATAGCGACCTGAAAACGCGATGACGCGGCCGGCCATGCCGTCGTGCGCCTGCACCAGCTCCAGCGCCATGATGGCGCCCTGCGAAAAGCCCGCCAGCGCCGTATCCGATTGAAGCAGGCCGAAGCGCGCCTGCGCCTCGCGCATATAGGCTTCCAGGGGCGGCAGCGCCCGCGCCACGCGCTCGGGGCGGTTTTCCTCGGTCACGCCGCGCACCGAGAACCATTGCCGGCCCTCGCCGCCGCCGTCAAACGGCTCGAAACCCTGGGGCACCAGCACCGCCGCGCTGGGGAACGCCGCGCGCACCGCCTGCGCCAGGGGCTGCATGTCAGCGGGGGTGCCGCCCACGCCGTGCAGCAGGATGAACAGCTGGCGCACGTCGACGCCGGCATCGGGAAGGAATTCGATAGAAGAGGAAGACGCCATGAAACCGCTCCGTGCTGGCTGGGGCCGCCGAACAGCCCCGGAATAGCCGCATTGTAAAATGCGCGCCTTGAAGCAACCTTTGCCGCACCGCCACGGACCGGCTGGCTTGCGGCGTTGCCCGGCGGGCAGGCCCGCATGCCCGTGCCTGATGGTCCGCCGCCCCGGCAACCACCTACCCAGCAATGCAAACTCCAACGACAGAATCCGGCGCCACGCCTGCCAGCCAGAACCAGCTGCATCGCGTGCTCAAGGCGCGCCACCTCACGATGATAGCGTTAGGTGGCGCCATCGGCACCGGCCTGTTCGTGGCCTCCGGCGCCGCCATCGCCCAGGCGGGCCCGGGCGGCGCGCTGATGGTCTACCTGGCCATCGGCCTGATGGTCTACTTCATCATGACCAGCCTGGGCGAACTGGCCACCTTCATGCCGGTATCGGGCTCCTTCTGCACCTATGCTTCGCGCTACGTGGACGGCGGTTTCGGCTTTGCGCTGGGCTGGAATTTCTGGATCAGCTGGGCCACGGTGGTGGCGGTGGACGTGGTGGCCGCGCAACTGGTCATGGCCTACTGGTTTCCCGATACGCCGGGCTGGATCTGGAGCGTGCTTTTCCTGGCCCTGACCTTCGGCCTGAACGCCTTCTCCGCGCGCAGCTTCGGCGAGGCCGAATACTGGTTCGCCATCATCAAGGTCGTCGCCGTGCTGTGCTTCATCGGCGTCGGGCTGGCGATGCTGGTCGGCATCATCCACGGCGGCACGACGGTAGGCCTGGCCAACTGGACCATCGGCGACGCGCCCTTCGTGGGCAACGCGGCCACCTGGGTGGGCGTGGCGATGGTGGTGGCTTATTCGTTCCAGGGCACCGAACTGGTGGCCGTGGCCGCCGGCGAATCCGAGAATCCCCGCCGCAACGTGCCGCGCGCGATCAATCACGTGTTCTGGCGCATTCTGCTGTTCTACGTGCTGGCCATCCTGATCATCGGCCTGCTGCTGCCCTATACCGACCCGCAGCTGCTGCGCAACGAAGTGGAAGACATCGCAGTCAGCCCCTTCACGCTGGTGTTCCAGCACGCGGGGCTGCTGTCGGCGGCCACCGTGATGAACGCCGTGATCCTGACCTCGGTGCTGTCGGCCGGCAATTCCGGCATGTACGCGGCGACGCGGATGCTGTTCAACATGGCGGCCGAAGGCCAGGCGCCCGCCGTGTTCCGGCGCGTGACCCGCAGCGGAGTGCCGCTGTACGCGCTGATGGCCACCGCACTGCTGGCCTGCCTGTGCCTGTTCAGCCTGGTGTACAGCCCCAAGGCCGTCTACATCTGGCTGCTGAACTTTGCCGGCATGACCGAATTCATCGTGTGGCTGAGCATCGCGGTCAGCCATTACCGCTTCCGCCGGGGTTATGTGAAGCACGGCTACGACACCGCCGACCTGCCTTACAAGGCCGGCCTGTTCCCCTTCGGCCCGCTGCTCGCCTTCGTCCTGTGCCTGCTGGTCACGCTGGGCCAGAACTACCAGGCCTTCCTGCAAGACCGCATCGACTGGATCGGCGTGATCTCCACCTACCTGGCGATCCCGCTGTTCCTGGCCTTGTGGATCGGCCACCGGCTGGTGCGCAAGTCGCACTGGATCCGGTATGAGGACATGCGGTTTTATGGGCTGGATCTGGATCGCGCGGCGGGTGTGCAACCCTCGGTATCTACGGTGGAACGCGCGCAGGTTTAGGTCTTGATCCGTATGCCTGGACACGACCAGGATCGTATCCAACACAGCCCACCCCTCTGCACCGAAAGGTGTACGGGTGGGTTTTCTTTTGGGGCTCGCGCATCACGCCAGGGATTTTCTCCACACGGTCCGCCCCTTTTAACTACTGTATATTCATACAGCTATAATGGCTCATCGGCCACTTCAACCGGTTCTTTCCCTCCCGGAAACCGATTTGCCATGCAGTCCCCAGAACGTATCCATCCCGCGTTGTGGCGCGCCACCCAGTTGGCCCAAAGCGCCGCCCGCACCCTGCCCACCGGGCATGCCGCGCTGTCCGCCGAGCTGCCGGACGGCGGCTGGCCGCTGGGTTCCCTGATCGAATTGATGGCCCCGCACCCGGGCATCGGAGAAATCCGCCTGCTGCGTCCGGCCTTGGCCCAACTGGAGACGCGCCGCGCCATCGCCCTGGTGCAGCCGCCGCACGCGCCCCACATCGCCAGCTGGATGAGCTGGCGGCTGGATCCGCGCCAATTGCTCTGGGTGGCGCCGGAAAAACCCGTGGACGCGCTCTGGGCCGCCGAACAGATCCTGAAGAACGGCAGCTGCGGCGCCCTGATCTGCTGGCTGCCCCACGTGCGCCCCGAATCCCTGCGCCGCCTGCACCTGGCCGCCCAGGCCAGCGACCTGCTGTTCATCGCCGTGCGCCCCAGCAGCGCGGCGCAGAACGCCACGCCCGCGCCCTTGCGGCTGGCGCTCGCGCCGGCCGCGGGCGGCCTGTCCGTACACATCCTGAAGCGCCGCGGGCCTGCCTGCGACACCCCCTTATACGTGGGCCTGGACTCCGGCGCCCCCACCCCTGTTTCTCCCCGCCATGCGCCTCTG
>NZ_DATCUY010000723.1:0-10523 GCF_036567245.1 Achromobacter sp. | reverse complement strand
GCCTGCCAGCCTTGCCAGGTGCCGTCGTGGCGCTGCTTGTTCGCCCACACGCCGCCCAGCGGGTCGCGCGCCATCAGGCCGGCCGTGCCGTCGGCATGGGTGAACGAGACCAGCGGGCCGCTGGTGCGTCCGCCCAGGCTTTGCCAGCGGCGCTGGCCCGCGTCCCAGCGATTGACGGCGCCATTGGTCTCGCCGGCGGCGAACACCACCAGGCCGCCGCGCCCGTCAGGGTAGAGCTGCGGCGCGATGTCCTGGCGCGATACGTAATAGGCCCGCTGCACCCAGGCGGCGGCGGGGCCGGCGGGTTCCTTGCAGCCGGTGGGGCCGGCGCAATAGTGGTAGTCGTTCCAGGCGTAGTGCTGGAAGATCAGCGACTTGCTGGCGATTTCTGCCTGGGTCAGGTTGGTGGCGCGTTCCTGGCTGGGGTAATCGACATAGCCCATCTCGGCGTAGTTGCCCGGCACGCGCAGCATGGCCTCGCGCGCCAGCCGCGCACTGGCGATGTGGTCGGGATGCCCATGGCCGGCGCAGCGCCAGCACAGCTGCGTGTAGGGCACGACCATGGTGTCGTCGAGGTGGCGCACCGTGGTCGGCGCGTACTGGCGGATCAGGTCGGCCAGGGCGTCGATCAGCTGTTCGCGCGTATAGGACTCGGCGTAAGGGCCCAGCGTGTCGACATTCTGTCCGGGTTCGGATTCGGTGCGGCTCAGCGGCGTCAGGCTGCCCCAGCCCTTGCCCAGCCAAGGGTCCTTCAGGCGCATGTGCCACAGCTGCACGCGCGGATTGCCCTTGAGGGTGAAGCGCGCGATGCGGTGTCCGCCCGCGACGCCGACGTCTTCCTTCCATTCGTCGGGCTGGTGCGCCATATAGGCGTAGGCAGAGCGCACGCCGCGTTCGCGGCCCAGCATGTAGTTCTCGCCTTCACCGGCATCGCTGGCGGTCAGGTAGACCAGCCGCACGCAACCGCCCGCCTGGATGTTGGAGACGATGTCGGGGTTCATGAACAGCAGGTCGTCGTCCAGGTGGGCGACGAACGCCATATCCTTGATGCCGTGGCATTGCGCCAGCGTCGGCGGGGCGGCGAACGCGTGGGCGGAGAGCAGGGTGGCGACGGTACAGAGTAGCGCCCGGCCAAGGGGGCGCAGCATGGCCAACGAGACGTGCATAACGTGGCGCAGCAGAAAAGGCGCGGCGCGTAAGGGGTATTGAGGTGGGACCAGTATAGCGGCGCGCGATTGCGATAAATGGGGGCGGTACAGGCCTTGCGGTGACCCCGTTTTGGCACGGCACGGCCGGCCCGCCGCGCTAGCGGCCCGGCTTGGCTGCGGCCTTATCGCCCTGATACGGGCTGAGATCCAGCCCCGCCTGCTGGAAGCGCTGCACGACCATGGGCAGCTGTTTGTTCTGGCCTGTGCGGTCGACGGCCTGGATGGCCCGGCGGCATGTGTCGATGTCCTTCGGGCAGCCGTGGCCGGGCGCCAGCAGGCTGGCGTACACCGACATGTTGACTGCCAACTGGGACACCTGGACGGTGGTCGGCTTGCCCAGGTAAAAGTCGTCCAGCTCGCGTTTCAAGCGGACGGCTTCCTCCCTGCCGGCCAGGGCGCCGTCGCGGCAGTCCATGAAGGTGGGAGAGCCGTCGACCCACTGCATGCGGCGGCATGTCAGGGCCAAGTGCTTGGCCGGTGCAAGGCCGGCGGGCAAATGCGCCCGGACCGTTGGCGATCCAGAAGTGGTGAACGATACGATCTGTCCGTCCGAAGCCGTCTCCGCGTCGACCGGGCCCGCGATCAGCATGGTGACGTCCAGCGTTGCCGGAAAGCGCGCGGTCGGGCCGTCGGCATAGGCCTGGGACACGGCTTCGGCCGTCGCGGCGGGCAGGCCGAGCCTTGAGCCGATAAGGCTGTCGCCGCCTTGCATGTAGGTGTCGAACTCGTCGCGCAGCACCGCTTCCAGCACCGCCGCCTCGGTGGCGGAAAGACTGTAGGCAGCGCAGGCCAACGCGGGGGCCAGCAGAGCCAGCAGCGCGCAGAGCTTTTTCATGGATACGTTTCGGCGGAGTGGTTGGGCGCGCAAGAGTAACGGGTTTGCGCGCCGTGCGCGCGTCAGCCCGCGCCGGCGCTGGCCAGCAGCCAGTCGCGCAAATGCTCCTGCGCGGCATCGGCGCGCACCGCATCCTTGCGCACGCACAGGCTGAAGGCCGCGCCGCTTTCGACGAAATCCAGCGGGGCGGCGAGCCGGCCCCGGTGCAATTCGGACTCCACCAGCACCGCGGGAGCGATGGCCACGCCCAGGCCGGCGGCGGCGGCTTCCAGCATGTGGCCCAGATGGTCGAATTCGCGCCCCGGCTGCCGCGGCGTCAGCGCGATGCCCAGGCGCGCCGCCCAATCCTTCCAGGCGTCGGGCCGCGAGGAAGTGTGCAGCAGCGGCGCCTCCAGCACATCGGCCGCGTTGCGGATACGCGCGGCCAGGGCCGGGGTGCAGACCGGTCCGATGGTTTCGGCGAACAGCGGCGTGACGTCCCATTCTTGCGGCCAGGCGCGTCCGGCCAGGATCAGCGCGTCCACGCGCTGCGTGTTCAGCAAGGCCGCGTCGGCAGCGGTCTGCAGCCGGACGCGGATGTCCGGATGCAGGGCTTCGAAACGTTCAAGCCGCGGGATCAACCAGTTGGAAAGAAAGCTGGCGGGCGCGCCTAGGGCCAGTTCGGCCGGCTGTGTGCCGCGCTTGAGTTCATCGCAGCGGCGTTCCAGCAGGTCGAAGGCATCATGGGCCGCGCGTTGCAGGTCCAGGCCCGCGGTAGTGAGATGGACGCGTCCGGCGCGACGCTCGAACAAGGCGCAGCCCAGCCATTCTTCCAGCTGCCGGATCTGCTGGCTGACGGCGCTGTGGGTTACGCACAGCTCCTTCGCGGCCAGCGTGAAACTCGCTTGGCGGGCGGCGCTGTCGAAGAAGCGCAGGGCATTGAGGGAGGGCAGCCGTCTCATGTTCAGTCTGTTAGTTCAGCTAACGTGGATGGTAAACAAATCATTGATTCAAATAAGTTTTTTGTGAAGATAGCATAAGGAAAATTCCTCATCGCCCTGTAAAGAGATTCTGCCTCATGCCATCCGCCCTCCATCCGGCCGCGCCCGATAGCCGCGGCCAATTCGGCCCCTACGGCGGCCGCTACATGCCCGAAACGCTGGTCCCCGCGCTGGACGAGCTCGAACGCCAGTTCAAGGCGGCGCTGTCGGACGAGGACTTCTGGCTGACCTACCGCGGCATGCTGGCCGACTACGTGGGCCGGCCAAGCCCGCTGTTCCTCGCGCGCGGCATTTCGGAGGAATTGGGCGGCGCGCAGGTGTACCTCAAGCGCGAAGACCTCAACCACACCGGCGCGCACAAGATCAACAACTGCCTGGGGCAGATCCTGCTGGCCCGCCGCATGGGCAAGCGCCGCATCATCGCCGAGACCGGCGCGGGGCAGCATGGCGTGGCCACCGCCACGGTCTGCGCCTTGTTCGGCCTGGACTGCGTGGTCTACATGGGCGCCGAGGACATGGCGCGCCAGTCCGTCAACGTGCGCCGCATGCACATGCTGGGCGCCGAGGTGCGCGCCGTGCATGCAGGCACCGCCACGCTGAAGGACGCGATGAACGAGGCCTTGCGCGACTGGATCGCGCATCCTGCCGACACCTACTACCTGCTGGGCACGGGCGCCGGCCCGCACCCCTATCCCTGGCTGGTGCGTGAGTTCCAGAAAGTGATCGGCGAGGAGACGCGCCAGCAGATCGTGGCCAAGACCGGGCGCATGCCCGACGCCATGGTGGCTTGCGTGGGCGGCGGTTCCAACGCGATGGGCTTCTTCTATCCCTTCCTGGAACTGGCGGACGTGCGCCTGTACGGCGTCGAAGCGGGCGGGCTGGGCCTGGCCAGCGGTGCGCATGCGGCCAGCATCAGCGCCGGCCACGAGGGCGTGCTGCACGGTTGCCGCAGCTATTACCTGCAGGACGACGACGGCCAGATCGTCAATGCGCATTCGATATCGGCCGGGCTCGACTATCCGGGCGTGGGCCCCGAACACGCCTTGCTGCACGACCGCAAGCGCGTGGACTACGTGTCCGTCACGGATGCCGAGGCCGTGTCGGCCTTTCATTGGCTGACGCGCAGGGAAGGCATCCTGCCCGCGCTGGAAAGCGCGCATGCGCTGGCCTACGTGCGCCAGCTCGCACCGCGGATGGCGCGCAACGAGATCCTCGTCGTGTGCCTGAGCGGGCGCGGCGACAAGGACATGGACACGGTGACTCAATTTGGCGAGGTGGCGGCATGACACGGCTGGATCAAACCCTTGAGGCGCTGCGCCAGTCCGGACGCAGCGGCCTGGTGACCTACTTCGCGGCGGGCGACCCCGACCCCGCCGCGTGTCTGGAACTGCTGTGCGGCCTGCGCGCGGCGGGCGCCGACATGATCGAACTCGGCATGCCGTTCAGCGATCCGGTGGCGGACGGTCCCGTGCTGCAGCAGGCGAACGTGCGCGCGCTGGCCGGCGGCCAGACCTTGAAGCGCACGCTGGCGCTGATGCGCGAGTTCCGCGATACGGACGCGCGAACGCCTGTGGTGCTGATGGGGTATCTGAATCCCATCCTGCGGCATGGCGTTGATACCTTCATCCGGGACGCGGCCGCCGCGGGCGTGGACGGCCTGATCATCATCGACCTGCCGGTCGAACATGCCGATGACATCGGGCAGGAGGCGCGCGCGCACGGCCTGCATCTGATCCGCATGTCCGCGCCGACTTCCGAGGAGGCGCGGCTGGCGGGATTGCTGCGCGATGCCAGCGGCTTCGTCTATCACATCATGCTGGCCGGCACGACCGGCGCGGACCTGCCCGACGAGCGCCGCATCGCGCAGGATCTGGACCGCTTGCGTTCGCATACCCGGCTGCCGGTGGCCGCAGGCTTCGGCGTGCGCTCGCCGGACGAGGCCCGGCTCGTGGCCCGTCATGCCGATCTGGTCGTCGTCGGTTCACGGCTTGCGCAGGCGCTGGCGGAGCGGGGCGTGGCTGGCGCGCTGGACGAGGTGCGGGGGCTGGCGGCGGCGCTGCGACCGTGAACGGCAGGCTGCCTCAAAGCCATCCGACTGAAGGCACGGCGCCGTCTGTAGTCCGGTTCACTGGGCTTTCAGGTCGATGTCCCTTGCGACCTCACCCAAGCGGGTGAAGTCCGCCTGTACGCGTTCGCGGGCCTGTTGCGGCGTATTGGCGACGATCACCCAGCCCAGTTCCTTGAGCTTGCGCTCAGTGTCTGTGGTCCCGAGGCCCCGGACCAGCGCGCCGTGGAGCTTGTCTATCACCGCCTCCGGCGTGCCCTTGGGCGCCGCCAACCCGAACCAGCCAGCCGGCACCAAGCCGGTGATGCCCAGCTCCTTGGCGGTGGGGACTTTCGGATAAGCGTCGAACCGGTAGTCGCTGGTGACGAACAGCGCGGTGGTCTTGCCCGAGCTGACATACGGAATCTGCGACGCGGCGTTGTCCATCATCGAATCGATGTGGCCGCCCATCAGGTCGTTCACGGCGGGCGCGGCTCCTTTGTAGGCGACGATGTTCAGGTTCAGGCCGGCCTGCTTGGCGAAGGCAGCCTGTGTCAGATGGGCCTGCGTTCCCAGACCGGCATTGGCGGAAGTCAGCCCGGCGGGCTTCTGACGCGACAGCGTCTGGAAGGCGGCGTAGTCCTGCGCCGGGAAGTCTTTGTTGACCACGAACACGAAGGGCACTTCCACCGCGATCGAGATGTGGGCCAGATCGTTCACGGGCTGATATCGCAGCTTGTAGATGTGCGGATTGACGGCAACGGTGCCGCTGGCCGACAGCAGCAGCGTGTAGCCGTCGGGGGCTGCGCGCACTACGTGCTCGGTGGCGATGGATCCGCCCGCGCCGGGGCGGCTTTCGACGATGACGGGCTGGCCCAGCTGCTTCTGCAACGAGTCGGCGATCAGGCGAGTCAACGTATCGGAGGCGGACCCGGGGGCGTACGGATAGACAATGGTGATGGGCCTGGCCGGATAGGTGTCCGCGGCTGCGTGCGCGGCGGCGGGACCGATGCACAAGAGCAAGGCGGCGAAGTGGCTGCTTAGGCGCGTCATGATTTCCCCTCATGGTTTTGGGTGGTTCGAATAATGTCTTGCACGACGGGTATGGCCAGCGCCGAGTACCAGGCCAGTTCCGGGAACATGTCGCGCCGGTACCAGCCCGCCTGGTGCAGCAGGTTCAATGAACCCAGTGTCCGTCCGTTCCAGCGCACCGGCACGTTGACCGCGCTTTCGCAGCCCAGCGATGCGATGAGCTCATGATCGGGAAAGGCCCGCACGCAGTCCTCGCGGTCCAGGCACAGGCGCGGCTCTCCCTGTTGCACCACCGCAGCGTAGAACTCGCTGTCCTCGCGTATCGGCTTGCTGCCGCCGGCGGGGTAGGTCGCCGGCTGGGTCGAGAAATAGCGGCGGCTCAGGCCGGCCTCCCAGTCCAGGACCAGTACGGTGAACAGGCGGTACCCGATGCATTCCTGCAAGGCCTCGCCCAGCACGTTCAGGCCGCGGGCGGGTTGGCCGCTTTGCGCCAGGCTGCGCGCAAAGGCGTTCAAGGACAACAGGGACGAGGCGCTTGTTGGCATGGGCGTGTAGGGCTGATTCGAGAGGTGCCCATTTTGTGCGCGAACCCCATAGACGGCCAATGAATAAACCTGAGATATCCATTACCATTTCTGCATGATTGCGCCCCTTAACGAATTGCTCTGGACGCGCCGGCTGAAGCTGCGCCATCTGGAAGTGCTGATCGCCCTGGAAAAGGCCGGAACGGTCACTGCCGCGGCCAAGGCCATGCACATGACGCAGCCCGCGCTGTCTCACTGGCTGAGCGATATGGAGGACATGGTCGGCACACCATTGTTTGCGCGCGGCAGAACGTTGGCCTTGACCGAGGCAGGACGCGCACTGTGGCGCTACGCGACCCGTGTCTTGGGTGACACTGCGCGTACCGGCGAGGAGATCGAGGCGGTCAAGGCGGGCGTGGCCGGCCGGCTGCATATCGGTACCATCCTGTCGGCCGCGCCGGTGCTGTTGCCGCGCGCGATTGCCACGCTGCACCAGCGCGCGCCCGATGTACAGATAGAACTGGTCGAGGGCTTGCTCGAGCCCTTGATCGAACGCGTGGCGCGCCACGAGATCGATCTCATCATCGGGCCGCTGGATCTGCGCGCCAGCCGGTCCGGTTTGTGCGGGCAATGGCTGATGACGGACAGCTTCAGCCTGGTGACCCGGCGCGGCCATCCGCTGGCCGGGCTGGCCACGCCGACCTGGGCGGACACGCAGGGCTACCCATGGATTCTGCCGCCGCCCGGCGTGCTGTCGCGGGTCAGGCTGGACCAGGCACTGGTCGATGCGGGCCTGGCGCCGCCCAAGCCCGCGGTGGAAACCAGTTCGCTGGTGGCCTTGCTGTCCTTGCTGCAGGACAGGGAGTATGTCGCGACGCTGGCCAGTTCCGTGGCCCACATGTACGAGCGGCTCAATCTCATCAGCATCGCGCGGGCGCCCACGCGGTTGGAGTTCGGCCCCATAGGCATGTTGTGGGCCGCGGATTCGCCCAGCATCGTGCTGCCCTGGCTGCGCGAGATCCTGCGCGAGGAAGCGCAGAGCCTGGCGCAGGATGGGGCCCCGGGCGATCCACCTATCTGACGGTGGCGTACTCCAGCGTCTTGGGCGTGCCGGTCAGCACGCGGGGCGTATCGGCCACCACTACCGTATCGTCCAGTCGGAAGCCGCCGATGCCGTATGCATAGATGCCCGGCTCGGCGGAATACACCTCGTTCGGGAGCAGCGGCCGTTGGCAGAAGGCCATGTCTTCCGGATATTCGTGATGGATGATGCCGACGGCATGGCCGGTGCGATGGCGGATGAATCCGGCGTAGCCCGCCTTTTCGATCTCGGCCTGTGCGGCGGCGTCCATCATGCAGACGGGGTTGCCGGTGCGGGCGGCGGCGATGGCCGCTTCGTTGGCGGCCTTGGCCGCGGACCAGAGCTTGGTCTGTTCCGCGGAAGGCGTGCCGCAGAACCAGGTGCGTTCATTTTCGATGGTGAGCCCGTTCAGGCGCGGAATGACGATGTTGACCAGCACGTCGCCCTCCTTGATCCGCGCGCCGCAGGACGCGCCGTCGCCATGCGGGGATGCGGACGCCGGGCCGCTCAGGGTCCAGCAGCGGACGACCTCGAACTGTTCGCCGGGAAAGCGTTCGGCGGCTTCCTGCACGAAGAGCGCTGCCATGGCACAGTCCAGTTCCTGCACCAGTCTGCCCGGGCGGATGTTCTCGCGGTACCTGTCCTGTATCCAGTCGGAGATCGACGCGGCGGCGGCCATGACGGCGATTTCCTCGTCGTGCTTTTGCCAGCGCAGCGAGCGGCATTCCGTGGTGGCGCCGCGCAGCGTCAGGTCGGGCAGCAGACGGCTGAGCTGCGCAAGCACGGGGCTGCCGCCTTCGACCGCGATGCGCGAGCGCGCAAGCCCGGCCTGCCGCAGGCGTTCGGCCAGGACTTCCGGAAGCTGGGTGATCAGCGGCAGGCGGTCGGTGACGCGAGGGTGCTCGGCATAGTAGGTGATGTCGGTGATCCAGACTTTGCCTTGCTCCTGCGAGAAGCGCATGTGGTGCGTCGACAGCTCGTTCATGATGAGAAAGGGCGCGCCGTTGCGTGGCACCACCGCGAAGATGGGGCGCTCCCAGGGCAGGACATCGGTGTGGAAGTTGGTGGCGAACTGGAAGAAATCCGCCGAGGTGAAGACGAGGGCGTCGACGGCGAGGTCGTCCATCAGGGCTGTCATTTTTTCGTGGCGATAGCGCCAGACGACATTGCTGAGCTTGGGCATGTCTTTCCTTTCAGGGTTGAGGTCAGTCGTTGTTCAAACCGAGTTGGCGTATCAGTGGTCCCCAGGCCGCGCTGTCGCGCGCGACTGCTTCGGCGACCGCCTGCGGCGTGGAAGGCAGCGGCTCCAGCTGCAGCTCCTGCAGGCGCGCTTTGACCGCCGGGTCCTCGAAGAAGCGCCTGGTTTCGGCGTTGAGCAGATCGATGGCGGCCCTGGGCGTTCCCTTGGGCGTGACCAGCGCATACCAGCCCGGCAGCGGAAAATCTGCGATGCCCAGCTCGGTCAGCGTGGGCACGTCCGGCACGCTGGCCGCGCGGTTTGCTCCCACCACCGCCAGCGCCATGACCTTGCCCGCCTTGGCCTGCGCGGCCGCGGTGTTCAGCACGTCAGCCATCAGCTGCGTCTGGTTCGCCATGACGCTGGTCAGCCCCGCGGCGGCGCCGTTGTACGGCACGTGGGTCAGCTTGAATCCCTGTCGCTGCTCGAGCATTTCGACCACCAGATGCGTGGAATTGCCTTTGCCCGCGGAGGCGAAGTTCAGGCTCTCGGGATGGGCCTTGGCCTTTTCGACCAAGTCCTTGAACGAGCGGATGCCAGTCTGCGGACTGGCGACGAGCAGGAAGGGCGTGTTGACCAGGAGGCTGACTCCATCGAAATCCTTGGCCGGGTCGTAGGGCAGGTTCTTGTACATGTGCGGGTTGAATGCCAGGTACGAAATGCCGCTGATCAGGACGGTGTAGCCGTCGGCGGGCTGCTTGGCGACATGGCTGGAAGCCAGGATGCCGTTGGCGCCGGGGCGGTTCTCCACCACCACGGCCACGTTCAGCCGCCGCGACATATAGTCGGCCCAGAGCCGGCCGATGACGTCGGTGCCCCCGCCGGCGGCCTGCGGCACGACCAGCTTGAGCGGCTTGTTCGGATAGTCGGCGGCCACGGCGCCAAAGGCCGCCAACAGGCCGGCGGCAAACCCGGCTGCGCGCAGGCAGCGGACCAGCATGGTACGCAACATATGTATTTCCCCATGGATTCATTGGATAGGCGCCGCGATCGGGCGGCGTGCCGTGATGGCATCCGGCGGATTATGGGGAAGCGGCCTATTAGTGCCCAATGAAAAATACTGAGGGATCCATAAGCGTTATCGCATGGGCATCCGCATGCGGCGTGCGCTTGCATGCCTGGCGCAGTCGAGGACATACTTGGCGTCCCCGGCGGGAGGGCCTTGCCCTGCCCGCCGCCATTCCGATCCGCTTCAGGCGGACATCCTCGGGAGCGGTCACCCATCATGCCCGGCCTGCCGTTACGTCCTTCTGCAAGCGCGGCGCTGGCTTGCGCGCTATTGCCCGCCGCTTGGGGCAGCCCGTCCGTCGCCGCAGGAAATGACCTGCAGGCGCAGGCCTGGGCAGGCGCCTGCGTCACCTGTCATGCGCCGACGGCGCGGTCCGCAGCGGCCATTGCGCCGCTGGAGGGACGCCCCGCCGACTGGATCGCCGCGCGCATGCGCACGCTCGCGCAAGCGGCGTCCGAGGGCAGCGTCATGGGCCAGATTGCGCGGGGCTATAGCGATGCCGAGATCGTCCGCATTGCCGGCTGGTTTGCGGCCCAACCCGCGGCGGCGGCCCCATGAAGCGGCGCAGCATCC
>NZ_DATCUY010000722.1:0-4018 GCF_036567245.1 Achromobacter sp. | reverse complement strand
GAGGCGCAGGCCTGGGCGGCGCGCTTTTCGCCCTGGTCCATGGCGGCGCTCAGGGCGTCGGCCTGCCGCTACGATGCGCGCGGCGCGCTGCTGGAATCGGCCACGCCTGTGCGCTGGCTGCGCTGCGTGTCGGACGAACTGTTCGCGCCGGATGATCCGGGCGCTCAGGCGCAAGCCCCGTATCCTGGCAATATCGTTCAGGTCAGCGTGACGGGGCGCTACGGCCATCTGTCGCCGTTGCTGGAAGGCCGTCTCTGGGACGCCCATCTGAGGCAGGCGCTGGCCTAGCAGGCGGCTGCGCCGGCCCGGCCCCTGAAGCCCAGGCAAAAAAATGCCCGCTTTCGCGGGCATTTTCACGTGTGCGGCAAGGCTTACTGGATCTTGGCCTTTTCGCGCAGTTCCTTCTGGTAGTCGGCCAGGGTTTGCTGGCGCAGCATTTCTTCCAGCTGCGGGCGCACCTGGTCGAGCGGGGGGAATTCCACCGGACGGGTGTCGTCGACCATGATGATGTGCCAGCCGAACTGGGTCTGCACCGGCTTGTCGACCAGTTCGCCCTTCTTCAGCTGCGTCACGGCTTGCGCGAACGGCTGAACGTAGTTGGTCGGGGGAGCCCAACCCAGGTCGCCACCCTTTTCGGCGCTGCCGGGGTCCTTGGAGTTCTTCTTGGCCAGGTCGTTGAACTTGCTCTTGTTGCTCTTGATCTGGGCCAGCAGGTCGTTCGCCGTCTTTTCGTCTTCGACGAGGATGTGGCGGACCTTGTATTCCATCTTGCCGGCCTGTTCCTTCTTGATCTTCTCGTATTCAGCCGTGACCTTGGCATCCGACACCGGGTGCTTGGCCAGGTAGTCGGCCATCAGGGCGCGGACCAGGATGCCTTGGCGGGCCAGCTCGACTTCGGTCTGGACGTCGGCCTGTTTGGCGATGCCGCTGGATTCGGCGGCTTGCACGAAGATCTGGCGGTTGATCATTTCCTGCTTGACCTGTTCGCGCAGTTGCGGCGAATCGGTGGCGCCCTGGCTGACCAGCAGCTTGACGAATTGATCCAGGCTCTTTTGCGGAATGGCCTTGCCGTTGACGGTAGCCACGTTCTGAGCAAAAGCCGGCACGGCGATGACGCAGGCTGCAGCCAGCATGACGATGCGTTTCATGAATATCCTTTTACTTTCTATTTGGGAGCCTGGGCATCTAGCGCAAGCGCATGAATCGGATAGGGGATCAAATCTTGCAAATGATGATACACCAGCCTATGTCGCGCAACGGCCGAGAGCCCCGCAAAGCAAGGCGCTACGATGATCACGCGATAGTGGCCGGCGCCGTTTTTACTGCCTTCGTGGCCGGCATGCAAATGCGAGTCGTCCAGGACGTCAAGGCTGACGGGTTCCAGGACGGCTAGCCGCTCCCGGATCAGGGAAATGCGGTCGGTGGTGTCTGACATGGGGGTATATGTTTAGTTCCGGCGCGGGCTGGGGGGCGCCGGCCGGGAAATCGGACGGCTTCAGGGCTGGCGGGGCGGGGTGTCGGAGGAGGGGGCCTGTTCCTCCGTCTGGATGTGCTTGCCCAGCCAGATCGATTGGCCGATGACAAAGACCACCATCAAGCCCATTAGGCCGAAGGCCTTGAAGCTGACCCATTGCGACTCGGTGAAGTGGCCGGAAAACGCCACGTACAGGTTGAGCGCGCCTGCAATCAGGAAGAAGCCGGCCCAGACCAGGTTCAACCGTTCCCAGGCGACGTCAGGGAGCTGGATCTGCTTTTCCATCAGGCGGCGGATCAGGTTGCGGCCGAACAACAGGCGCGCAAAGACCAGCGCGCCGCCGAACAGCCAATACAGCACCGTGGGCTTCCACTTGATGAAGACGTCGCTGTGCAGCCAGATCGTGGCCCCGCCGAACACCAGGATGACGGTCAGGTTGATCCAGTGCATGGCCTCGGTGGCGCGGCCAGTCGCCTTCAGCCAGATGATCTGCAGCACGGCCGCCGCCATGGCGACGCCCGTGGCGATGAAAATGTCCGTGTACCGATAGGCAATGAAAAACAGGAACAGCGGAAACAGGTCGAACAGGAACTTCTTCATTCAGTCTTCTATGGGTTCAAACGTCATCGACAGGGAATTGATGCAATAGCGCAGTCCGGTGGGCTCGGGACCGTCGGGGAAGACATGTCCCAGATGCGAGTCGCAGACGTTGCACAGCACTTCGGTGCGGACCATGCCGTGGGTGACGTCGCGTTCCTCGCGCACCAGTTCCGGATCCAGCGCCTGGAAGTAGCTGGGCCAGCCGCAGCCGGCATCGAATTTGGTGTCGGATGCGAACAGCGCCGTGCCACAGCCCACGCAGCGGTAGATGCCGTGCGTGAACGTATTCCAGTAGCGCCCGGTGAACGCGCGTTCGGTACCCTTTTCCCGGGTGACGACGTATTCTTCCGGGGAAAGCTGGGCACGCCATTCGGCGTCGGATTTTCGTACTTTGTCCATATGAGCTCTTGGAGTCCCGATGCCCGAAATGGTTCGGGCATAATCCCGCCCCATGTTAATCGAGTTTGACCAGGCGGTTGTTTCCACGCCCCAGGCGCAAGTGCTGAATGGGGTGAGCCTGACGCTGGCCGAACGCCGCATCGGCATCGTCGGCCCCAATGGCGCCGGCAAGAGCACGCTGGCGCGTCTGATCAACGGCTTGGTCCTGCCTTCCGCCGGCAGCGTGCGGGTGGGCGGACTGGACACCCGGCGCGACCTGAAGGCGGTGCGCCGCCAGGTCGGCTTCGTATTCCAGAACCCCGAAAACCAGATTGTCTTCCCCATCGTCCGCGAGGACCTGGCGTTCGGGCTGAAGCATCTGGCCCCGGACCGGCAGCAACGCGAGGCCCGCATCGACGCCCAATTGGGCCACCTGGGCGTGGGCCATCTGGCGGACCGGACCAGCCACACCCTGTCCGGCGGCGAACGCCAATTGGTGGCGCTGGCCGCAGTGCTGGTGATGGAGCCGGCGCTGATCGTGTTCGACGAACCCACTACCCAGTTGGACCTGCGCAACCGCAATCGAGTGCGCGACGCTATCGCCGGCTTGCCCCATGACGCCATTGTCGTCAGCCACGATCTGGAGCTGCTGGAGGATTTCGACCGGGTCGTGGTGGTGCGCGACGGCAATATCGCGGCCGACGACAATCCGGCCGCGGCGCTGCGCTGGTACCGGGAGCACTGCGCATGATGGAACCGCTGTACGTCGCGGGCGATTCGTTCCTGCACCGGCTGCCGGCGTGGTTGAAGCTGCTGGCGCTGATGGCGGCGGGCGCGGGCCTGTTCCTGTTGCGCGACCCGCGCTGGCTGGCGCCGGCCTTCCTGGCGGCGACCGCGCTGGTCTGGTCCACGGGCGTGGCCGCGAGCGCGGTCTGGCGACAAATCAAGGGCTTGGCCTGGGTGCTGGTCGCCGTGGGCGTGTTCACTGCCTGGTTCCAGGGTGGCATGGAGGCGCTGGCCGTGCTGCTGCGCGTGGCGGCGATGGTGGGGTTGGCTCTGGCCGTCACCTTGGCCACCCGCACGTCCGACCTGATCGCCGTCTGCGAAAAGGCGCTGATGCCGTTGGAACGCTTGCGGCTGGTGGATGCCGGCAAGGTTGCGCTGGCCCTGGCGCTGGCGCTGCGCTTCGTGCCCGAGATCTGGCGCAACTTCCAGGAAATCCGCGAAGCGCAGGCGGCTCGCGGGCTGGGCGCCAATCCGGTGGCGCTGATCGTGCCCTTGATCGTGCTGACGCTGAAAAGGGCGCAGGAAGTGTCCGAAGCGATAGACGCGCGCAGCCATTGAGGGCTGCGCGCCCTGTTCCATCTCCCAAAGGGGAAAACCGTGAAATCCAGTAATACCGTGCTGATTGCGCTGTTCGCGGCGCTGATCGTCGTCCTGAGCCTGATACCGCCGATTCCGCTGCCGGCCATTCCGGTCCCTGTCACGCTGCAGACCTTGGGGGCCATGTTGGCGGGCGCGATGCTCGGACCCGTCCGCGGCGCGCTGGCCTGCCTGCTGTATCTG
>NZ_DATCUY010000721.1:0-7734 GCF_036567245.1 Achromobacter sp. | reverse complement strand
GGCGGTGCGCGTAACGATGCCCCAGGCCAGCGCGTCGCCGGCAGAGAAGGCGTCGTGGCGCAGCAGCAGGTCCAGCGCGCGCCGGGCGCCCAGCACCCGTGTGAGGCCATGCGTCATGCCGGCGTCAGGCGTGGCCCCAAGCTTGAGATAGGCCGTCATGAAGCGGGCTTCCGTATCGGCGATGGCCAGGTCGCAGGCCAGCACCAGCGACAGGCCCGCGCCCGCGGCGATGCCGTGCACCTGGGCGATCCAGACCTTATCCATGCGGGCGATGCGCGCAATGAAGTCGTTCAGCGGCGTGAACAGGTCCAGCAGCGTGGCCCGCACCTGGGACGGGTCGCCCATGAACATGCTGATGTCGCCGCCGGCGCAGAAAGCCTTGCCGGTGGCGCGTAGCAGCACCGCGCGGATTCCATCGCGTGTTTCCAGCCATTGCGCGGCCCGCTGCAAGTCTTGCGCCATCGCCACGTCGATGGCGTTGAGGGCGTCGGGGCGGTTCAGCGTCACGGTCGCGATTGCGCCGTCGGTCTCCAGAAACAGCGTCTGGAAGACGGGAAGTCCTTGGGTCATGGCGAGTCTCCGTTATCGGGTAAGTACCAGCTGTCGATCCAAAAACCGCGATGCTATGGTCTGAACCGAGCGCTTGCTTGGTTTTCCTTTAAGCACGCTTAGCGTAACGCATAGAACGATTTTCCGGCGCTGTACTGGCGTAGGTAAAGACAGGTTCGTTGCATCTCCTGCCTCGCGGGTTCGCCAGACCGACGTCGATAAAAACTTCGCATGTAAAAGCGAGGAGACAAATGGTGGATCAGTCCGACAGCACTCCCTTGCTGGAGGTGGATGGGGTCACGCTGGCGTTTGGCGGGGTCAAGGCGCTTACGGGCGTGGGCTTTCGCGTGGAGGCCGGGTCCATCACCACGGTCATAGGCCCCAACGGCGCGGGCAAGACCTCGCTGTTCAACACCATTTCCGGCTTCTACCGCCCGGCCTCGGGCCAGATCCGCTTCCAGGGCCGCGACATCACGCGCGTGGCCGCGCCCGAACGTGCCCGGATGGGCCTGGCGCGCAGCTTCCAGAACATTGCGCTGTTCCGCGGCATGACCGTGCTGGACAACATCAAGCTGGGCCGCCACGCCCACCTGCGCACCAATGTGCTGGACGCCTTGCTCTATCTGGGCCGGGCGCGCCGCGAAGAGATGGCGCTGCGCGCCGACATCGAAGAACGCATCATCGATTTCCTGGAGATCGATCACATCCGCCACGCGCCGGTGGCCGCGCTGTCCTATGGCTTGCAGAAGCGCGTGGAGCTGGCGCGGGCGCTGGCGATGAACCCCAAGGTGCTGATGCTGGACGAGCCGGTGGCGGGCATGAACCGCGAAGAGACCGATGACATGGCGCGCTTCATCCTGGATGCGCGCTCCGAATGGGGCGTGACGGTGTTGATGGTGGAGCACGACATGGGCATGGTGATGGACCTGTCGGACCATGTGGTGGTGCTGAACTTCGGCCAGGTGATTGCCGACGGCACGCCGGCCCAGGTGCAGGCGGATCCGCAGGTGATCCAGGCCTACCTGGGCGCAGGCGACGTCGGCGACCTGCGCCGCCGCCTGCGGGAGGCAGCCTGATGGACATGCTGTTCTTCCTGGAGGTTACGCTGGCCGGGCTGGGCAGCGGCGGGCTTTATGCGCTGGCGGCGCTGGCCTTCGTCATCGTCTACAAGGCCACCCGGGTGGTGAACATCGCCATCGGCGAATTCCTGATGTTGGGCGCCTATGTGTTCTACGCCTTCGCCACCGGCATGGAATGGCCGATCTGGCTGGCCATCATCGGCGCGGTGGTGGTGTCGGGCGCGCTGGGCGCGGTGGTCGAAAGGCTGACCATCCGCCCCATGCTGGGCGAGGCGCCGATCTCGGTGTTCATGATCACCGTGGGCCTGGCGTCGATCCTGGTGGGCGCGGTGGAATTGATCTGGACGGCCGACCAGCGCCGGCTGCCGGAATTCATGCCGCGTTCGCCGGTGATGATAGGCGAGGCCTTCGTCGCGCCCAAGGTGTTCTACGGCTTCTGGGTGGCGGTGGTGCTGGCGCTGCTGGTGCTGGCGGTGTTCCGCTACTGGCGCGGCGGGGTGGCGCTGCGGGCCACGGCCTCGGACCAGGGCGCGGCGTATGCCATGGGCATCAACGTGCCGCGCGTGTTCTCGCTGGCATGGGTGGCGGCGGGCGCGCTGGCCGCCGTGTCGGGCGTGATCGTGGGCGCGATCGGCGGCATTTCTTCGTCGATGGGCGTGTTCGGCCTGTCGGTGCTGGTGGTGGTGATCGTAGGCGGACTGGACAGCGTGGCCGGCGCTCTGGTGGGCGGCGTATTCATCGGTCTGCTGGAAGCCTGGGCCGGCGCCTACATGGGCGGCGAATACAAATTGCTGGCCACCTTCATCGTGCTGGTGGTGGTGCTGATGGTCAGGCCTTATGGCCTGTTCGGCACCCGTGAAATCGAGAGGCTCTGACCGATGCGCATCGCGACTGCCAAGCAAACCTATCTTGCCGACGAAGCGCTGTTCGACACCCGCACGCAGAAGGCGTGGCTGGTCTTGCTGGCCGCGTCCCTGGTCATGTTTCCCTTCGTGGCCGACGCCTACTGGCTGTATCTGGCCTGCCTGGTGGCCATCAATGTCGCCAGCGCCACGGGACTGAACATCCTCACGGGCTATACCGGCCTGGTCAGCCTGGGACAAGCGGCCTTCATGGGCCTGGGGGCGTACACGGTCGCGGTGCTGGAGCAGCGGCTGGGCACGCCGGTGCTGCTGAATCTGGTGGCTGGTGGGCTGGTGGCGATGGCGGGCGGCCTGCTGGTCGGCATTCCGTCGCTGCGGGTGAAGGGCCTGTACCTGGCCATTGCCACGATCGCCGCCTCGTTCATCGCGCATTTCATCTTTGCCAACTGGCAGTTCACGGGCGGCACGACGGGGATGCAGGTGCCGCCGGCGCGGGTGCTGGGCGTGGACCTGGATACCTCGTTCAAGATCTATTGGCTGATCGTGCCGGTGACGGCGCTGATGGTGCTGGGCGCGGCCAACCTGTTCCGCACGCGCATCGGGCGCGCCTTCATCGCCATACGCGACCGCGACATTTCGGCCGAGGTGCTGGGCATACGGCTGCTGCGATACAAGCTGCTGTCGTTCGGCCTGTCCTCGTTCTATGCGGGCGTTGCGGGCGGCATGTGGGCCTACTTCTTCCGGGTCGTCACGCCCGAGAGCTTCCCGCTGATCATGTCGATCTTCTTCCTGGCCGCCATCATCGTGGGCGGCATGGGCACGATCCTGGGTTCCATCCTGGGCGCCATCTTCATGACCATGGTGCCGGAACTGCTCAAGCTGATCGTGGGCTGGCTGCCGGTGGGCGGCGACGCGCTGCGCCTGATTTCGCCGGTGCGCACCATTGTTTTTGGCCTGCTGATCGTGGGCTTTCTGATCTTCGAGCCGCACGGGCTCGCGGAAATCTGGCGGCGCGTGCGCCGTTATTTCCACCTCTGGCCCTTCCGCACCTAGCCCATGCGAGGCGAGCGCGGCGGCGGCCATCCATAAGACCCTCAGGAGACTAACCATGAAGCGCATCCGGATCGGCAGCGGTTTATCGAGGTTGTTGGCCCCGCTGGGCCTGGCGGCGGCCCTGTCGGCGGCGCCCGCCGCGCAGGCCGCCGAGGACCTGGTGCTGGGCGGGTCCATTCCGCTGAGCGGGGTGTTCGCCTTCGCGGGGCAGGGCATCCATGCCGGCATTACCGACTACGTGAAGATCGTCAACGACCAGGGCGGCGTGAAGGGGCGCAAGCTGCGCTACGTGCCGGAAGACACGGCCTACAAGGTGGATGCCTCGGTGGCGGCGTTCAAGAAGATCACCAGCCAGAACAAGGTGAACTTCTACTACGGCGATTCGACCGGCTTTTCCAAGACCATCAATGCCGAATTGAACCGCACGGGCGACATCCTGATGACCGGGGCGTCGTTTGCCACGGAACTGAACGATCCGGCCAAGTATCCCGCCCAGTTCATGCTGGGCCCTGATTACACGGAAATGTTCGGCATCCTGCTGCGCTACATCGCCAAGGAACAGCCTGGCGCCAAGGTGGCGTTCGTGTATTCGGACACGGAGTTCGGCCGCGATCCCATCGCCAGCTCGCGCGCCGTGGCCGAAAAGCTCGGGCTGAAGGTCGCGACCGAGATCATGACGCCGCCGGGCAGCGTGGACGTGTCGACCGAGGTGATCAAGCTGCGCCGCGCCGACCCGGACTACACCATCTTCCATGGCTACGTGCTGGCGCCGATTCCCGAGTTCGTGGGGCAGGGCAAGCGCATGGGCCTGAAGACGCGCTACATGGGCACGTTCTGGACCATGGACAACTCCACCGTGATGCAGATGGGCGAGGACGCCGAGGGCTTCATGGGCGTGATGCCGTACCGCTACTACTACGACACCGCGGCTGATGCGCCGATGCTGAAGAAGATCCGCGAGATGCGCCCGACGTACCAGAGCACGGGCTACATGCAGGGTTTCCTGGCGGCGATGTTGTTTACCGAGGTGGCCAAGCGCACGCTGGACGCCGGCAAGGAGCTGACCAGCGCCAACATGAAGGCGGCGCTGGACGGCATCAAGGACTTCGACACGGGCGGCCTGATCGGCGTGCCGATTTCGATCAAGGGCAATTCGATCCCGGTGGGCCGGATCTATCGCGCCGATGTGAAGCAGAAGCAGATGGTGCCGGCCTCCGATTGGATCGTGCTGAAGTGAGGCGGCCGTGAACCCTGGACATGATGCGCAGGCCGCGCCGCCGGCCCCGGCGGTGCTCGATATCAACAATATCGAAGTCGTCTACAACAAGGCGGTGCAGGTGCTGCGCGGCTTGTCCTTGTCGGTGCCCGCCGGCAGCATCGTGGCGCTGCTGGGCAGCAATGGCGCCGGCAAGTCCACCACGCTGAAGGCCGTGTCGGGGCTGCTGGACCTGGAGGACGGCGCGCTGGTGCGCGGGCAGATCGTCTTCAACGGCGGCGACACCGCGGGCGCCAGGCCGCAGAACCTGGTGCGCGCGGGGTTGGCGCACGTGATGGAAGGACGCCGGGTGTTCGAGGATCTGACCGTCGAAGAGAACCTGGTGGCCGCGACCTATGCCTTGACGGGCAGGCCGGGGGCGAAGGTCGATTTCGACCTGGTCTACGGCTATTTCCCGCGTTTGTTCGAGCGCCGTCGCGGCCTGGCCGGCTATCTGTCGGGCGGCGAGCAGCAGATGCTGGCGATCGGCCGCGCGCTGATCGCGCAGCCCAGCCTGATGTTGCTGGACGAGCCTTCGCTGGGCCTGTCGCCGATGCTGGTGGAGAACATCTTCTCCATCATCGCGCGCATCAACCGCGAGCGGGGGGTATCGATGTTGCTGGTGGAGCAAAACGCCTCGGTGGCGCTGGCGGTGGCCCATTACGGCTACATCATGGAAACCGGCAAGGTGGTGATAGACGGCAGCGCCGAGAAGCTGGCTGCGGACCCGGACGTGCGCGAGTTCTACCTGGGGGTGGGCGGCACGGGCGAGGCCCGCGGCTTTCGCGACATCAAGCACTACAAGCGCCGCAAGCGCTGGCTGTCATGATGGATAAGCACATGGATATCTCCGGCGCATCGGCGCAGGCCTGGCCGGCCCTGACGCTGCCGCAGATGCTGCGCGAGCAGGCGCGCCGCCAGCCGATGGCCATCGCCATCCGGCAGAAGGATTTCGGCATCTGGAAGCCCATGACCTGGGCGGAATATTGGAGCCGGGCCTGCCGCGTGGGGCTGGGCCTGCGCGCCCTGGGTCTGAGCGCGGGCGGACGGGTCGCCATCGTCTCCGAGAACCGCGTGGAATGGTTGCTGACCCAGATGGGGGCGGGCGCGGTCGGCGCCGTGGCGGTGGGCGTGTACTCCACCAGCCCGGCCGAGGAAATGGGCTACGTGCTGGAACACGCGGACGTGGAACTGGTGGTGTGCGAGGACCAGGAGCAGACCGACAAGGTGCTTCAGGTGGCCGACAGGCTGCCGCTATTGCGCCGCATCGTCATGATGGAGACCAAGGGCCTGCGCTCCTATGCGCCGGCCGAGCGCGAGCGCATCGTGACCTACGCCGAGATCGAGGCCGAGGGCGCGCGGCGCGAGGCGGCCGAACTGGCCGCGTTGAACGCGGCGCTG
Source organism: Achromobacter sp. (assembly GCF_036567245.1). GTDB lineage: Bacteria > Pseudomonadota > Gammaproteobacteria > Burkholderiales > Burkholderiaceae_B > Achromobacter. The sequence continues at coordinate 1,534 of NZ_DATCUY010000721.1, read as the reverse complement.
GACGGCCAGCGGCTGGACGATACCGGCCTCATGATTTACACGTCCGGCTCCACCGGCAAGCCCAAGGGCGCGATGCTCAGCTACGGCAATATGCGCGGCGTGGCGCCGGGCATTGCCGACCGCGTGGCGATGGACGGCAACAGCGTGCACTTGTCCTACCTGCCGCTGTGCCACGTGGCCGAGCAGATGCTCTCCACCTTCGTGCCCCTTTACCTGGGCGCGCAGGTGAACTTCGGCGAATCGATACGCACGGTGCAGGAAGACCTGCGCGAAGTCGCGCCGACGATCTTCCTGGGCGTGCCGCGCATCTGGGAAAAGCTACACGCCGCCATTTCGATCAAGATGCAGGAAGCGGGGCGCTTGCAGCAATGGCTGTACCGGCGCGCGTTGGCGGCCTGCACGCCGTTCCTGGAGAAATCCCCTGCGCAATACACGCTGCGCGAGCGCTGGACGCGCTGGCTCTGGTACTGGCTGGTGCTGCGCGCCTTGCAGAATTTCATCGGACTGCGGCGGGTGCGCGTGGCGATGACGGGCGCGGCGCCGATCTCGCCGGACGTGGTGCGCTACTTCCGCACGCTGGGCGTGCCGCTGATCGAGGTCTACGGGTTGACGGAGTCGGCGGGCATGATCTTCGGCCAGCATCCGGACCGCGTGAAGGTGGGCACGGTGGGCGAGCCCATCCTCGGTGTGGAATGGCGCATGGGCGATGCCGGCGAGCTGCTGGTGCGCGGCGACATGGTGTTCCAGGGCTACTACAAGAACCCGGAGGCCACCGCCAGCACTGTGCGGGACGGCTGGCTGTACACGGGCGACGTGGTGGCTGAAGAGGCGGGCCGCGTGCGCATCGTCGATCGCCTGAAGGACATCATGATCACGGCGGGCGGCAAGAACCTGACGCCTTCCGAGATCGAGAACGCGGTCAAGGGCAGTCCCTACGTCAAGGAATGCATCGTGATCGCGGACGGCAGGAAGTACGTGTCGGCGCTGATCCAGCTGGAGTTCGACACGGTGGGAAAATGGGCCGAGTCGCGCCGCATTGCGTTCACGCATTTCCGGTCGCTGGCCGAATGCGCCCAGGTGCGCGAGCTGGTGCAGCAAGAGGTCGCACGCGCCAATGCCGGCCTCGCGCCCGTGGCGCAGATCAAGCGCTTCCATCTGCTGACCAAGGAGCTGGACCATGACGACGGCGAAGTGACCGCGACCATGAAGGTCAGGCGCGCCAGCATCTACCGCAGCTATGCGGACGAAATCGAAGCGCTCTACGTTGAGGAGACGACGGCATGAATGAAGCCGTGATCGTGGAGGCCGTGCGCACGCCCTTCGGGCGGCGCGGCGGCTGGTGGGCGGACACGCGGCCGGACACGCTGCTGGCCGAGACGGTGCAGGGTTTGCTGGCGCGAGCCGGGCTGCCGGGCGGCCAGGTCGAGGACCTGATCGCGGGTTGCGTCAGCCAGGCGGGCGAGCAGGGCGCCAATATCGGCAGGCTGGCCGCCATGCTGGCGGGGTTGCCCGAGAGCGTGCCGGGCGTGGCGCT
>NZ_DATCUY010000720.1:0-3935 GCF_036567245.1 Achromobacter sp. | reverse complement strand
GCCGACGCACGAGCACGAGAGCCGCAAAGGGCTCTTAGCCATATCCTCATATGACATCGCCCTGCCCTCACTTGCTCTGGCTTCGACAGAAACACCGTGTTGAGAATCTACCTCTGGCTACTTCGGCGACGCTGCGCTCTACGAGGAGGCCGGGCACCAGAACATGAACTTTCTCGGTGCCCAGCTCAGGGCATGGCTGACCGCTTCTCAGGCAGCGTTGCGGATCAGTTGCGCCGCGCGTTCGCCGATCATCACAGCGGGGGCAATGGTGTGGCCGCTGATCAATGAGGGGATGACCGATGCGTCCGCCACCCGCAGGCCGGTAACGCCGCGAACGCGAAGCTGCGGGTCGACCACGGTGAGTGGATCCGAGAGATCGCCCATGCGTGCCGTGCCAGCGAGATGGTAGGTCGTGTACATGCTGCTCAAGATGGCCTCATGAAACACCGAATCATCCGCACCGACGGCCGGATAGACCGTTTCGGTGTAGCGCGCCAGGGACGGCGTCTGCGTCAACTTTTGCGCATGGCGCATCGCCTCGACCAGCTGAGCGCGGTCATCGGGATCACGCATGTAGGCGGGATCGATGAGGGGCTTCGCGTGGGGGTCTGCCGAGGCCAGGCGCAGCGTGCCGCGGCTCTTGGGGTGCAACAGCACGACCCAGATCTTGTAGCCGTTGCGCTGCTCGACCTCTGCACCATCAGTCGGGGCACCGACCGGGCTGTTGGCCGCGACCGCCGGGTTGTAGTCGAAGAGCAGCTCGTAATCGGGAACCGGAGCGTCTTTCGTGCGGGAAATGAACCCGACGCCATTTTGCGAGAAGAAGGCGGCGGGGCCGGAGCGGTCAGATCTCCATTGCGCGAAGGCCTCCTCGGAGGTTGGGTCTGCCAGGTAGGAGCCGCCAACGCCGCTCGGGGCGGTCACCACGACCGGGGCGGTCGGATGGTCGTGCAGGTTCTCCCCGACGCCGGGTACATCCGCGATGACCTGGATGCCGTGCTCGCGCAGATGCGCGGCCGGACCGACGCCCGACAGCATGAGCAGTTGCGGGGTGTTGATGGTGGCCGCGCATCCGCAATGGGCCGTCATGGCGCCGGCATCATGAGCCATCCGATCCACGCGCTGGACTCTTTTTTCTACAACTCGATGGGCGTGTACGCGTTCCAGTCGCAGTGCGAAATGGTGGCCGAGCTCGGCTACGACGGCATCACCGTCGCGGGCTGGGGCGGCACGCCGTACACCGACCTGTCGCTGCTGCCCGGTGTGAAGGCGCGCCATGGCCTGGACATCGCGGGTCTTTATCTCGTATTGCACGAGGGGCGCAACGACGCCGTGCTGCGCCGCATCGTCGAAACGGTAGAGGGCGTCGAGCTGATCGAGTTGGCGGTGCAGACCTCGATCAACGGCACCGACGGCATCCTGCGCAGCATCGAATCGCTGCTGCCCATCATCGAGCGCCGTGGCCTGCGGCTAGCGCTGTACCCGCACCTCCGGCACGTCACCGTGACCACCACGCAGGTGCAGCGCCTGTGCGAGCACTTCAACCATCCGCGGCTGGGCATGTCGTTCAACGGCTACCACTGGTACGCCAGCCAGGAAGGCCAGCTGGAGCAGCGCCTGGAGGCGATCAAGCCCTGGCTGATGCAGGTCGTGCTCTCGGGCAGCGCACTGTCGCAGCTGGGCTGGGGTGGAGTGGCCACCATGGAGCCCGTTGACCGCGGCGAGCTGGACAACTTCGCTGTGGTCGCCGCGCTGGACCGGATCGGTTACACCGGCAGCATCGGGATTCTCGGCTGGGACTACGGCGGCGACATCTATCTGAAGCTGCAGCGCTGCCTGGCCGCCATGCGCTCCATCGACCAGCGGCTGCAGTCGCACCCCACCTGGGTAGAACTCCTGCCCCCGAACTGAGGAACCCCCTTGACCACACTCTCCGTACTCGACTTGATGATGATCGGCGAAGGCAAGACCTTCGCCCATACCGTGGACGACGCGCGCCTGCTGGCCCGCCATGTGGAGCAGCACGGCTACCAGCGTTACTGGATCGCCGAACACCACGACCTGCCCGGCATCGCCTCCTCGGCCACCACCTTGCTGATCTCGCACCTGGCGGCGGCCACCACCCGCCTGCGCGTGGGCGCCGGCGGCATCATGCTGCCCAACCATTCGCCGCTGATGGTGGCCGAAGACTTCGCGACGCTGGAAACGCTGTACCCCGGCCGCATCGACCTGGGCCTTGGGCGTGCAGCGGGCGCCGCCGGGCCCAGCATCCGCGCCCTGCGCGGCGATGCCTCGGAACGCGATTTCGAGCAGGACATCGGCCAGCTCAGGGATTACCTGCAGAACAACGGCCGCCAGCCCGTGCGTGGCATTCCCGGCGTGCACGACGTGCCGCTCTGGATCCTGGGCTCGAGCCCGCAGAGCGCCGACCTCGCCGCAAGGCTAGGCCTGCCCTATTCCTTCGCCTCGCACTTCGCGCCGATGTTCCTGCACAAGGCCGTCGCGCACTACCGCGCCAACTTCCAGCCCTCCGCCGTGCTGGAGAAGCCTTACGTCATGGTCGGTGCGAATGTCATCGCCGCTGACACCGAGGAAGAGGCACAGTTCTTGGCCAGCTCGCACTTTCACTGGGTGAACATGCTCCACCACGGCCGACCCGGCCCCCTGCCGCTGCCACAGGAAGGCTACCTACAGCGGATCGGCGGCATGGAACAACGGGGGCTGCAGCAGGCGATGGCGTACACGGCCGTGGGCGACGTCAACCAGGTCGGCAGTTGGCTGCGGCAGCTCATCAACATGACCCAGGCCGACGAGTTGATTATTGATGCGCGCATCCACAATCCGCAGGCACGGTGCCGCTCATACCAGCTGGCGGCCGAGGCCTTGGCCGTGTAGGCGCCGCGGCCGGGCGCTGCCTTCACACCAGTTCCCAAATTCCTCACTCCGGGTGCCCCGTCGATCATTAGGATCGCGGGGAAGTCGACATCCTTCACAGAACCTCAGGCAAAACCTCTTCGAGCCCTTCCATCATTGCGGCCATGTTCTGCGCAACCGGGTCATCATGCCCCCGCACGGCGCGTGCGGGATGGGTGCCCGGCGACGGAATGTACGATAGGCCAGGGCCGAATTCACAAATCGCTAAATTGCCTAAAAGCTGTAACCCACACTCACACCCGTGCTCCAGTTGCGGCCCGGGGCACCTTCGTAGAAGCGGCCGTTGCTGTCGTTGACAATGACCGAGCCTACGTATTTACGGTCGAACAGGTTGTCCACGCGGGCAAACGCTTGCACTGTCCAAGTACCCATCACCTTGCGGTAGCCCACGCTGGCAGCGGCCACGGTGTAGGCCGGCGCGGCCTCATTGTTGGCATCGTTCACATAGACCTTGCCGGCGTGCTCGGCCGACACGCCGATGCGCCACTCGGGCGTGAGCTGGTAATGCAGCCCCGCCCACAGGTGCTGCTTGGAAAGGCCCGGCAGTCCATTGCCAGCGGCAGCGCTGCCCGAGGGCTGGCGGAAGGTGGCGTCCAGGTAGGTGTATGCGGCTTGGACTTGCCACTGGGGCGACAGGCGCAGATCCGCTTGCAGTTCCAGCCCCTGGCGGCGCGTGTTGCCAGCATTGCGGTAGCTGGTGCGGCCGTTACTGGAACCTGCGCTGACGATTTCATCGCTGGTGCGCGACTGGAACACCGCTGCGCTCCAGAGCCCCTTGAAGGCCCCCGTCAGACGCTGGCGGTAGCCGACTTCATACTGCGTGCTGGCGCTGGGGTGCAGGTCCAGGTTCAGGCCACCATTGCTTCCGGTGCGGTAAGACAGTTCGGCAAACGTCGGGGTTTCAAAACCACGACCCACGCTGGCGTACAAAGTCTGGTCGGGCGTGAGCCTGTAGGCCAGCGACACGACGGGCAACACCTTGCGGTGGCTGACCTGACCAG
>NZ_DATCUY010000719.1:0-1763 GCF_036567245.1 Achromobacter sp. | reverse complement strand
TGGCATCAGCACCGCCTGGCATCTGCTGGAGCGCGGACATGACGTGGTCGTGGTCGACCGCCAGCCCGATGCGGCGCTGGAGACCAGTTTCGCCAACGCGGCGCAGATCTCGGTGAGCTACTGCGAGCCCTGGGCCAACCGCGCAGCGCCTTGGAAGGCGCTCAAGTGGATGTTCGACAAGGAAGCGCCGCTGCTGTTTCGGCCCCAGCTCGACTGGGATCAATGGCGCTGGGGCCTGAAGTTCCTAGCGCAGTGCAACGACACGGCGTTCGAGCGCAACGTGCAGCAGATCGTGGCGCTGGGTGCCTACAGCCATGCGGCCCTGAAAGACGTGGTGCGCACCACCGGCATCGAATACCACCGCCTTGAACGCGGCATTGCGCATTTCTACACCGACCAGAAATCACTGGACGACGCGGGCCACGCGGTCGAGCTAATGCGCAAGCACGGCGTGCAGCGCCGCCTGGTCAGCCGCGACGAGCTGCTGCAGATCGAGCCCGCCTTCAAGGCCTATGGCGACCGCATCACCGGCGGCACCTACACCAGCACCGACGAAAGCGGCGACGCCCGCGTTTTCACGCAACAGCTGGCCCGCCGCTGCGCAGAGCGCGGCGCGCAGTTTCTGTATGGCCACGATGTGTTGCGCCTGAACAAGATTGGCAATGCTATTGATTCAGTAGCTATCACCGCACGCCAATCGGGCGCTGGTGGCAAAAAAGACTTCATATTGAAGGGCGACGCCATCGTGGTGGCCTGCGGCTCGTACAGTGCGCCGCTGCTGCGCACCGTGGGCGTGGATCTGCCCATCTACCCTGGCAAGGGCTACAGCGCCACCTTCGCGCTGCTGCGGCCCGAGGGTGCGCCCATGGTCTCGACCATCGACGACGGCAAGAAAATCGCCATGAGCCGCCTGGGCGACGTGCTGCGCGTGGCCGGCACCATCGAGCTGGGCGGGTTCGACCTGTCGCTGGACAGCCCCGTGGCCCGCGCGCGCTGCCACATGCTGTCGCGCCGCATCGAGGAAATCCTGCCCGGCGTGTGCGACACCCGCACGCCCGAACAGGGCGGCAATCCGCAATACTGGACCGGCCTGCGCCCGGCCACGCCCACCAACATCCCGTTCATCGGCCGCACGCGCGTAGGCAAGCTGTGGGTGAATGCCGGCCATGGCACGCTGGGCTGGACGCATGGTGCCGGCTCGGGCAAGGCCCTGGCCGAGCTGATCAGCGGCGCGCAGCCCGCAATGAACTTCAGCTTTCTGGGCGCTGAATCGGCGCCGACCCGGCGCACCATCGCCGCCGCCTGAGCGCGTGTTCCCGGCCTGAAGCCGCCCCGCTCAGTGCAGTTGCCGCTGCTCGGCCAGAAAGGCCAGCAACGCAGCGTCAAATCCGTCCGGGTCTTCCAGTTGCGGCCAGTGGCCAACATGCGCCAGGCTCTGGTGGCGGGCATCGGGCAGCACCTGGGCCAGGGCCTGCAGCGCAGCGGGTGGCGTGCAGGGGTCCATGGCGCCGCCCAGCAGCAAGGTGGGCATCGCCAGGCGCCAGAACGCCGCGGCATCGCGGTCAAACAGCGCCAGCAGTTCCAATGCCCGCCGGTAGGTGGCCGGATACACCTGCGCCAAAGCATGGCCCGCCAGCCGCACGCCTTCGGGCAAGGCGCCGCTGCCGATGAAGCGGGGCACGAGGGCCTGGGCCAACCGGTCCATGGACTGGCCGCCGCCCACCGCCTGCAGCGCCTGCAGGCGGGGGCTGACCCAGTCCTGC
>NZ_DATCUY010000718.1:0-1984 GCF_036567245.1 Achromobacter sp. | reverse complement strand
ACAGGCTAGCCAGGGCCGCGGCGACGAAGGCGGCCAGGAAGGCCATGCCGTGCACGCCCAGCAGCGGCGCCCAGCCCGCGATAGGACTGTCGACCTGGGCATAGCCGATGTTGAGCCAGGGGAAGCCCGTCAGCAGCACGGCGCGCAGCCATTCGAACGCCGCCCACATCGCGGCCCAGGCCAGCGTGCCTGACAGGATGCGGGCAGGCGGAGAGTCCGGTTCCAATGGCGCGTAGCGGCGCGCCAGCGCGCTGGCCGTGGCCGGGAACAGGGCCAGGAAGGCCGACAGCGCCAGCACCGCGGCCACGGCCAGCGGCGCGGCCAGGTCGCCGTAGCGGTGCAGGCTGATGAAGATCCAGTACAGGCCCAGCGCGTAGCTGGAGAAACTGAACAGCCAGCCGCGCAACCAGGCCTGTTTCGCCGAAGGCGCATACAGGGTCACGCGCGCGGCGATGGCCAGCATCAGGACCTGGGTAACCGCCAGCGCCCAATCCGGCAAGGGCCCGGGTGAGAAAGTCAGGGCGTGCGCGGCGCCCGCCAGCACCAGGCCGGCGGCGCCGCGCAGGATACGGCTGCGCGAGGACTGGGTCATTCGTCGGAAGGAGGGGAGACTTGTGGCGCGGCATTGCGCTTGACGCGCAGCCAGATGGCGCGGCGCGCGTCGCCGCGGGCCACTTCCAGGCGCAGGCCGTCGAATTCGGCGGTGTCGCCGCGGCGCGGGATGCGGCCCAGCTGTCCGCCCATCCAGCCGCCGACGCTGTCGTACTCGTCGTCGGGCAGTTGGCAGCCGAATACTTCGTTGAAGTGCGAGATATCGGTGGCCGCGAGGACGCGCCACTGGTTCTCGCCTTCGGGGAAGATGGAGTCTTCCTCGGTTTCGTCGAACTCGTCCTCGATGTCGCCGACAATCTGTTCCAGCACGTCTTCCATCGTGACCAGGCCGGAAATGCCGCCATGCTCATCGATGACGATGGCCTGGTGGTTGCGGCTGGCGCGGAACTCGTGCAGCAGCACGTTCAGGCGCTTGGATTCGGGGATGAAGACGGCGGGCCGCACCAGCGTGCGCACTTCGATGCCGGGTTCCAGCATGCAGCGCAGCAGATCCTTGGCCAGCAGGATGCCGATGATGTTGTCGCGGTCGCCCTCGTACACGGGGAAGCGCGAATGGGCGGTCTCGATGACCGAGGCCACCAGGTAGGGAATGGGCTGCGTGACGTCGAGCAGGTCCATGCGCGAACGCGGGACCATGATGTCGCCCACGGTGCCTTCGGACACGGCGAGCGCGCCCTTGATCATCTTGTAGGATTCCGCGTCGAGCAGCTGGCGTTCGTGCGCGGCTTCCAGAACGGCCTTGATGCCTTCGCGGTCCTCGGGCTGGCGGCGCACAAGGGAAAGCAGGCGGTCTAGAAGGGATTTGGTGGCGGGTTTGGCTGAGCGAGCAGGAGTCGCTTCGGGAGCAGGGTAAGGGTCAGACATCGTCCGGGAGGACAAGTTATGGAGGGGCCAGCATAACCGATACTGGCCTGCAATTTGTAACGACGGCCCGTTAAATGAAGGGAACCGCCGCCATCTGCGCCTTGCAGGCCGCCATTTCGCGGCATCCTCTCAGGGTTGACCCGAGGGGCAGAGTCAGGCTGCCACGTACGGATCGGCGATGCGCATGTCGGCCAGGGTGGCGGTCTCCAGGGCTTCCATGCGCTTGGCGTCGCGGGCCTTGATGTGGTCGTAGCCCAGCGCGTGCAGCACGCCGTGGATGGTGAGGTGCGCGGCGTGGTCCAGCAGGGCCTTGCGCTGTTCGCGGGCCTCGCGCACCAGCACCGGCACGCACATGACGATGTCGCCGCGCGCAACCCCCAGCGGATCCACACCGTACTCGAAGGTCAGCACATTGGTGGCGTAGTCGCGGCCGCGGAAGTCGCGGTTCAGGCGCCGGCCCTCGGCCGCGCCGACCAGGCGCAGGCTGAGCTCCGCGGCCGAGAACGCC
>NZ_DATCUY010000717.1:0-12002 GCF_036567245.1 Achromobacter sp. | reverse complement strand
CAAGGCCGCCGCTCCGGTCGCTCCCCCGACGCTGTCGCTGGACGGCCGTCCGGAACAGCGCGTGCCGATGAGCCGCCTGCGCGCCCGCATCGCCGAGCGCCTGCTGCAATCGCAGCAGGAAAACGCAATCCTGACCACGTTCAACGAAGTGAACATGCAAGCGGTCATCGATCTGCGCAGCAAGTACAAGGACAAGTTCGAGAAAGAGCACGGCATCAAGCTGGGCTTCATGTCGTTCTTCGTCAAGGCCGCCGTTGCCGCCCTGAAGAAGTACCCGCTGATCAACGCCTCGATCGACGGCAAGGACATCATCTACCACGGCTACTTCGACATCGGCATCGCTGTCGGCAGCCCGCGCGGCCTGGTTGTGCCGATCCTGCGCAACGCCGACCAGCTGTCCATCGCCGACATCGAAAAGACCATCGCCGACTTCGGCCGCCGCGCCGCTGACGGCAAGCTGGGCATTGAAGAAATGACCGGCGGTACCTTCTCGATCTCCAACGGCGGCGTGTTCGGTTCGATGCTGTCGACCCCGATCATCAACCCGCCGCAATCGGCCATCTTGGGCGTGCACGCTACCAAGGATCGCGCCGTGGTGGAAAACGGCCAGATCGTCATCCGCCCGATGAACTACCTGGCCCTGTCCTACGACCACCGCATCATCGACGGCCGCGAAGCCGTGCTGGGCCTGGTCGCCATGAAGGACGCCCTGGAAGATCCGCAGCGCCTGTTGCTGGACCTGTAATCTCGACGCCCCGGCCCGGCGCCCAAGCGACCTCAAGAGGGTCTTGCGGCGCCCCGGCCGGCTTGCTGCCGGCCCGCAGGGCGGGGCGTGTTCCACTCAATACCTCATCGCGAGAACACTATGTCCAAACAATTTGACGTCGTCGTCATCGGCGCGGGCCCCGGCGGCTACATCGCCGCCATCCGCGCCGCGCAGCTCGGCATGTCGGTGGCTTGCATCGACGCCTGGCAGAACGGCCAAGGCGGCCCGGCCCCCGGCGGCACCTGCACCAACGTCGGCTGCATCCCGTCCAAGGCGCTGCTGCAATCGTCCGAGCACTTCGAACAAGTGAACCACCACTTCGCCGACCACGGCATCGAAGTCAAGGGCGTCAGCCTGAAGCTCGACACGCTGATCGGCCGCAAGAACACGGTGGTCAAGCAGAACAACGACGGCATCCTGTACCTGTTCAAGAAGAACAAGGTCACCTTCTTCCACGGCAAGGGCGCGTTCGCCGGCCAGGTCGAAGGCGGCTGGTCCATCAAGGTCACCGGCACCTCCGAGGAAGACCTGGTTGCCAAGCACGTGGTGGTCGCCACCGGTTCGTCGGCGCGCGAGCTGCCCGGCCTGCCGTTCGATGAAAAGGTCGTGCTGTCCAACGACGGCGCGCTGAACATCGGCGCCGTGCCGAAGACGCTGGGCGTGATCGGCGCCGGCGTGATCGGCCTGGAAATGGGCAGCGTGTGGCGCCGCCTGGGTTCCGAAGTCACCATCCTGGAAGCGATGCCGGAATTCCTGGTCGCCGCTGACGGTCAAGTGGCCAAGGAAGCCCTGAAGGCCTTCACCAAGCAAGGCCTGAACATCCAGATGGGCGTCAAGATCGGCGAGATCAAGGCGACCGCCAAGTCCGTCACCGTGCCTTATGTCGACGCCAAGGGCGCCGAGCAGAAGCTGGTGGTCGACAAGCTGATCGTCTCGATCGGCCGCGTGCCCTACACCGGCGGCCTGAACGCCGACGCCGTGGGCCTGAAGCTCGACGAGCGCGGCTTCGTGGCCGTGGACGGCGACTGCAAGACCAACCTGCCGAACGTCTGGGCGGTGGGCGACGTGGTGCGCGGCCCGATGCTGGCGCACAAGGCCGAGGAAGAAGGCGTGGCGGTTGCCGAGCGTATCGCCGGCCAGCACGGCCACGTCAACTTCGACACCGTGCCGTGGGTGATCTACACCTCGCCGGAAATCGCCTGGGTCGGCAAGACCGAGCAGCAGCTCAAGGCCGAAGGCCGCGAGTACAAGGCCGGCAGCTTCCCCTTCCTGGCCAACGGCCGCGCCCGCGCGCTGGGCGACACCACCGGCTTTGCCAAGGTGATCGCCGATGCCAAGACCGACGAGGTCCTGGGCGTGCACATCGTGGGCCCGATGGCCTCGGAACTGATCTCGGAAGCCGTGACCATCATGGAATTCCGTGGCGCCGCCGAAGACATCGCCCGCATCTGCCACGCGCACCCGACGCTGTCGGAAGCCGTGAAGGAAGCCGCATTGGCCGTGGACAAGCGCGCGTTGAACTTCTGATACGCGCATAGCCGATGCAAGACGGGGGCGGGTTCACGGATCCGCCCTTTTTTCATTCTGCTTTACCTGCTCCCACATGAACGTCAGCGAATACTACGAACACGCCCTGGCCGAACGCGGCTACCAGCCCGACGAAGCCCAGAAAAAGGCGATCGACCGGCTGCAGCGCTATTTCGACGAATGGGTCAAGTTCAAGTCGATGCGCTCGAACGCACTGAAGAAGCTGCTGAACCGGCCCGATGTGCCGCGCGGCGTGTACCTGTGGGGCGGAGTGGGCCGGGGCAAGAGCTTCCTGATGGACGCCTTCTACGCCACCGTACCCGTGGTGCGCAAGACGCGCCTGCACTTCCACGAGTTCATGCGCGGCGTGCACCGCGAACTCGAAGAAGTGAAGGGCATGCAGGACCCGCTGGACGAAGTGGCCAGGCGCGTGGCCAAGCGCTATCGCCTGATCTGCTTCGACGAGTTCCACGTGTCCGACGTGGCCGACGCGATGATCCTGCACCGTTTGCTGTTCAAGCTGTTCGAGTACGGCACGTCCTTCGTGATGACGTCCAACTACGAACCCTCTACCCTGTATCCGGACGGCCTGCACCGCGACCGCATTCTGCCTGCCATCCAGTTGATCCAGGCGCGCATGGACATCATGAACGTGGATGCCGGCGTGGATTACCGCCGCCGCTCGCTGGAACAGGTGCAGTGTTATCACACGCCCCTGGACGAACATGCCCGGCAGGCGCTGCAGGAAGCCTTCAACAGCCTGGCGGACACGCCGCCGCAGGATCCGGTGCTGCACATCGAGCACCGCGAGATCCGCGCGCTGGCGCTGGCGGGATCGGTGGTGTGGTTCGACTTCGCCACGCTTTGCGGCGGCCCGCGTTCGCAGAACGACTACCTGGAACTGGCCAACCGCTTCCATGCCGTGATCCTGTCCGACGTGCCCCGCATGGGACCGCGCCAGGCCTCCGAGGCGCGCCGCTTTACCTGGCTGATCGACGTGTTCTACGACCACCGCATCAAGCTCATCATGTCGGCCGAGTGCGAGCCCGAGGAAATCTACACCGAGGGCGCGCTGGCCAATGAATTCCACCGCACCGTATCGCGCATCCTGGAAATGCAATCGCGCGAGTACCTGGAGTCGGAACGCCGCCACACCGTGTCGTTGTAGGCGCGCCGCATCCGCCTGGGTTTTCCGGGCGGATCGCGCTTGAAATTGGTAATACAAGTCATTATCAATTAAGATTTGGAGACTTCTGGTCCAGCACCGCAGTTTCCAACGTGTCCTCCCCCTTCCTGTCCGCATCGGCCGCGCGCCCCGACGCTTGTGCTGCGCCCGTCGATGGTCTGTATCGCGATCACCGCCCCTGGCTGTTCGGCTGGCTGCGCCGCAAGCTCGGCTGCGAGCATCGCGCGGAGGACCTGGCGCAGGACGTGTTCCTGCGGGTGATCCAGGGCCGCAAGGCGGTTCGTGCGGGCGAAGCGCGCGCGCTGCTGACCACCATCGCGAAGGGCCTGGTGGTAGACCACCAGCGGCATGCAGCGCTGGAACGGGCATACCTTGCCTATCTGGCCGCCATTCCCGAGGTCTATTCGCCATCTCCCGAAGAGCAGGCCGAGCAGCTGCAATCGCTGGCGCGGCTGGACCGCCTGCTCGATGGACTGCCGCCGAAGGCCCGTGCCGCGTTTCTGCTGTCGCAGCTCGACGGGCTGACCTATCCCGAGATCGCCAGTCGGCTCGAAATCTCCTTGAGTTCCGTGCAGCAGTACATGGTGCGCGCCATGACCGCGTGCTACGCGGCGTTCGATGACTAGCGCCGCGGATCCGGTGGCGGACCAGGCGATCGCCTGGTGGGTGCGGCTGCAGTCCGGTTTGGCTGGCCTGGGCGAGCGGCAGTCGTGCGAGGCATGGCTGGCGCAGGATCCCGCCCACCGCCGGGCCTGGGATCGCTTGCAGCGCATCAGTCAGGATGCGCGCCGCGTGCCGGCCGCGCTGGCGCATTCCGCGCTATCCGCACCTCGGTCGTATGGACGCCGCGCGGTGCTACGCGGATTGCTGGCTATTGGCGGCACGGCCGTCACCGGCTGGGCGGGCTACCGCCATGCACCGTGGCAACGCTTGGCTGCGGACCTCAGCACCGACGTCGGCGAGCGGCTGGCGGTCGCGGTGGCCGATGGGCTGCATATCACCTTGAACAGCGACAGCGCGGTGCGCCTGCACTTGCAGGACGGTGCCCGCGGCATGGACCTGCTGCGTGGCGAAGTGCTGGTGCGGACCGAGATGCGGCCCGCCATGGCGGCGCTGCGCGTGGACACGGGGCACGGCGAACTGCGCGCGGAACAAGCGCGCTTTGACTTGCGGCGCACCGACGAAGGCGCGCGGGTGGGCGTGTATGAAGGCAGCGTCGTGCTGCTGCGCGCCGGCGTTGCGACGCACGCGGAGGCGGGCGAGCGCCTGGCATTCGCGGAACACGGCGAAGTCGGCCGCCATGCCTCCGACCCGGACAGGCTGGCCTGGGCCGACGGCCTGGTGGTGGCCAAGGACTGGCGCCTGGACTATTTCGCCCAGTACCTGGCCCGCCAGCGCCTGGGCATGATCCGGGTGGATCCGGCGGTGGCCGGCCTGCGCTTGTCGGGCGTGTTCCCGCTGGACGATGCCGAGCGCGCGCTCAAGGCGCTGGAGCCCGCCTTGCCCATCCGCGTGACGCGGCATACGCAGTACTGGCTGCAGGTCGGTCCGCGCGAGGCTTGAGCGTTACAAATTTTTTGGCCTGCGGCTTGCAGGTTTTCGGATCCCGTACGGAAGGCAGGGATAGATACCACCGTACAGGGAGAGTTTTGTGTCCGCTTCATCTCACTCGCGCTTGCGCGCCCCCTTGTCCGCCGGCCGCATTGCCGTGCTGGCCGCCATGTGCGCGGGCGGGCTCGCCGCCGGCATGCCGCAGGCCTGGGCCCAGTCGGCGCCGGCAACCGCGAACGCACCACGCAGTTACCAGATCGCCGCCGGTCCCTTGGCCGACGCCTTGACGCAGTTCGCGCGCAACGCCGGCGTGGTCCTGTCGTTCGATCCCGCGCTGGTGCGCGGACGCCGCTCGGAAGGGTTGACGGGCGCATACTCGGTGGGCGCGGGATTCTCCCGCATCCTGGCGGGCAGCGGCCTGCAGGCGCGCGCGCAATCGGGCAATACCTGGACGCTGGTGCAGGTTGCTGCGTCCGCGGGCGACACGCCCACGCTGGCGCCGGTGACGGTGTCGGGCATGTCCGACAGCGCGATCACGACGGTGGGCTATGTGGCCGCGGTGAGCGCCAGCGCCACCAAGACCGACACCCCGCTGATCGAAACGCCGCAGTCGATATCCGTCGTCACGCGCGAGCAGATCACGGAGCAGGGCGCGCAGACGCTGAACCAGGTACTGCGCTACACCGCGGGCGTGGCCACGGAATCGCGCGGCGCCACCGCCACGCGCCTGGACCAGTTCAGCGTGCGCGGCTTTTCCGCATCGTCCTACCTGGACGGCCTGCGGGTATTCGGCGGCCGCGATGCCCTGCCGCAGGTGGACACCTATCGCCTGGAGCGCGTGGACGTGCTGAAGGGGCCGGCTTCCGTCATGTACGGGCAGGGCGGTCCGGGCGGCGTGGTCAACCAGGTCAGCAAGCGCCCGCTGGAAGAGACGCTGCGCGAGGTCGAGGTGCAGGTCGGCAACTATGACTACCGCCGCGCCAACTTCGATTTCGGCGGTCCGGTGGATGAGGAAGGCAAATTCCTGTATCGCCTGGTCGGCTCGGGCTATATGTCCGACGGCCAGGTCAAGGACACCAAGGAGCGCCGCTACTTCGTGTCGCCGGCCTTCACCTGGAAGCCCAGCGGCGATACCACGCTGACCGTGCTGACCAACTTCCAGCGCGATCCCGACATGGGCTCCTACGGCAGCGTGCCGGCGATGCGCACGCTGCTCTCGGCGCCCGATGGCATCCGCCTGCCGGCGGACTACTACGACGGCGACGCCAACTTCGAAAAAAGCGACCGCAAGAGCTATTCGCTGGGTTACGTGCTGGAGCATCGCTTCAACGACACCTTCAAGGCCTCGCAAAGCCTGCGCTGGACGCGCTCGGAAGCGCAGTACCGCAGCATCTACGGCGCGATGACCAATAACTACGGCTACACCGACAGGACCTACCGCTACCAGCAGCGTTCGTCGATCGCGACCGACGTGGACGTGGGCGCGCTGACCCTGGACAACAATCTGCAGGCGCGCTTCAACACCGGCCGCTTCGCCCATACCGCGCTGCTGGGCTTCGACTACCAGCACGTCAAGACCGACACGCTGTCCGGCTTTGGCACCGCGCCCGCGCTGGATCTGCTGAACCCGGACAACCACCAGAACATCCCGGCGCCGGCATTCTCCACGGACGCGACTTCCAAGCAATACCAGGCCGGCCTGTACTTCCAGGACCAGATCAAGATCGACCGCCTCTCGGTGCTGCTGGGCGGTCGCTATGACTGGTCGCGCACCGTGGGCGAGACCACCACGATCGCCACCGGGCGGGTCGCGCCGTCCTCGCTCAACGCGGAGAAGTTCTCCGGCCGCCTGGGGGTGATCTACAACTTCGACAATGGCGTGGCGCCTTACTTCAGCTACTCGGAATCGTTCGAGCCGCAATCGGGAACGGGTTGGCAGAACACGCCCTTCAAGCCGATCGAAGGCAACCAGTACGAGGTCGGCATCAAGTACCAGCCGCCGGGCAGCGCCACGCTGCTGTCGGTCGCGGCGTTCGACATCCGCCGCGAGAACATGACGACCACCGATCCGGATCCGACCCATATCTGCGGAACGGCGGGCGGACGCTGCTCGATCCAGGCGGGCGAGCTGCGCACCCAGGGCATCGAACTCGAAGCCAAGACCGAGCCCCTGCGCGGGTTGACGCTGGTTGCGGCCTATTCCTTGATGGACAACGAGTACTCCAAGGCCTACGCCAACGCAGCGGGCCTGAACCTGAAGGGCAAGGCGCCGGTGGGCGTGCCTTCGCAGCAGGCGTCCGCCTGGGCCCGCTACCAACTGCAGGACGGTCCGCTGGCGGGCATGGGCGTGGGCGGCGGCGTGCGCTATATCGGTTCCTCATACGGCAACGAAACCAACACCCTGAAGGTGCCGTCGGTCACGCTGTTCGACCTGATGCTGGATTACGACCTGGGCCGCGCATCACCCTCGCTCAAGGGCATGCAAGTGGCGCTGAATGTGCAGAACCTGTTCGACAAGGAATACATCGCGTCGTGCTCGGGCGATTCCTGGTGCTGGTATGGCTATCAACGCTCCATCAAGGCCAGCTTGCGCTATCGCTGGTAAGAGGTGCCGCTGTTTCGAAGTGAGAATGGTTATAATTTAAAACTTGCCGAATCGGCGCTTGGCCGCGGGGCTGGCCCGATCCGGTCCGACTAAAGGAAATCAACAATGACATTCGCAAGAACCTTGGCCGCCATCGCCCTCATGGGCGCGGCGGGCGCCGCGCAGGCGCATTTCGTTTGGCTGGAACGCAGCGCCGAGGGTCCGGCCAAGGCGTATTTCGGGGAGTGGGCGGACGACGTGCGCGAAAAGCGCGACGGCCTGCTCGGCAAGATCATGGTGGCGCCGGTGGTGACGGGCGCCGACGGCAAGGCGCTGAAGGCTTCGGGCGAGGGCGCGGACTTCCTCGAATTCGCGGCGGCGGGCAAGGGCGATGTGCGTCTGCGCCAGGCCTACCAGTTCAAGGACACCCTGGTGCAGTACGGCGCCAAGGCTGGCCGCGCTGACACCGAGGGCAAGCTGGACCTGGAGCTCGTGCCGGTCGCGGCCGGGACCAACGCTTTCGTGCTGCAGTTCAAGGGCAAGCCGCTGGCCAAGACCGAAGTCACCGTGTTCGGCCCGCCCAAGTGGGAGAAGCGCTTCCACAGCGATGAGAACGGCCGCATCGAAATCACCACGCCGTGGCCCGGCCAGTACGTGCTTGAAGCCGCCCATGTCGAAGACAAGGCGGGCGAGGCCGATGGCAAGGCCTACGCCAAGATCCGCTACGTTTCCACTCTGACCTTTAACGTTTCCCAGTGAAAGCTCCCGCTGCCGGCGCAGGCATGATGCGCTATCGTCTGGCCGTCTTTTCCAGGGCGGCGGCCGCCATTTTGGGCGGCTATGTGCTGGCATCGGCGGCTGCGGCCTGCCTCGCCATCTGGCTGCCCATGCGGCGGCCGGACGCCGTGATCACGGCCCAGATGCTGTCCTTCGTGTTCTACGCCTGCGGCGTGATCTGGGTCTTCGCCACGCGCAATGCCTGGCGTGCCTGGGCCGGCGTGCTGTTGCCCGCCATGTTGCTGGGCGCGCTGTTCATGGTCGGTCGCGCATCGGGGGCGGCATGAAGGCGAAAGTGGAAAAGGCGCAGGGCGAGGAAGGCCTGCGCCAATCCATGTCCTGGTTGCACACCTGGTCAGGGCTGATCTTCGGCTGGGTGCTGTTCGCGATGTTCCTGACCGGCACGCTGGCATTCTTCCGTCCCGAGATCACCAGCTGGATGCAGCCCGAGATCCAGGTGCGGCCTGCGCCCGCGGCGCAGTCCGTGGCCGCGGCGCAGCGCTACCTGGGCGAACACGCGCCCGACGCCACGCGCTGGTTCATCACGCCGCCATCCGACCGCGAGCCCTATATCCAACTGCTCTACCAGGTGCCCAAGCCCAAGCCGGGCGAGCGCGGCTTCGTGCGCGTAAAGCTGGACCCGGCTAACGGCCAGGCCGTGACCGCGCGCGAGACGCGCGGCGGCGACTTTTTCTACCGCTTCCATTTCGAACTGGAAACCGCCTTTCCATGGGGGCGCTGGCTGGCCAGCATCGCTGGCATGTTCATGCTGGTGGCCATCATCAGCGGCATCATCACCCACAAGAAGATCTTCACCGACTTCTTCACCTTCCGGCCCAGAAAGGGCGGGCAACGCGCCTGGATGGACGGCCATAACGCCTTGTCGGTGCTGGGGCTGCCGTTCCATCTGATGATTACATTCAGCGGGCTGGTGCTGTTCATGGCCATGCTGATGCCGGCGGGCATCCTGGCCGTCTACGAGAGCCCGCGGCAGTATTCCGACGACGTCTTCAAGTCCTTCAGGATCACGCCCGCGCGCAACGAGCCCGCGCCGCTGCTTCCGCTCGCGCCGCTGGTGGAGCAGGCGCAGCAGCACTGGCAGGGAGGCCGGGTGGGGCGTGTCACCGTCAATCATCCCGGCGATGCCGGCGCGACCGTGACCCTGGTGCGCGATGCCGCCGACGGCGTGTCGTTCGGCAAGCTGGCGCCGTACATGCGCTTTGACGGCGTCACGGGCGCGCTGCAGGAACGCGAGGACGACCTCGGCGCCACGGCGCGTACTGCCGGCGTCATCGTCGGCCTGCACCTGGGCCTGTTTGCCGAGCCGTTCTTGCGCTGGCTTTATTTCCTGGTCAGCATGGCGGGCACGGCCATGGTCGGCACGGGCATGGTCCTGTGGATTGCCAAGCGGCGCCAGAAGGCGCGTCCGGGCGCACGTGAAGCGTTCTCGCTGCGGCTGGTGGATGCGCTCAACGCCGGCACGATCGCGGGCCTGTTCATCTCGGTCGCCGCGTTTTTCTGGGCCAATCGCCTGCTGCCCGTAGACCTGCCTGGCAGACAGCTCTGGGAATCGCGCGCGTTCTTTGCTGCGTGGGGCCTGTCGCTGGTCTACGCCTTCCTGTTCCAGCACCGCAAGTGGCGCGACCTGCTGGCCGCCGCAGCCGCCGCCTTGGCGCTGGTGCCGGTGGTCAACGCCCTGACGACCTCGCGCCATCTGGGCGTGTCCCTGCCCACGGGCGACTGGGTCATGGCGGGTTTCGACCTGACCTGCCTGGCCGGGGCGTTGCTGCTGGCCTGGATGGCGCGTAGGGCAGCCCGCGCTGGCAAGGCGGGCGCCAAGGCGTCAATCAAGAGCCGCGCCGCGGCCAAGCCCGCGGCCCAGTCCCAGACCCCGACTGTTCAGCCCGCCTACGAACCTAGAGGTGATACGCCATGACGCTAGCCGCCTTCTGCCTGGCCTACGCCGGTTTTGCAGCCCTGTGCCTGGGCATGGACCGCCATTACGAAGACCTGTTCGACCGGGCCCTGCCGCGGCGCCACCGACTGCCTTTGCGCCTGTTCGGCTGGATCGCGTTGGCCCTGTCCCTGTGCGCGTCGGCGGCAGTCTGGGGCTGGAGCTATGGCACGGTCGAATGGATAGGCATCCTCAGCATTGCCGGACTGCTGCTGATCTGGTTCCTGACGTTCCGGCCCCGCGCCGCGCTGACCGCTGGCGGCCTGTGTGCGCTGGCGGCGCCGGTGCTGGCCGTCCTGTAGCCGCGCGCCCGGCAAGTTACACTGGGCGTTTCCCCCAGCAAACGCCTCTTCGCCTCATGAATACCCGCGTCCTTACCGGCATCACCACCTCTGGAACTCCCCACCTCGGCAATTACGCGGGCGCCATCCGTCCCGCCGTTCAGGCCAGCGCGCAGCCCGGCGTGGACGCATTCTTCTTTATGGCGGACTACCACGCCCTTATCAAGTGCGACGACCCCGCCCGCGTGGCGCGCTCGCGCCTGGAAATCGCCGCCACCTGGCTGGCGGTGGGCCTGGACCACGAACGCGTGACCTTCTACCGGCAGTCGGACATCCCCGAGATCCCCGAGCTGACCTGGCTGTTGAACTGCGTCACGGCCAAAGGCCTGATGAACCGGGCGCATGCGTACAAGGCGTCGGTGGACCAGAACACGGAGAAGGGTCTGGACCCGGACGACGGCGTCACGATGGGCTTGTTCTCCTATCCGGTGCTGATGGCCGCGGACATCGTCATGTTCAACGCCAACAAGGTGCCGGTCGGCCGCGACCAGATCCAGCATCTGGAAATGGCGCGCGACATCGCCCAGCGCTTCAACCATCTGTACGGCCGCGATTACTTCACGTTGCCGGAAGTCGTGATCGAAGAGGACGTGGCAACCTTGCCGGGCCTGGACGGCCGCAAGATGTCCAAGAGCTACAACAACACCATTCCGCTGTTCGAGGGCGGCGCCAGCGCGCTGCGCGCGGCGGTGATGCGCATCGTCACGGATTCGCGCGCGCCGGGCGAGCCCAAGGATGCCGAGAACTCGCACCTGTACACGATCTACCGCGCCTTCGCCACGCACGAGCAGGCAGCTGCCTTGCGCAAGCAGCTGGAAGAGGGCATGGGCTGGGGCGAGGCCAAGCAGGCGCTGTACGACCACCTTGAAAACCTGCTGGCGCCCATGCGCGAGAAGTACTTCGACCTGATGGCCAACCCCGGCCGCATCGAAGACATCCTGCAGGCCGGCGCCGCCAAGGCGCGCAAGCTGGCCACGCCGTTCATGCAGGAGCTGCGCCAGGCCGTGGGCCTGCGCAACCTCGATGCCGCGTCGGGCGCCAAGGCCGCGCAACCCAAGAAGGAAAAGGGCAAGGGCGCGCGCTTTGTCAGCTTCCGCGATGAAGACGGCGGCTTCCGCTTCCGCCTGTTGGCCGCCGACGGCGAGGAACTGCTGCTGTCGCAGCGCTTCGCCGATCCGAAGGAGGCTGGGGCCCTGATGCGCCGCCTGCAGTCGGAACCGGCCGATGCCGTGTTGCAGGCCGACGGGCAAGGCTATGCCGCGATGATCGACGGCGTGGCCGTGGCGGCCGCGCCGGCGGGCGCGCAGGACGCATCC
>NZ_DATCUY010000716.1:0-3906 GCF_036567245.1 Achromobacter sp. | reverse complement strand
CCGCGGCAAATGGCCGCCGGCGCGCGCGATCGCGGCATCGAAGTAGGCCCGTTCGGCGCTGCCGGGCGCGGGCTTGATGTAGGGAATCTGTTCCAGCAGATCGTCGGGTACCGGAATGGAGAAACGATCGCGGAACGCGCGCACGGCCGGATCCGCCATCTTCTTCTGCTGGTGGTTGGTGTTGGCCGCCTCGCCCGCCGCACCCATGCCATATCCCTTGACGGTCTTGGCCAGGATGACGGTGGGCTGGCCGCGGTGGGCCAGCGCCGTGGCGTAGGCCGCGTAGACCTTGGCCGGATCGTGGCCGCCACGGTTCAGCGCGCCGATTTCCTCGTCGCTCAGGTGCGCCACGCGCTCCAGCAGCACCGGGTCCGCGCCGAAGAAATGTTCGCGCACATAGGCGCCGCCGCGCGCCTTGAACACCTGGTACTCGCCGTCCACGCACTGCATCATGCGCCGGCGCAAGCGGCCG
Source organism: Achromobacter sp. (assembly GCF_036567245.1). Classification (GTDB taxonomy): domain Bacteria; phylum Pseudomonadota; class Gammaproteobacteria; order Burkholderiales; family Burkholderiaceae_B; genus Achromobacter. The sequence goes on along the minus strand of NZ_DATCUY010000716.1, from coordinate 3,434 downwards.
TCATGGTCCTGGGCCAGCAACGCGTCCCAGCCAGCGCCCCAGATCACCTTGATAACGTTCCAGCCGGCGCCGCGGTACACGCTTTCCAGTTCCTGGATGATCTTGGCATTGCCGCGCACCGGGCCGTCCAGGCGCTGCAGATTGCAGTTCACCACGAAGACCAGGTTGTCCAGCTTTTCGCGGCCGGCCATCGCCACCGCCGCCAGCGTCTCGGGCTGGTCCTGTTCGCCGTCGCCCAGGAAGCCCCATACCTTGCGGCCCTGCGCGGGAATCAGTTCGCGGTCTTCCAGATAGCGCATGTAGCGCGCCTGGTAGGCGGCCATCAACGGCCCCAGGCCCATCGACACCGTGGGGAACTGCCAGAACCCGGGCATGGTGCGCGGATGCGGATAGGACGCCAGGCCGCCGCCGGCCGTCTCGCGCCGGAAGCGGTCGAGTTCAGCCTCGGAGATGCGACCCTCCAGGTAGGCGCGCGCGTAGATGCCGGGCGCGGAATGCCCCTGGATGTACAGCATGTCGCCCAGGAAGTCCGGGGTGGCGGCGCGGAAGAAATGGCGGAAGCCGGTTTCGTACAGCGTGGTGGCCGAGGCATAGGTGGCGATGTGTCCGCCCACGCCCGAGGTCTTGCCCGCGCGCAGCACCATGGCCATGGCGTTCCAGCGCAGATAGGCGTCCAGCCGCAGCTCGATGCCCATGTCGCCCGGAAACAGTCCCTGCTCCGCCGGCCGGATGGTGTTCACGTAGGGCGTGGCGTTCGGCGCGGCATAACCGCCGTGGCCGGTGCGGTCCTGGCCGATCAACTGGTCCAGCAGGTAGTGGGTGCGCGGCCGGCCCTCGTGGGCCAGCACGGCCTGCATGGCCTCCAGCCATTCCTGGGTTTCCTGCGGATCGGCGTCGGTCGGTTCTATCGGGGTATCCATGGCGTCCTCCTGGTGGCGCGAAGGCGGCGTCCCGATGTACGGGCGCCGTCATTTCGCATCGTGAATTGCAATTGCATCATGTGCAATTGCAATCGTATGGAGGAATTTGGATAATTGCAAGTGCAACTATCTATGGACCAAGGCGCGGACCTGCCCGCTAGCGGGACGCGGCCATCATGAATTCCACCGCGGCCCTGAGCGTGGACTCGTCCGCGGACGAACCGCCGCGCGGCGGCATCGCGCCCTTGCCCTTGAGCACGGTCGCCAGCAGCGCATCGGCGCCCTGCGCGATAAAGGGCGACCAGGCCTGCTTGTCGCCCAGCTTGGGCGCATTGGCGACCCCGCTGGCGTGGCACACGACACAGGCGGACTTGTAGAGTTTTTCGCCGGCCGGGTTGATGGCGGCCAGCGTCTCCGCACCCGCTTGCGGGACGGGCAGGCCGGCCAGCGCGGCGGCGAACGCGATTCGATAAAGCTTGGACATGGCAAGGCTCCGGATGGGAAAAGCGTGATGGCGACGCGGACGGACGCGGGCAAGGCTGGACGCGCAAAGCGCGCCCAGCCGCTGCGCTCAGCGCGGGATCGGACCCGGCGCCTTGATCTGCTTCATCAGGTCGTCATTCCATTTGCCCTCGACCTTGATATGCCCGGCCGCGCCCAGCTCGAACGCCTCGATCAGGTTGTGATTCAGGTAGGCGTACACGCCGGGCTGCTTGAAGGTGTAGAGCGCCGCCCCCGCCGAGCCGCCGCGGATGAACCAGGTTTCCAGGTTCTTCTGCGGCGGGTTGGCGAACTTGCCGGTTTCCCAGACCCAGTCGCCATGGCCCCCGATCAGATGCGGGCGCGTGTCGCGGTTGGCCTGCGAATGGATCAGCAGCACCGTCTCGCCGACCTTGGCGGTGAGCGCGTTGGCGCCCGTCAGGGCCCCGACCTTGCCGTTGAAGACGATGTGCGACGGCGTCAGCGTGCGCATGACTGCCACCGTGTCGCCATAGCTTTCCGCCAGCGTCGGGTAGTCCTTGTACTTGCCGTTCGCGTCCTTGGGGATGTACAGGTCGAACTCGCCTATCGTGTAGACGCGGTCGTAGCGCAGCGGCTTGCCCTGAGGATCCTTCAGGCCGTCGCGCGGCAGCACCATCAGCGTGCCGCTCATGCCGGCGACCACGTGCCAGGGCACCATGCCTTCCGGCGCACAGTGGTAGACGAAGGTGCCGCTGCGATCCGCCTTGAAACGCAGCGTGGCCTGTTCGCCCGGGTTGACGTTGGTGAGCTTGGCGCCGCCCAGCGCGCCGGTGGCCGCATGGAAATCCACGTTGTGCGGCATGGCGTTGGTGGCCGGGTTGACCAGGGTCAGTTCGACATAGTCGCCCTCGTGCACCACCAGGGTCGGACCGGGCATGGACCCGTTGAACGTCATGGCCTGCAAGGTCGTGCCCTTGTCGTCGATGACCATCTTCTTCTCCTCGATGGTCATCGTGAATTCGATCACCTTCGGGCCCGAACGCGCCACCTGCTCATGCGGGTGGACCATGGGCGGGGCGACCAGTGCGACCTTGGCGCGTTCCAGCTGATCGGCGTTCTGGGCGGCCGCTGGGCCGCCCGCCATCGTTGCGATCAATGCCATGGCAAGCAAGGTGGGGCGCAAAGCGTTCATGTGCAACTCCTCTTCCGGTTTCTGCTAAGCCGAGTCTGTCGGCAACTCCATTGAAGGTCCGGCACCGCTTGCGTTCTTTGCTGTAGCGCAAACTTCGGACCAGCCTGGAGGCCCGCGCGCATTGCCGCAGCGCAGCGACGATGTCACCATCGGGACATGGACCCTCCACACGTATCCGAGCGGCCCCCCGCGTCGTCGCCGCTGTGTCACGCCCTGCTCCGCAACCTGGATCTGTTCAGGCCGCTGTCCGATGCGCAGCTGGACACGGCGCTGCGCGGCGCGACGCCTTGCCGGCTGCAGGCCGGCGCACTCGCATACCGCCAGGGCGCGCCCGCCGCGCACTTCTTCGTGCTGCTGCACGGTTGCCTGAAAGTGGCGCAGCTGACGCCGGAAGGCGAACAGGTGGTGGTGCGCTATGTGAATCCCGGCGACATGTTCGGGCTGGCTTGCGCCATGCGGCAGCCCAGCTATCCCGCCACGGTCCAGGCCGTGCAGGAAAGCGTTTGCCTGGCATGGCCGGCCGCGGTCTGGGAACGTTTCACGGCCAGCCATCCCCAGTTGGGTGCGGCCGCGCTGCAAACCATGGGGCAGCGCCTGCAGGACGCCCATGTCCGCATCCAGGAGCTGTCCACCGATGAGGTCGAACAACGGGTCGCGCGCGCCATCCTGAGGCTGGTGCAGCAGTCCGGCCAACCGATGCAGGACGGCATCGGCATCGGCTTTCCCATCACGCGCCAGGACATCGCCGAAATGACCGGCACCACTCTGCACACGGTCAGCCGCCTGCTCAGCGACTGGAAGCAGCGCGGCATCGTCTCGGCCGGCCGCAAGCGCGTGGTGCTGCGCTCGCCCGCCGCCCT
>NZ_DATCUY010000715.1:0-4625 GCF_036567245.1 Achromobacter sp. | reverse complement strand
CTGGCGCAGGCGCGAGGCGCGCTCGCCGGATTGCTCGGCCTGTTGCTGCAGGCGCGAGTGCTCCAGCTGGATGTCATGCACCCGGCGGGTGACCTCCGCCACGCGCTGGCGCGCCGGGGCGATGGCCTGGGACACCTGCTGCCAGGCGGCTTCGGCGCGTGCGACCGCGGCGCGCGCCTGGTCGGCGATCAGTTGCTGGGCTTTGATTTCGCGCTGCAGGTTTTCGATTTCCTGCTGGCGGGCCAGGAGGCCGGCCTGCTCGGAGTCTGGCGCGTAGAAGCGCACGCTGTGCGCGTCGACCAGATGGCCGGCCTTGACCACGCAGGCGCCGCCGGCGGGCAAGGATGCCCGCATGGCCAGGGCCTGGGTTACGTCGGTCGCGGTGTAGACACCGGCCAGCCACTCGTTCAGAAGCGTGCGCAGGTCGGGATCGGTAATGCGCAACAGGCTGGCCAGCGGCGTCAGGCCGGCAGGTGCCGCCGGCGCGGGCGCGGCGACGGGCAGCTGGTAGAACGCCAGGCGAGCCGGTGGCGCATCTTCGGCAAAGGCGCGGGCCCAGTCCAGGTTGCGCACTTCCATCGACGCCATGCGTTCGCGCAGCGCCGCTTCAAGGGCGGTTTCCCAGCCTGGCTCGACATGCAGCTTCTGCCACAGGCGCGACAGACCGGCGAGCTCGTGCTTGGCCAGCCAGGGCTCCAGCGCCCCCTGCTTCTGCACGTCTTCCTGCAATTTCACCAGCGCCGACAGGCGGGCTTCCAGGCGCGCCAGATTCTGCGCGTCGGTCTGGGCGGCGGCCTGGGCGCGACTGCGCTCGGCGTCCGCTTCCGGCACCCGGCCTTCCAGCGTGGCCAGTTCTTCCTGGGCTTCTTGCAGTTGGTCTTCGCCCGCAAGGCGGTCGCCGGCCAGTTGTTCCAGACGCACGGGGTCCGGGGCGTGCAGTTCGCGCAGTTCCTGTTGCAGACGCTCGCGGCGCTGCTCCAGGACCTGCATCTGGCGGTCGGCGTCGCGCTGGGTCTGAGCAACCAGCGCCAGGTTCTGCTCGACGCGGGCCAGCGCGGCACGCATTTCGTCGCGGCCGGATGCGGCCTCGCGCACGCGCTGTTCGACCGAAGGCAGGCCGGCCTGGGCATCTTCCGCCGTGGCGCGCGCCTCTTCGGTGCGGGTGGCGGCGGTGGCCAGGTCGTCTTCGGCCTGGGCGATCTGCTCCGTGCAATGTTCGCGCTGGCTGGTCCATTCCGCGATCTGCTGCTGCAGTTGGTCGCGGCGCGACTGCAGGCGATTGCGGGAATCGACCACGTGGCGGATCTCGGCCTCCAGGCGGCTGACCTGGGCGTTGGCTTCGTACAGCGCGCCCTGGGCGGCATGGACCGCGTCACTGGCGGCGTAATGGGCCTGGCGCCGGGATTCCAGCGCGGCTTCGCCCGCCCGCAGGCCGGCGATGGCGGCTTCCAGCTCGTTCTGGGCCTGCGCCATTTCCTGGACTTTCTTGGCGCGCTCCTCGCGCGCCCCGGTTTCCTTCAGGAACCACAACGCATGCTGCTTCTTTTCGCCGTCGGCCTGGAGTTCGCGGTAGCGCGTGGCCACTTCGGCCTGCGCTTCCAGTTTTTCCAGCTGGCTGTTCAGTTCACGCAGGATGTCTTCGACGCGGGTCAGGTTCTCGCGCGTGTCGGACAGGCGGTTTTCGGTCTCGCGGCGGCGTTCCTTGTAGCGCGACACCCCGGCCGCTTCTTCCAGGAATACCCGCAGTTCTTCAGGGCGCGCCTCGATCAGGCGGTTGATCATGCCCTGGCCGATGATGGCGTAGCCCCGCGCGCCCAGGCCGGTGCCCAGGAAGATGTCGTGGATGTCGCGGCGGCGGACCTGCTGGTTATTGACGAAATAGCTGCTGGTGCCGTCCCGGGTCAGAACGCGGCGCACGGCGATTTCGGCGTAGGTACTCCATTGGCCGGCGGCGCGCCCTTCGCTGTTGTCGAACACCATTTCCACCGACGCCCGGGCGGCCGGCTTGCGGTGGCCGGAGCCGTTGAAAATGACGTCCTGCATGGACTCGCCGCGCAGCTCGGAGGCCTTGGCCTCGCCAAGCACCCAGCGTACTGCGTCAATGATGTTCGATTTTCCGCAGCCGTTGGGACCCACCACGCCGACCAGTTGGCTGGGCACGGGGATCACGGTGGGATCAACGAAGGACTTGAAGCCGGCGAGTTTTAGCTGAGTAAGACGCACAGTACGATGACGACGGGGTGGGTTGAACGAAAGGCGTTAACGGACCTGCCGCACAGATTGCAAACCGGCCCGTCAAGGGCCGGCTCACATATGGGTCGTATGATACCGCAGGCAGTCTGTCCCTAAACGTTAGCAACGGTCAACCCACGGGCAAACGCTCAATAGCGCGCACCCACGCTCCGGCTATACTCCCTGACACTTTTTGGCACGACACATAATTTTCACGCGGACCGGCCGGGCTCAGGCCAAAGAACGGGGACATTCTTGAAACGTGGTTTCTATCTGGTCATGGCCGCGCAGGCCTTCTCGTCATTGGCGGACAATGCGCTGTTCATCGCAGCCATCGCCTTGATACAGGAGCTGCATGGCCCCGACTGGCTGGCGCCCATGATGAAATGGTCTTTCGCGCTAGCCTACGTGGTGCTGGCCGCCTTTGTTGGCGCCCTGGCGGACTCCTTCCCCAAGGGGCGGGTGATGTTTTCCACCAACGCCTTGAAAGTGGCCGGCTGTCTGCTGATGTTCTCGTACGCCAGCATCGGCGTCGCCCCTGAATATCAGACGTATCTGGTGTGTGCCGCCTACGCCGTCGTGGGCATCGGCGCCGCCGCATATTCGCCCGCCAAATACGGCATCGTCACCGAAATGCTGCCGCCCCACATGCTGGTCAAGGGCAACAGCTGGATCGAAGGCCTGACGGTCTTCTCCATCATTCTTGGCACGGTGCTGGGCGGTCTGTTGATTTCTTCCTCGGTCTCCACTGCGCTGCTCAGCCACTCGTTCATCGGCAGCCTGGTGCACACGCCGGCCGAAGCGGCCATCCTCGTGATCGCCTTCGTCTACCTGCTGGCGGCGCTGTGCAACCTGATGATTCCGCACACCCACGTGCGCTATCCGCCACAGCAAAAGAACCCGGTACGGCTGATCCGCACGTTCTGGGGCTATGTCCGCGTGCTTTGGCGCGACAAGCTGGGTCAGATCTCGCTGGCCGTCACCACGCTGTTCTGGGGCGCCGGCGCAACCCTCCAGCTGATCGTCATCGAATGGGGCCGCAGCCACCTGGGCTATCAGCTGGACAAGGCTTCGATGCTGATGGGCGTGGCCGCGCTGGGCACGGTGGTGGGTTCGATCCTGGCGGGACGCATCCCGCTGCGCCGCGCGCTGGCCGTGCTGCCCGTGGGCGCCGCCATGGGGCTGGTCGTGCTGCTGATGCCGCTGGTCTACTCGCCCTGGAGCGTCTACCTGCTGCTGCTGATCACAGGCGGCCTGGCCGGGTTCTTCGTGGTGCCCATGAACGCCCTGCTGCAACACCGCGGCCATGTGCTGCTGTCGGCCGGCCATTCCATCGCCGTGCAGAACTTCAACGAACAGCTCAACATCCTGCTGATGGTGGCGATGTACACCCTGCTGCTGTGGCTGCAACTGCCGATCAACATCATCATCGTCATTTTTGGCACCGTCGTCGCCGTGCTGATGGTCGTGTTCATGCGCTGGAGCAAGCGCAACATGCTGGCCAATCCCGATCTGCATGACCAGATCGGCCAGGAAGGCCATGGCCGCGCACTGGACTCCACGCACTAGGAAATCACCGCCAAGCGATTGATATCCCAAAGAAAAACCGGGCCAAGGCCCGGTTTTTCGTTTGCGACCGGCAGCCGCCGTCAGACCATGCGGGACGCCAGCTTCAGGTCCTGCCAGGCCCGCGCCTTCTCGGACGGGCTGCGCAGCAGGTACGCCGGGTGGTAGCTGACGATGACCGGAATCTCGGCGCCTTCGTCCGTCTTCAACGAATGAACACGGCCCCGCAGGCTGCCGATCGTGGCGTCCGTGCCCAGCAGCGTCTGCGCCGCGAAGCGGCCCAGCACCAGGATGCGCTCGGGTTTGAGCAAGGCAATCTGCCGCATCAGGTACGGGCTGCAGGCCGCGATTTCCTCGGGCTTGGGGTTGCGGTTGCCCGGCGGACGGCACTTGATCACGTTCGTGATGAACGCGTCGGTTTCCCGGCTCATGCCCACGGCGGCCAACATCGCGTCCAGCAGCTGGCCGGACCGGCCCACGAAGGGATGACCCTGCCGGTCTTCTTGCTCGCCCGGGGCTTCGCCCACGACCAGCCAGCGGGTCGGGGTGGCGCCCTGGCCGAACACGGCGTGGCGCCGCCCGTCGCACAAGCCGCAGGCGGTGCAGGCCACGACCTGTTCACGCAATTCGTCCAGATTCGCGTTCTTGACGGCCTCGGCCACCGGGATGCGCGGCGCCTCGACCACGTCGTCCTCGGCCGCCTTGGGCTCCGGGCGCGGAGGCGGGCCCGTGCGATTCAGGATGGACGCCGGAATGCCCGGACGGCCATTCGCCCGCTTGGACGCGACGATCTCGGCCACAGGCGTGGCGCCGGCAATGGCAGCCGG
>NZ_DATCUY010000714.1:0-12918 GCF_036567245.1 Achromobacter sp. | reverse complement strand
CGCATGACGGGCGCGGTGTTCATCGCCTTCGGGCTGAAGCTGGCTCTGGAAAAGCGCTAGTTTCAGCCCCCCCTGGGGACACCCCGCGCGCACCCGCGCGGATGTTTCCAGCCGCCAGCACCCAGCCGGCGGCTTTTCGCCTCAGTAGACGCCAATGGGATGGCGGGCCACGAAATGGCCTTCGCCCACCGCGACCAGCGGCTCGACCAGCGGGTCGTCGCCCAGCTTGCGCATCGGGCTGGGGATCTCGTCGACCAGCAGCGAGCGCTCGCGGTGACGGCGCTGCGGATCGGCGATGGGCACCGCCGCCATCAGCTTCTTGGTATAGGGATGCTGCGGGTTCTCGAAGATGGCCCGGCGCGGCCCGATCTCGACGATCTGGCCCAGGTACATCACCGCCACCCGGTGGCTGACGCGCTCGACTACCGCCATGTCGTGCGAGATGAACAGGAACGACACGCCCAGCTCGCGCTGCAAGTCCAGCAGCAGGTTGACGATCTGCGCCTGGATCGAAACGTCCAGCGCCGATACGGATTCGTCGGCGATCACCACCTTGGGGTTCAGCGCCAGGGCGCGCGCGATGCAGATGCGCTGGCGCTGGCCGCCCGAGAATTCATGCGGATAGCGGTCGATCATTTCGGGCAGCAGGCCGCACTTGTCCATCAGCCAGCGCACCCGGTCCTGCGCTGCCTTGCCGCGCGCCACGCCATGGATCAGCAGGGGCTCCATGATGGAATAGCCCACCGTCATGCGCGGGTCCAGCGAGGCGAACGGATCCTGGAAGATGAACTGGATGTGCTGACGCAGCGTCTGCATGGCGCTGCCGCGCAGCGCGCCGATGTTCTTGCCGTCGAATTCGATGCTGCCGGCCTTGCTCTTGACCAGTTGCAGCAGCGAGCGGCCGGTGGTGGTCTTGCCGCAGCCGGACTCGCCCACCAGCGACAGCGTCTCGCCCGGATACAGGTCGAAGCTGACCTTTTCCACGGCGTGCACGCGCTTCTGCACCCGGCCCAGGATGCCGCCGGTGATGTCGAAGCTGGTGGTCAGGTCGCGGACTTTCAGCACCGGACCGTTTTCGCGGCGCACGGTGGACGGCGCCGCGGCGGGCGCGGAGGCAACCTGCGGCGGGGCTTTGGCGTCGTCCACGCGCAGCAGCGGGAACGGCGCGGGCTCGTCCGTGCCATGCATGGCGCCCAGACGCGGCACCGCCGACAGCAGCGCCCGCGTATAGGCGTGCTGCGGGCGGGCGAAGACCTGATCCGAGCCGCCCTCTTCCACCTTGTCGCCGCGGTACATGACCAGCACGCGGTCGGCCACTTCGGCCACCACGCCCATGTCGTGCGTGATGAAGATCACGCCCATGTCCATTTCCTCCTGCAGCTGGCGGATCAATTGCAGGATCTGGGCCTGGATGGTCACGTCCAAGGCCGTGGTCGGCTCGTCGGCGATCAGCAGCTGGGGCTTGCACGACAGCGCCATGGCGATCATGACGCGCTGGCGCATGCCGCCCGAGAGCTGGTGCGGATAGCGGTCCAGGATGGCGCGGGCCTCGGGAATGCGCACGCGCTCCAGCATGCGCAACGTCTCGGCGCGGGCCGCGGCCGCGTCCAGCCCCTGGTGCAGCTGCAGGGCTTCGGCAATCTGGTTGCCGGCCGTGAAACTGGGGTTCAGGGACGTCATGGGCTCCTGGAAGATCATGGCCACGTCCGCGCCGCGCACGCGCTGTAGCGTGCTGTCGGGCGCGTTGAGCAGGTCCAGCACGTCGCCGTTGCGCCGGCGCAGCAGCATGCCGCCGTTGACGATCCTGCCGCCGCCGTATTCGACCAGGCGCATCAGCGCCAGCGAGGTCACGGATTTGCCGGAGCCGGATTCGCCCACGATGGCCAGGGTTTCGCCGCGGTCGACGTGGAAGGAGACTTTGCGCACCGCTTCCACGGTGCGCCCGGGGGTCTTGAAGCTCACGGTCAGGTCATTGACCTGGACGACGCGCTTGGGGTCCATTGTTGTTGCCATGGTGATTACTTTTCCTGACGCGGATCAAGCGCGTCGCGCAGGCCGTCGCCCAGCAGATTGAAGCCCAGCACCACCAGGAAAATGGCCGATCCGGGGAAGATCGACATCCAGGGCGCCTGGGTCATGAAGTTCTTGGCGGTGTTCAGCATCGAGCCCCAGGACGGGTTCGGCGGCTGCAGCCCCAGGCCCAGGAACGACAGGCTGGCCTCGGCGATGATGGCCGTGGCGATGGTGATGGTGGCCTGCACGATCAGCGGCGGCATCACGTTGGGGAACACGTGGCGGCCGATGATGCGCAGGTCGGACGCGCCCAGGGCGCGCGCGCTCTGCACGTAGTCCTCGTTCTTGACCGCCAGCACCTGTCCGCGCGTGAGCCGGATGAACTTGGGCGCGGCCGAGACGCCGATGGCGATCATGGCGTTGGTCAGGCTGGGTCCGAGGAAGGCGGCCAGCGCGATGGCCAGGATCAGGAAGGGAATCGCCAGCAGCGCTTCGGTGGCGCGGGAAATGATGCTGTCGGTCCAGCCGCCGAAATAGCCGGCCGCCAGGCCGAACGGCACGCCCACAGCCAGCGCGATCAGGACCGACACCAGGCCCGCCATCAGCGAGGCGCGGGCGCCATAGACCATGCGGCTGAAAATATCGCGGCCCAGTTCGTCCGTGCCCAGCCAGTAGGACGCCGAGGGCGCCTTGCGGATGGTGGTGAAGCTGGTCTGGAAGGGATCATGGCTGGCGATCAGCGGCGCCAGGATGGCCAGCAGGACAAAGAACAACACGATGCCCAAGCCCAGCATGGCGATGTGGTTGCGCTTGAACTTGCCCCAGGCGCGGTTGCGGCTGCGGGGCGGCGTGACGGCTGCGGCCGTTGCAGGAATTGCGCTCATGAGTGCCTCAGGCGGGGATTGACCAGGATGTACAGGATGTCGGCCAGCAGGTTCATGATGATGAAACCCACTGCCACGCAGAGCACCACGCCCTGCACCACCGCGTAATCGCGCGTGAAGACCGCGTCGACCACCAGCTTGCCGAAGCCCGGAATCGTGAAGACCTGTTCGGTCAGCACGGCGCCCGCCAGCAGTTCGCCGAACAGCAGCGTCACCAGCGTGACGATGGGCATCAGCGCGTTGCGCAAGGCATGGCGCAGCACCACGCTGCGCGGCGACACGCCTTTGGCGCGCGCCGTGCGCACGTAATCGGCCGACAAGGCTTCGAGCATGGCCGAACGGGTATGGCGCATGAGATACGCGGCGATGGCCGTGGACAGCACCAGGGATGGCATCAGCATGGTCTTGATCGACAGCCAGAAATCCTCGGACGGCGACACGTAGCCCGAAGCCGGCAGCAGCTTCCATTGCACCGACACCACCATGATGAGGATGATGCCCAGCCAGAAGTTGGGGATGGACATGCCGGACAGCGCGGCGATGTTGGCGCCCATCTCGACCGGCTTGCCTTTCTTTACCGCCGCGATGATCCCCATGGGAATCCCTATCAGCAGCGCGAAGAACATGGCCATGGCGGCCAATTGCAGCGTGACCGGCAGCTTCTGGCCGATCAGCGTGGTGACGGGCACGTCGGTGCGCAGCGATTTGCCCAGGTCGCCTTGCAAGACCTGCGTGGCCCAGGCGGCGTATTGCACGGGCAGCGGATCGTTGAGGCGGTATTTGTCCCGCAGGTAGTCCAGGACGGCCGGATCGCGTTCTTCGCCGGCCAGGGTCAGCACCGGATCGCCGGGCAGGATTTTCTGCAGCATGAAGACGATCATCGACACCAGTATCAGTGTCGGTATCGCGACGATCACGCGGCGCAAGATGAGTTTAAGCATATGAGAAACCGTAAGACAGGAACGGCGGGCGGGGGGCCGGGAGGATAAACCGCGGCGCCCTGCCGCCGCAAACAACAACCGGACGCGCTAGGCGCGTCCGGCTGGCGCGGCGCTTGACTGCCGCGCCGCGATCACTTCTGCGCGTACGTCACGCCCTTCAGGCGGATCATGCCGTCCGGATAGGGCGTAAAGCCTTTGACCTTCTTGGCCAGGGCGAAGGGCCAGGGCTGGTAGTAGTTATACACCCCGGGCAATTCGTCCTGGATGATGGTCTGCGCCTGGTCGTAGATAGCCTTGCGCTTGGTTTCGTCCGGCACCGTGCGGGCCTCGTTCAACAGCTTGTCCACTTCCGGGTTGCAATAGTGGCCATCGTTCAGCGCGCCCTTGCAGGTGACGAAAGCGTGGATGTTGCCGTCCGGATCGACCCGGCCGGACCAGCCCAGCATCACGACCTGGAAGTTGCCGCCGGCGGATTCCTTCTGCAGGGCCGCGTACTCGGTCGGGCGCAGCGACAGGTCGAAGCCCGCCTCGGACGCCATGGCCTGCACGATCTCGGCGATCGACGAGGTGGTGGTGTTGTTGCCGAACATGACCTCGGCCTTCACGCGGTCAAAGCCCGCCTGCTTGAGCAGCGCCTTCGCCTTGGCAACGTCGCGCTGGGTCGGCGGGAACTTGTCGCTGTGGTACGGACTGGCGGGCGGGAACGGCTGCTGCGCCGGATCGAAAATTCCGCCGCCGGCCACTTCGCTGATGGCCTTGCGGTCGATGGCGTACTGGAACGCCTGGCGCACCAGCTTGTTCTTGAACGGGTTGTCTTCGGCGCGCTTGCCGTTGGCCACGTTGAACATGAATTGCTGGAAGCCCAGGCCCGCCACCGGGGCGAACGTCAGGCTCGCGTCGGACTTGACCTGCGGCACGTCGGAAGGATTCAGGCGTTCCAGCATGTCCAGGTCGCCCGCGCGCAGGTTGGACAGGCGCACGGTGGTATCCGGAATCGGCAGGAAGGTCACGCGCTTGAAGGCGAAGTCCTTGGCATCGTAGTACTGGTCGAATTTCTCCAGCACGATGCGGTCGTTCTGGATGCGCTCGACGAACTTGTAGGGACCGGAGCAGACCGGCTTGCGGCCCACGGCGGCAACGTCGTCCGTAAAGGTCTTGGGCGACAGCATCATGCCGGCACGGTCCGACAGCTGGGCCAGCAAGGTGGCATCAGGCTTCTTCAGCGTCAGCACCAGCGTCGTGGCGTCAGGCGCATCGACCTTTTCCACCGAGGCCAGCTCGCCCTTGCGCAGGCTGTCCGGCAGCGACATGGCGCGTTCCAGGTTAGCCTTGGCCGCGGCGGCGTCGAACTTGGAGCCGTCATGGAACAGCGCGTCCTCGCGCAGCTTGAAGGTCAGCACCTTGTTGTCGGGGCTGAAGGACCACGAGGTGGCCAGCTGCGGCACGAAGTGCAGCTTGGGATCGATGTCGATCAGCTTGTCGCACAGCGAGGTGAAGACGATGCGGCCCACATAGGTGCGCGCGCGGTGCGGGTCCAGTACGTCCGGATCTTCCTGCAGGCCGATCCGGATGTTCTGGGCGCTGGCGGCACCCGCGGCCAGCGCCAGCAAGCTGGCGCCGAAGGTCAAGGTCAAGCGTTTCATTGTGTTTTTTCCCCTTGTGGCTGCACTGGAGTACGTTTAGAAGCCGACCGCCTGACCGTCGCGCCGGCTGTCGCTGGCGGCGACATAGCCAAGCTCGTTGTCGTTTTCGGACATGCGCCAGATGAACTGGCCCGCGCCGAAATCCATGTACGGATCGTCGACCGACTTCAAAGCATGCCCGAGGTCCTTCAGGCCCGCAATGGTGGAAGCCTTCATATTGGTCTCGATGTCCAGCGTGAAATCGCGGTTGACCTTCCAGCGCGGCGCGCAGCAGGCGGCCTGCGGGTTCTGGTGGTAGTCCAGCATGCGCACCACGGTCTGCATGTGGCCTTGCGGCTGCATGTCGCCGCCCATCACGCCAAAGCTCATGACCGGCTTGCCGCCACGGGTCAGGAAGCCGGGGATGATGGTGTGGAACGGACGCTTGCCGCCTTCGACCACGTTGGCCGACTTCGGATCCATCGAGAAGCCCACGCCGCGGTTCTGCATGCTGATGCCGGTGCCCGGCACCACCACGCCCGAACCGAAGCCCATGTAGTTGGACTGGATGAACGAGATCATCATGCCGTTCTCATCGGCGGCGGTCAGGTAGATGGTGCCGCCGGCGTGCGGGCGGCCGGCCTCGAAATGGGTGGCGCGGTCCAGGCGGATCAGCTTGGCGCGGCTGTCCAGGTAGGCGTCGGACAGCATCTGCTCCGGCGTCACCTGCATGGAGCGCGGGTCGGCCACATACTTGTACAGGTCGGCGAAGGCCAGCTTCATGGCTTCGATCTGGATGTGCTGCGACTGCACCGAGTCCACCGGGATGTCGGCCATGTCGAAGCGCTCGACGATGCCCAGCGCGATCAGCGCGGCGATGCCCTGCCCGTTCGGCGGGATCTCGTGCAGCTCGTAGCCGCGGTAGGACTTGGAGATGGGCTTGACCCATTCCGGGCGGTAGTTGCGCAGGTCTTCCAGCGTCATGGCGCCACCGCATTCCTGGCTGAAGGCGGCGATGCGCTCGGCCAGTTCGCCTTCATAGAAGTCGCGGCCCTTGGACGCGGCGATGCGGCGCAGCGTGTTGGCGGCATCCGGGAAGCGGAAGTGTTCGCCGACCTTGGGCGCGCGGCCCTCGGGCAGGAAGGCCTGGGCATAGCCCGGCTGCGATTTCAGTTCCTCGGCCGCGGCGGCCCACTTGTGCGCCACCACCGGCGGCACGGCGTAGCCGCGCTCGGCGATCTCGATGGCGGGTTCGAACAACTGCTCGAACGGCAGCTTGCCCAGTTTTTCATGCAGCGCGGCCCAGCCGGCCACCACGCCCGGCACCGTCACGGCGTCCCAGCCGCGCTTGGGCTGGATCGCCAGGCCGTTGGCGCCCACGCCGTGCTTGCGCTTGAAGTATTCGGTGCTCCAGGCCGCCGGGGCCACGCCCGACGAGTTCAGGCCGTGCAGTTCCTTGCCGTCCCAGACGATGGCGAAACAGTCGCCGCCCAGGCCGCAGGACACGGGTTCGACCAGGACGATGGTGGCGGCCGCGGCGATGGCGGCGTCCACGGCGTTACCGCCCTTGAGCATCATGCGCAGCCCCGCCTGCGCCGCCAGCGGATGCGACGTGGACACCACATTGCGGGCGAACAGCGGAATGCGGACGGAAGGATACGGGTTGCCCCAGTCGAAGGATTTCATGTCGCTAGTCTCATAACGGGTAAGCGGCCGAAGTTACTCCCGTGGTCTAATTAAATCAATTTGAAATTTTGTTCCGTCATAAAAGAGATTTTTGTGAGTACCATCCGCTTTCTGCGCACTTTCTTGGCGGTCGCACACCATGGTTCCTTCTCGGAAGCGGCCGAACAGGTGGCGCTGACGCAGGCCGCCGTCAGCTTCCAGATGCGCTCCCTGGAAGCAGAACTGGGACGCGAACTCTTCGACCGCAGCGGCCGGCTCGCCATCCTGAATGCCGCCGGCCGGGAATTACTCCCGGAAATCAAGCACTTGCTGGATCTTTACGACCGCATGCGGCTGCCGCGCACGGTGCCCGGCGAGCTGGCGGGATCGGTCTCCGTGGGCAGCATCGTGTCCTGCATGGGCACCCTGTCCAAGGTCGTGTCCGGCATGAAGAAGCAGCATCCCAAGCTGGACGTGCGCATCCTGTCGGGCAAGGCCAGCGAGCTGGCGGGCAAGGTGGAGGACGGCGAACTGGACGCGGCCTTCCTGGTGGAAGCCGGACGCAAGATGGCCAGCACGCGCTGGACCGCACTATATGAAGAGCAACTAGTCGTGATCGCGCCACGTTCGGCGCCCGGGGACGACGCCCGCCAGGTGCTGGCGCAGAATCCCTTCCTGCGTTTTGACCGCACCCAGCGCACCGGCCTGCAAATAGACCGGCTGCTGCGGCGCCTGGGCGTGCCGCTGAACGAATTCCTGGAACTCAACGCCATCGAGACGCTGGTCGAGCTGGTGCGCCAGGAAGTCGGCGTGACGCTGCTGCCGCTGATCAACGGTTCCAATTGGCAGCACAGCCCTGAACTGCGGATTCTCACCCTGCCGCAAGACCTGGGGCCGATGTCGCGCGCCATCGGCATGCTGGAGCGGCGCGAACATGCGCGCCAGGGCATCACGGCGGCGATCTGCGAGGCGTGCGCCACGGCCTTCCGGGCGCGCGAACCGCAGACCGCCGCCTGAGGCTTACTGCCCCATCGCCGGGTCCGTCACCGAGGCACGGCCGGTTTCGACGCGGCCGGCAAAGCGGCGCAGGTAGGCTGGGTCTTCGGCCAGGCGCGCCGTGAAGTCGTACCAGCCCTGGCTGCCCTGCAGCGCCCAGTGCTGTTCGACCTGGCTGCCCGCGGGCACCGTGAACTTCCAGCGCTCGTGGTTGGCGTAGTAGGCGTTGGGCGCGACTTCGAAGGTGCAGGGATCCTTGCCGCCGTTGATGAAGCTGACGTAGATGTCGCCATTGGCGACGTCGTAGCAGACACGGATCTCGGGAGCCAGGACCGAGGTACGGGCCAGGGCCAGGTCGCCGGCGAAATGGCGGTGGTAGCCATTGGGGCCCAGCACCCACAAGTCGTACTTGCCGCCGTCGGCCGCCGTGTCCCAGTTGCCTTCCAGCTGCTTGTCCGGCTCCACCGTATAGCGGCGCGGCAGGCTGTCCAGGTGCAGGCGGTCATAGACATGGAACACCGCCGCCTGCTTGCCCGTATTGGAGAACACCAGCCGCATGGCGCCCGTATCGGGCTGGGCGCGGCCGCTGGTGTGCAGTTCGTAGGGCAAGGCGCGGGAGTAGCGCACGCCCTGCTCCTGTACCGGCTTGGCCTGGGTGCTGGGATCCGGCAGCGGCACGGCGCTCAGCGCTTCCTGCGCGCTGCGCTCGTTGTCCGAGCCCGCGCGGGTCAGCAGATTCAGGTCGGGCAGCTTTTCGTTGTTGGGCGTGGCAAAGTTGAAGGCCGAAGTCAGGTCGCCCAGCACCGCGCGGCGCCAGGGGCTGATGTTGTCTTCGGCCACGCCGAAGCGGGCTTCCAGGAAACGCAGCACCGAAGTGTGATCGAAGGCTTGGGAATTGACCCAGCCGCCGCGGCTCCACGGCGACACCACGTACATGGGCACGCGCGGGCCAGGGCCGTAGACGCGGTAGTCGGCGGCGTCCTGGGCCGAGGCGCGGGTGTGGCGCTCCAGATCGGTGTTGACCGTGGAAGCGCCGGCCATGGAGCCGTCCGGATTCAGCGAGGGCGCGGCGGGCGGCGGCAAGTGGTCGAAGTAGCCGTCGTTCTCGTCGAAGTTGATGAGGAGCACGGTCTTGCTCCAGACCTCGGGATTGGCCGTCAGCGCGTCCAGCGTTTCCTGGATGTACCAGGCGCCCTGGATCGGGCTGGACGGACCGGGGTGCTCGGAGTACGTGGCGGGGGCCACGATCCACGACACCTGCGGCAGCGTGCCATTGACCGCGTCCTCGCGCAGCGCTTTCAGGAAGCCGCCATCGGACATGGTGTTGGCCGTGCCCTTGTAGAGCGGGTTGGCGCCGTCCATGGAAGGGGTCCAGGCCGGGTACGGCGCGCCGTTGGCGCCGTTGCCAGCCAGTTCGTTGGCGCGGCGGTACTGCTTGAAGCCGGCCAGCGGGTTGTCGCCGAAGTTCTCGGGCAGGTTCTGGTAAACCTTCCAGCTGACGCCGGCTTCCTGCAGGCGCTCGGGATAGGTCTTCCAGGTCCAGCCGGTGGACGAGGCGCCCAGGCTGTCCCACTGGTTGCGGGTCGAAGGGCCGTTGCCCAAGGACAGCGGATCATTGGTGCCGGTCCAGTGGAACAGGCGGTTGGTGTTGGTGCCGCCATGCGTGGAGCAATGGTAGGCATCGCACAGCGTGAAGGCATCGGCCAGCGCGAACTGGAACTCCACCTCCTTCTTGCGGTAGTAGCCCATGGACTGGTTCTGCTTGGCGCGCGGCCAGTGGTCCATGCGGCCGCCGTCCCAAGCCAGCTGCGCGTCCATGTAGTCGTGCGGCGTGCCAGCCACGCGCTGGGCGTTGCCCTGGGTGCTGTCCAGGTGATACGGCATCACCACGCGGGTGCCGTTGCTCTGCTCCCAGACCGAACGCTGCTCGGGCAGCGGGATGGTGATGCGGTCGCCAAAACCGCGCACGCCCTTGAACGTGCCGAAGTACATGTCGAAGGAGCGGTTTTCCTGCATCAGGATGACCACGTGCTCGACGTCATTGATGGTGCCGGTGCGGTTGTTGGCGGGAATGGCCAGCGCGCGGCGGATCGCCGGCGGGAACATCGACAGCGCGGTCAGGCCTGCGGTCGAGGCGGCCGCGTTGCGCAGAAAGCGGCGCTTGCCGGCGTGGACCTGGTCTTTATCGAACGTCACGGATTCTTTTCCTATGGATCGGGTGGGAACGCGGCTCAGGGCGCGCAACGCAATTCGGGTTTGGTCGGCTCGGGCTTCGGCGTTTCGGGCTGGCCGGTGCCGGGGTCTTTGCCGCCGTCGCCATCGCCGTCATCGCCGCCGCAAGCAGCCAGCGTGGCGCTCAGCATCAACACCGCGCCCAGGCGCAGGAAACCGCGCAAGATCATGGACATGCTCATTTTTCTATCCTCGGTACATCAGGGAAACAGTTCGGAAACGGACTTGCCGGACATGGCGAGCGACTTCACTTCATCGTCCGTCAGGGCGCGCGACCAATAGGCCAGATCGTCGAAGTACATCGTGTAGGGGCCCTTGGTGCCGGCGCAGCAGATGCCATAGGTGCCGCGTCCGTCTTCGTTCAGGCCCAGATGCGGCCCGAAGACGCCGGCGATCCGGGTCAGGTCGACCGTACCCGTGCTGATGGTGCGGCGGGAATAGCCCAGCTCGCTGTCGTAGACGGAGGCCGTCAGGGTCTTGGCCGTCTTGTCCACGGTCATCGCGATATAGACCGGCTTGTTCGGGGTGAACTTCACGTTGTTGATGTCGACCCGCGCGCCGCCTGCCAGATTGAAATACAGCACCGGGCCTGCCCATTGCGCGATGGTGATGCCGGGGTTGCCGCCCGAGTTGTAGTCCTTGTTGCCGAGGATGGAGCGGTCGCTGGCGGTGCCGTCGGACTGATACCAGAAGCCGATGGTGAAGGCCTGGGCCGCGTCCAGCATGCCTGCCGGATAGTCCAGCTTGAAGCCGCCCAGGGCCGCCGCGTTGCGGTCGTTCTTGAACATCTTGCCGAACACGCCCGTATCGGCGTACGCCGGCGCCTGCGTGCCGTCGTACGGCGTGATGGCCCCGCCGCCCGCAGCGACGTCGGTCATATTGCCTTCGAACGGGAACAGCATCGCCAGGCCGGTGCGCAGCGAAGCGAGCAGCGGCAGCGGCTTGGTATAGACCACGGTGGTGCGCGCGGCGCTGACCGCGCTGCCGACGGCCACGCTGTAGTTCAGCGTATGCACGCCTTCGGTCTCGAACTTGAAGCCTTTATCGACGTACTCGGCGGCCGTGCCGGGTACGCGCGCGATCTCCACGCCGTCGCGGCTGATCACGATGTCGCCGGCAGGCGCGCCCACGCGCTCCCAGCTCAGCGTCACGCTCTTGTTGTCGGTCGAGGTGCGGGCCGCGGTGTGGCGCAGCGCCAGCTTGCCGGCCAGCGAGGAGCCCGCCATGTCGTAGCTGGCGGCCGCCGGCAGCGCTTTCAGATGCTCCAGCACCGTCGGCGCCACGTCGGCCGCGCTGGGCAACGCGTACCAGTTGTTGTCCCACAAACCGTCGAACGAGGCATCGTCGGCGCTGCCGCCCAGCAGCGCGGGCTGGTTGGCGGCCAGCAGGATGGTCTTGTTCGAAGACAGCGGGCGGCCGTCGCTGGCGCCGCCCTTGCCCAGGCCGTGGCTGGCAGCCACGATCACCAGCCACTTCTCGCCGGGATGTTCCGCCTTGCGGTCGGCGATCTGCTTGGCCAGCGCGCCGATGGCCGCGTCGGTCTGGTGGATCACGTTGTCGTAGGAGGAGCCGAAGCCGTTCTCCGAGGCGACGCGCTCCGGCGCGCCGAACTGCGCCACCACCACGTCATAGCCTTCCGCAATGCGGTCGCGCGCCTGGGCGGCGACGCAATCGTCCACGCCGGCGCAGTCGGTCAGCGACTGCAGAAAGCCCGCGTCGCGTTGACCGGCGATGAGTCCGGCCAGCACCGTCGAATTGAAGGCGGCAGCGGTGCGCGCTTCGGGACGCGCCTGCTTGACGCGCTGGAACAGGGTCGGCGTTTGCAGCGTCTCGCCCTGCACGCTGTAGCGCACGCCGTGCTGATCGGCCCATTGTCCCGTCAACAGCGTCGCCCAGCCCGGCGCCAGCAGCGTCGGCTGCTGCGTGGGCGTGTCCGTCACGCCGCCGGTCCAGGCGCGCGTGGCATTGAGTTGCGCCATGTTCGGCAGGGACTTGTCGGCCACGCCCCGGCGCATCGCGTCGTAGGTCAGGCCATCGACGCCGATGAACAGCACCTTGTCGGCGGGCGTCGCATCCGGCTGGGTCACCGGCGGCTGGGTCGGCGGGGCTTCGGTGTCGTCGTCATCGTCGCTGCCGCCGCAGCCCGCCAGGGCGCTGGTCGCCAGCAAGACCGCGCACCATCTTCTCCAATCCAATGCTTGCATGCTTCTCTTCTCGTTTCATGAACAGGGTTTTACGCTGGAGCACATGATGGCCAGCGAAGGTGAAAGCCCCGTGAAGCAAAGAACAGAAACCTTGATCGACGGATCAGGATTCTTTTGCGCGCAGGCCGTCGCCCAGGCGTCGAGCATCGCGGGCTTGTCATGAAGGGTCGCTATAGTCGGCGCGGTCTCAACCCGCCACGCACGCTCGACCCATGCCCTTGTCCTTGCGCCCGACCCTGCCCGCCGCGTTCCGCATTCTTGCCATGCTGGCCCTGGCCGCTGGCCTGGGCGTCTGGGCGTCAATCCTGCTGGCGCCCAAGGCCGGCCCCCTGCCCCCCGCGGTGTCGGCGGCCGCGCCGCG
>NZ_DATCUY010000713.1:0-39912 GCF_036567245.1 Achromobacter sp. | reverse complement strand
GGCAGCGCGGGCCGGATCGGCCGGGTGGGCATCCTGGGGGCCGGCACCATGGGCGGCGGCATCGCCATGGCGTATGCCAATGCCGGCTACGCGGTGACGCTGTACGAGCGCGACCAGGCGGCACTGGACCGTGGCATGGGGCTGATCCGCAAGAACTACGAAATCACCGCCGCCAAGGGCAAGCTCGATGCCGCTGGCGTCGAAGCCCGCATGGCCCGCATTGCTTCCAGTCTGGACATGCAGGATCTGGCGCAGGCGGATCTCGTCATCGAAGCCGTGTTCGAGGACATGGCGGTCAAGCAGGCCGTATTCCGGCAACTGGATGCGGTGTGCAAACCCGGTGCCATCCTGGCCACCAATACCTCGCGCCTGAACATCGACGAGATAGCGGCTTGCACGGCGCGCCCCGAGGCGGTGATCGGCCTGCATTTCTTCAGCCCGGCCAACGTCATGAAGCTGCTTGAAGTGGTGCGCGGCGCGCGCACCGCCGCAGACGTCATCGCTACCTGCATGGCGGTGGCGCAGCAAATCGGCAAGATTCCGGTGCTGGTCGGGGTATGCGAAGGCTTCGTCGGCAATCGCATGCTGACGGGATACTGGCGCGAGGCAGGCTTCCTGCTGGAAGAAGGGGCCAGTCCGCAGCAGATCGATGGAGCGCTTACGCGCTTCGGCATGGCCATGGGGCCGTTGGCCATGGCCGACCTGGCGGGCATGGACATCAACTGGGCCACGCGCAAGCGGCTGGCGCCCACCCGTCCCGCGCATCTGCGCTATTCCAAGGTTGCGGACCGCATCTGCGAACTGGGTCGCTTCGGCCAGAAGACCCAGGCAGGGTATTACCGCTACGAGCCGGGCAGCCGCCAGCCGCTGCCGGATCCCGTGGTGGACGGCATCATCGAGGCATGCGCGCGCGAGGCCGGCATCGCGCGGCGGCCGGTCAGCGATGAGGAAATCGTCGAGCGCTGCATGCTGGCGCTGGCCAACGAAGGGGCCCGCATCATCGAGGAAGGCATTGCGCAGCGCGCCTCGGACGTGGATGTGGTCTATGTCCATGGCTATGGCTTTCCGGGCGCGCGCGGAGGCCCCATGTTCTATGCCCAGACGCTAGGTCTGGCCAAGACGCTGGAGAAAATCCGGGTGTTGCAGCGTGACCACGGCGGACATTGGGCGCCCGCAGCGCTGCTCGAACGGCTGGTGCAAGAGGGCAGGACCGCATTCTGACGCGTCCGCGCCATGGTCATGGCCGCGCCCGGCGTCATGCCGGCCGCGGCCTTCTTTGCGATACTGTATTCCCCCAGACATAGATCCCAGCCATGACAGACTCCATACCTTCCGGTTTTGCGCCCTGGCGCCCGAGCAGTCCCTTCATGGCGCATCTTGCCGAACTTGGCGCGCTGTACAAGCGCGACAGCGACAACGTGCTCGCGTTGCGCCTGGGCCTGGCCCACACCAATATGCATGCCATCGCCCACGGCGGATTGCTGGCCACCCTGGCCGACAGCGCGCTGGGGCACACCATCGCCACCCGGGCGCAGGTGTCGGTCGTCACCGTGCAGATGTCGGTGGAGTACATGAACCCTGTCAAACCCGGGGACTGGCTCGAGGCGCACGTCCAGATCGACAAGCAGGGCAAACGCCTGATCTACGCCACCTGCCTGCTGCAGGTGGAAGGCCGCGTCATGCTCAAGGCCAACGCGGTGTTTGCCGTGCGCGCGGCGTCGACGCCGGCGTCGGACGGCTGACGTCCTGTCCCGCAGAGACGGGACAGGACGCTAACGCCCGCGCCGACACGTAAGCGCGGCCAGCGTCGCTCGGCTGCGCCTACTCCACCTTGACGCCGGTGGTCTGAACCACATTGCGCCATTTGGCGGTTTCGTCCGCGACGAAGCCGCTGACCTGTTTCGGTGTCATCGGACCTAGCGGCTCGCTGTTCTGCCCGGCCAGGCGCTGAACCATTTCGGGCGAGTTCATGATCTGGTTGGTCGCTTCGTTCAGCTTGGCCACGATGGCCGGGTCGGTGCCGGCCGGCGCGTAGAAGCCGAGCCAGGTGTAGACGTCCAGGCCGGGCGCGCCCGATTCCGCGAATGTGGGCAGATCCGGAAACAGCTTGCTGCGTTCGGCGCTGGCGACGCCGATGGGACGCAGCTGTCCGGACTTGATGAAGGGCGCCACGCTCATCGCGTCCTGCACCGCGACCTTGAGTTCGCCCGAAACGACTGCGTTGGTGGCTGGTGACGCGCCCTTGTAGGGCACGTGTTCCATCGGCACGCCGGTAATCTTCTTCAACCATTCGCCGCCCAGATGGGTGGATCCGCCGAATCCCGCCGAGCCATAGGGCACGCCAGGCTGCGACTTGCCCCAGCTGAGGAACTCGGGGATGGTCTTGACCGGCAGGCCCGCGTTGACCACCACCAGATTCGGCGCGCGGGCGAGAATCGAGATGGGTGCGAAGTCCTTGATCGGGTCATAGCGGACCTTGTCGTTGACCGCCGGGCCGATGACATGGCCGGTGGCGCTGACCAGCAAGGTGTAGCCATCGTTCTTTTGGCGCGCGACCAGTTCCGTGCCTATCTGTCCGGCTGCTCCCGGCTTGTTCTCGACCACGAAGGTCTGGTTGAAGCGTTTGCCCAGTTCCGCCGACAGCAGGCGGGCGACGATGTCGGTCATGCCGCCGGGGGCGAAGGCCACCACGACGGTGACAGGATGGTCGGGATACTCGGCGTGGGCGGCGCCCGCCGCCAGGCTGCTTGCGAGCAGCGCGCCGAGCGCGCCGCGTCGCAGGATGTTGCGGATCATGGTTGTCTCCTGGAGTCTTGTCGTAAAGGCGGCGCGACTGCCGCCACGCCTCCGTGTGGGCAGTATGGAGGCGGCCTGCGCATTACTCCATCCGAAATATTCGAACCCAACTTTCGCGGTTTTCTAAAGGACTGCGCCGGTCCGCAGGGCGCGCCTGCCGCTTGAATACCGACGAACACAGCGTTCGAAACATTCGACTCCTCACTGCGCAAGGCGGCCTGCATACTTTTCCGGACCGCTTGAATCACGGAGAAACTATGCTTCACAATGCCTTGCGCGGCGTCAAAGTCGTGGACCTGTCGCGCATCCTCGCGGGGCCATGGTGCACGCAGAACCTGTCGGACCTCGGCGCGCAAGTCGTCAAGGTGGAACATCCCGACCGCGGCGACGATACGCGCGGCTGGGGGCCGCCAGACCTGCGGTCCGCGGATGGCCGGGCCTCCATGTCGGCCTACTTCATGGCCTGCAACCGCGGCAAGCAATCCGTCGCCATCGACTTCTCCTCGGAGGCAGGCGCCGCCCGTGTGCGCGAGCTGGTCGCCGATGCCGACATCCTGGTCGAGAACTACAAGGCCGGCGGCCTGCGCAAGTACGGGCTCGACTATGCCTCGCTGGCTGGCGTCAACCCGCGGCTCATCTATCTGTCCATCACCGGCTATGGCCAGTCCGGCCCCCTGGCCGGCAAGCCGGGATACGACTACGTGTTCCAGGGCATGGGCGGGCTGATGAGCTACACCGGACAGCCGGATGGCACGCCGGGCGCGGGGCCGCTGCGCACGGGCGTCGCGGTGGTGGACCTGATGACGGGCATGTACGCCACGTCCGCGGTGCTCGCCGCCTTGCGCCAGCGCGACCAGACCGGACGAGGCATGCCGCTGGACATTTGCCTGCTTGACGTCGCGGTGGCGCTCAATGCCAACCAGGGCGCCAACTACCTGGTCTCGGGCGAGGCGCCCAAGCGCAGCGGCAACGCGCATCCGAACTGCGCGCCCTACGAGGTCTTCGCCTGCGCTGACGGCCATTTGATCCTGGCGATAGGCAACGACGGCCAGTTCGCGCGCTTCAGCGGCGTGGCGGGCCATCCCGAATGGGCAGCCGACGCGCGCTACGCGACCAACAGTGCGCGCCTGGCCCACATGGACAGCCTGCGGCCCCTGATCGCCGAAACCTTGGCGGCCGCGGCGCGCAAGCGCTGGACGGACGCCTTCGACGCGGCGGGCGTGCCCTGGGGGCCGATACACACCCTGGATGAGGTCTTCGCGCATCCGCAGGTGCTGCATCGTGGATTGCTGCAGACCGCCAATCATCCTGCCCTGGGAGAGGTGCACCTGGTGCGCAATCCCATGCTGGCCGGCACCCCCGCCGAAGCGTTGGGGGCGGCGCCGCCGCTGTTGGGCGAACACACGGCAGCGGTGCTGCCGGATCCCGCATTGCAGTAGCCCCCCCCCGAGGAGACAAAACAATGAGACTTTCCCGATTCCGCCTGGCGACTTGCCTCTGCCTGATCTTGCCAGCCATGGCGGCCGCCGAGTACCCCGACAGGCCCATCCGGCTGGTCGTCCCCTACGCCGTGGGAGGCACGACGGACATCATCGCCCGCGTGGTCGGCGGCAAGCTGGGCGAGCAGCTCGGCCAATCCGTGGTGATCGAGAACCGGCCCGGCGCCGGCGGCAGCATCGGCTCGGCCTATGCCGCCAAGCAGCCCGCCGACGGCTACACGCTGGTGATGGCGGTCGAAAGCTCGCTGGCGGTCAATCCGAACGTCTACGCCAAGAGCGCCTACGATCCCGTCAAGGATTTTGCGCCCATCAGCAACCTGGCCGACGTACCCAATGTGCTGGTGGTGAATCCGTCGCTGCCCGCGCAGGATCTGGCGGCGTTCCAGCAGTTGCTGAAGGCATCGCCCGACAAGTACGCCTTTGGCTCGTCCGGCAACGGCGGCCTGAGCCACATGAACGGAGAGCTGTTCCTGAAGACCACCGGGACCCGCATGCTGCACGTTCCCTATAAAGGGCTCGGGCCGGCGCTCAATG
The DNA here is from genome assembly GCF_036567245.1 of Achromobacter sp. Lineage (GTDB taxonomy): Bacteria > Pseudomonadota > Gammaproteobacteria > Burkholderiales > Burkholderiaceae_B > Achromobacter. The sequence goes on along the minus strand of NZ_DATCUY010000713.1, from coordinate 35,083 downwards.
ATCTGGTGGCAGGACAGGTGCAAGTCGTATTCGACAACATCCCGTCTTCCTATCCGCTGATCCAGGCCCAGCGCATTCGTCCGCTGGCCGTGGCGGCCAAGCGCAGGCTCAAGGTATTGCCTGACGTTCCGACCTACGCCGAGGCCGGCTTGCCGGCCATGAACAATCCGTCATGGTTCGGCTTGGCCGCGCCCGCCGGCACGCCGCCCGCGGTGCTGGACAGACTGAACGCAGCCGTGCGGCAGGCGTTGGCGGATCCTGCCACCGCGGATGCCATCGAGAAGCAGGGCGCCGTGCCCAGTCCGATGTCGCGCGACGAGTTCGGCGCGCTGATCACGCAATCCTACGGCCACTGGAAAACGGTGGTCGAGGACATCAAATTTGAAAAGATGCAATAACAAGGAGGCTTCATGAGCACCAGATCCCACGTCATTCCCCATGCCCGGGCCGAGATAGAGGAGTCCGGCATCGCCACGCTGACCATGCTGGACGCCGGCGCGCTTAACATCCTGAGCACGTCGGTGGTGGACGGCCTGCGAGACGCGCTGGCCTGGCTGCGCGCGGACGAGTCGGTCCGCGTGCTGGTGCTGCGCGGCGCCAGCGACCGCGCCTTCGTCGCCGGCGCCGATATCGCGGAAATGGCCGCGCTCGACGAGCAGACGGCGCGGCGTTTCATTTCGAACCTGCGAGACCTCTGCAATGACGTCCGCCATTTCCCGGCGCCCGTCATCGCGCGCATTCCAGGCTGGTGCCTGGGAGGCGGCCTGGAGTTTGCCCTGGCTTGCGACCTGCGCGTCTGCGCCGATCATGCGCAGTTCGGCATGCCCGAGGTGAAGGTGGGCATACCCTCGGTGATCCACGCGGCGCTCATGCCGCGCTTGATCGGCGCCGCCAACAGCGCCTGGATGCTGCTGACCGGCGATCTGATCGATGCCCGGCGCGCGCAGGACTGGGGCCTGGTGAACGCCGCGGTGCCTCAGGCCGAGCTGGACAGCGCCATCCGCAAGCTGGCGGAAGGATTCGCCGCGCTGGGGCCGGCCGTGTTGCGCCAACAGAAGAAGCTGCTGCGCCGGTGGGAGACCCTGCCGGTGGACGAGGCGATCGAGGACAGCGTCGCTGAATTCGCCGTGGCGTTCAACACCGGCGAACCGCAAAAGTTCATGAACGAATTCCTGGAAAACAAGCGCCGCGCCAAAGCTTGATCCGTTGCGGCTCGCGCCGGGAGGCCTGGTTCCTGACGAAGAATCAGTCCTGCTCGCGCGTGGCCGCCACGATAGGATCGTCGAGCAGGTACTCCGCGACCTGTTCGACGAAGGGCGAGGGCGGCACCCCCGCCTGCGTGACGAGCGTCAGTTCGCGCAAGGCCCAGGGTTCGCTCAGGGCCACGGCCGCGATCCGCTTTTCGCGCAATGCGTTGGCGGCCACGCTGCGCGGCACCAGGGACACGCCCACGCCCGCTTCCACCATGGACAGCACCGCGTCGAAAGTATGCACATGGATGCGTACCTTGGGCGTCTTGCCGGCCAGCTTGGCCATGTCGCACAGGAAGACGTAGTTGCTGCTGGTGCGGCTCATGCAGACAAAATCCAGGTCCAGCACAGCAGGGAAGCGCACGGGAGAGCTTTCCACCACGGGGTGGTTCAAGGGGGCGGCGATGATCAGTTCGTCGACCGCATAGCGCGTGGCGTTGACGCCGGCGGACTTGGCGCGGCCCGCGAAGATGCCGATGTCGGCTTCCTGGCCGGCGATGGCCGCCTCGATGGTGTTGCTGGAGCGCTCTTCAAGCAGGATGTTGACGTTGGGATTGGCCGACAGGAAACGGCTCAGGCTGGGCACGATGAAGCCGTTGAGGGAGCTGCTGTTGGCGAACAGCTTGACGCTGCCCTTCAGGCCGCTGGCGAAGCCGCTGACCTCTCCGTGCATGCGTTCGACTCCGGCCAGCAGCGAGCGCACATGCTTGAGCACGAACGTCCCTTCCGCCGTCAGTTCCATGCCGCGGGCTTCGCGCTTGAACAGCGGCACGCCCATCGCGAACTCCAGGTTCTTCAACCGGTAGCTGGCCGAGGACGCGGTCAAGTGCACGGCATTGGCTCCGCCTGACAGGCTTTTCGCCTCGGCGATCGCGAGGAACAGGCGGAGATCGGTGAGTTCGTAGCGCATCGCGCAAGATTACCGTAGTTGCGGCGGCATCGTCACAAGTAGGGCGTGGCCAGCCAGATCACCTTGTTGCGCAGGCGCTTGGCGAACGGCGCGCTCAGCAGGTTTTCCAGTGTTTCGCGTTGGCCTTGCGCGATCAGGCCGTCGACCCGCGCGCCGATCCAGCGCGCCACGCTCGGATCATAGATTTCGGTGTCCAGCTCGAAATTCAGCCGCAGGCTGCGCGGGTCCAGATTGGACGAGCCCACATAGGCCCAGGCGTCGTCCACCGTCATCAGCTTGGAATGGTCGAACGCGCCGTGCGAGCGCCAGACCCGGCAGCCCGTGCGCACCACCTGGTCCAACTGGGCCGTCATGGCATAGTCCACCAGCCGCAGATTGTTCTTGCCGGGAATCACGATATCCACCACCACGCCGCGCCGCGCGGCCGTGGCCAGCGCCCCGATCAGCGTCTGGTCGGGCAGGAAGTAGGGCGACTGGATGCGCACATGGCGTTGCGCCACCGCCAGCGCGCCCAGCAGCATATTGTGCGTGCTGCCCAGGGCGCGGTCAGGGCCTGACGGCACGCAGCGCATCGGCACCTCGCCCGTGGGCGGCAAAGCCTCGGGATCGAACCAGGGCCTGGCCGGCAGCGATTCGTGGGTGGTGAAGTTCCAGTCGTGCGCAAACACCGACATCAGCTGCGTCACGATCGGCCCCTCCACGCGGAAGTGGGTGTCGCGGTTGGTGCCGTCGCCCGCCAGCGCGCTGACAAAGGCCGCGCGCACATTCATGCCGCCGGTAAAGCCCACGCGTCCGTCGACCACCAGCACCTTGCGGTGGCTGCGCAGATTGGCATAGGGCATGCGCAGCACGCCCAGCGGATTGGTCATGAAGCGCGCCACCGGCACCCCGCCGCGCGACAGCATGCGCACAATGGGTGGGCGGGAATACTTGGATCCGATGGCGTCGATCAGCACCCGTACCTCGACGCCGCGCTCGCGCGCCTCGATCAGCGCCTGCGCCATCTCGCGGCCTATGGCGTCGTTGTCGAAGATGTAGCTCTGCATCGCCACCGCGTAGCGCGCTTCGCGGATCGCCTGCAGCATCGCGGGATAGGCCTCGTCGCCGCCGGCCAGCGGCCGCACCGCGTTGCCGCCCAGCAGGCGGAAGCGGCTGACTCGGTCGCCCAGCACCTTCAGCGACGAGAACTGCTGGCCCGAGATCGGCGCCACGTCCACGGGCGCGGTCTCGACCTGCTCCGCGTCCACCACCATCGCCTCGTCGCGCTGCTGCGACAACCGCGTCTTGCGGATCCGGTTGATGCCCGCCACGAAATAGAACAGCGCCCCGAACAGCGGCGAAAATAGCGCCACCCCCACCCAGCCTATGGCCGCCCGCACGTCCTGCTTGGTCATCGCGGCATGCACCGCCGCGCCCGTTCCGGCCACGATGCTGATGCCAAAAACCAGATGGGGCCAATAATCGATCAAGATTGCGTGTATGCAGTCCATGGCGATGGCGTAAGCGCGGCCTCCGTAGATGATCAATGGCGAAGGATAGCAAGGCGGCCGGCCATGGCAAGTGGGGAAGTGGCGGCTGTTTTCACATCTTCAAAAAAACGTGCTAGAATTCGGCCTCTTCGTTGTTGAGCAGCTTTCAAAGAGGCGCGGCAAGGAAGAAAGCAGTACCAGAGGTGGCTGTAGCTCAGTTGGTAGAGTCCTGGATTGTGATTCCAGTTGTCGTGGGTTCGAGCCCCATCAGCCACCCCAAGAATTTCTTAGAAAACAGCCGCTTAGAGCGGCTTTTTTCTTTTCTACGCCCATAGAACTCATAATTAATCAGGCGCTTTCTAATTCCCTGGAACGTCGGAGTTCCTCCAGGTGAAGTATTTCCGCACGCTGGCGCCCGTTGATCCCAACCATCAGGCCGATCAGCGCCGTCCTGTAATTGCCTTCGCCGCGTTTCTTGGCAATTCCCAGGAAGGTATTGACCTCGATATTTTCAGGCTTCCGCGATCTTGAGCGCTCAGGATTTTTGGATACGCCATGATATGGGTTTGACTGCGCGCCTCTCCCCCTGATGCGCATCCCATCGAGGGAAGTCGAGGCATACCCGCCCGGCCTGCAGATCCTTAGCCTTGCACTCAGCCAGGACTCTATCGGTATCAAAGCCATGGTATTTCGATTATGGTGTAGCAGGTATCCTTGTGGCGTCCATGTTTCACATAGACGCGCAGAGCCAGATGATTGTCGGTACGTTTCCTGCCCAACGGGCCAGCTCCGCTGCTCCGCTGTTGGGTTCTGTGCGCGTCTCGGCTGAGGATGCTTGAATGCCGAGGTGCTTCGATGAATTCGCGAACGCCTGGCGCCATCTCTATGTCTGGATGTCCGTCGTTGCGCTGTACTACGCCTTGGGGCGCACTGCCGTCGCGGCGATTCGGGTCATCTTCAAAGGTCAAGTCCCGGAAATAGCAGGAATCCCACCACTGCCAGTCCCAATTGCCAAATGCCGCTGCGAGCGTCAGCAGGCTGTCACCCACATCCATGTGGCGCGTCGCCTCGCTGGCCGATACTCGGGGGCGAGACGAGGCGTCAGCCAAGCCAGCCGGACTTTTGAGCCAGGAACCGGACCAGCCACTGGATGAACCATGCTGCAACCTATTGAATCTTCACACCTAGGCAGGCGTCAACGCCGCTCAAGGTTAGTATTGTTCCACCTAACGTAGCCATAGAGAGCGCCGCCATGCATGCCGCAGAAATATGCGTATACGAAGAGCCTGACCTATTGAGCCGAGTTACAAACGACGGCGAGCGCATGATCACAGGCAACCTTTGGGGCTACTGGGCTCATCTGTCGATCTATACCTTTGCGCTGCCATGGGTCAAGGGGCTACATGTCCTGGAGGCAGGCACGGGGGCAGGCTACGGGGCGGACTATTTCATGCGAAATGGGGCAGCTTCCGTGGCGGGTTTCGACGCTAGTTCAGACGCCGTTTCGTACGCTAAGGCTCGCTATCCGACGCCCGGTCTTACATATGAGGTTGCCGACCTCAATAAAGGCTTGCCTACTGAAGCAAAAAAATTCGACGTGGTTTTCAGTTCGAATGTTTTTGAGCATGTTGCTCAGATTGATACGCTCATTGCCGGCTGTACCCGGGTGTTGAAGGACGGAGGGGTGGCAATAATTGCGGTGCCTCCGGTGATCACAGAGTATGTCCTTGAAAGGGATATTCGCAATCATTTCCATGTCCACCACATACCACCGTCGGCGTGGCATGCAAAGTTGAGCCGCTTTTTTGAGAGCGTGGTGTATCACCGGCATCTTGGGGCGGGAGAATATTCCAGCGATAAGCGGGAGCAGGAACAAATCAACTTGCCAGCCGATCAGGTGACTATAAGAGAGACTGATTTCGAATTTCCACAGTGCGACGTGAGCGAGATGGACAGGATGTCTTGCATCACATCAATCTACGTTTGCACTGGTGTCAGATCTTCGTTTCTGCCAGAAACCATAGCTGAGCGTACCAAGGCAGAATGGGCCGAGGGCGCCGTGGCTGCCAAGGTGATAGCGGAGGGTGCTAATAGGCTGAAGGCTGCGGGCGACGAAAACAAAGCCCTGTCAGAAGAGTTGGCGCGCCTCCGGATTGCGCAGACTTCCGAGAATCGGCGGCAGGGAGCTGAGGTTTCGCAATTAAGATATGAGCTCTCTGCCATGAAAAATTCCAAATCTTGGAAGATCACTGGACCACTTCGTTCAATGATGTCAATGGTCAAGCGCGGCAAATAAATGGCCTAGCCATGCAACCTGTGGTGGTTTAATTTTGGTAGACGCCCATTTAGGTAAAACCTAGGCGGTGAGCCATGATCAAGATAAAGCGGCGTGCTTTTACGGCCGAGTGCAAGCTCGAAGCGGTCGGAATCGCTACAGACAAGGGGCTAGGCGTACCTGAGGTCTGACGCGTGAGGCACATTTGAGATCGGTCTGGAAGCGTCGGTTTATCGCTACCACGATTACCGACGGAGGTAAGCCCGCGTTCAATCATGTTCTGGATCGGCAGTTCGATGTTGAGCAGCTGTCCGACGACAATGCGAATTCTCAGCCTGTCGGTCGCGCCGAGATGAACGGCATCCTCAGCGAGGTCATCGAAGGATTGGGTGAGATGTAGCTAAACGGGTTTGCAAAATGGCAGGCAGCGTCGTCCGGTGCCGGGGCTGGCGGCACGTCAGTTCACGACTACACAAGCGCGTTCCCGTCGGCAACGGGCAGTTGTTGGTGAGGGGGAGGGGGATTCGGAATTCTCTCCACCAATCTCTCCGTGCGGAATGGGCTGCTTATTATCTTCGGGGCAGCATTGGTTGTATATGCAGCTAAGCCCGGCGCGTTCGAACGAATCTTCAGTTCTCCGTTGGTGCAGTTCTTGGGGCACATCTCGTACTCTCTGTATCTTGTTCACTTGCCGTTGCTTCTGAGTGTTGCTTGCGGGACATACCTGTGGCTTGTAGGTCATGGATTCGGTAGGGTGGGTGCGGCATCGGTCGCAATCGTGGTGTACACATTTACAACGCCGCGCAGAAAAAGCGCGGATAGTGCTTGGGCTGAGGCAAGGCCACGATCTGGCATTGTTGTTGAGGGTGGCGGAACTGCCACGCAGCACGTTCTACTACCAAGTGAAAGCTCTGAAGGCCGGCGATCGGCATGCTGATCTGAAATCACGAATTCATGCTTTCTACGACCGTCACAAGGCCGCTACGGCTACCGACGCATCACGGCAGCACTGCGCCAGCTGGAAAGGCGATTAATCTATAAGACGATGCAGAACCTAATGCAGGCTCTGCGATTGAAGTCGCTGGTCCGTCCGAAGAAATACCGTTCCTACCGAGGGCAGCAGGCTAGTGTTCCCAACATCTTGGCTCGCCAGTTCCTGGCCCAGCGGCCCAATCAGAAGTGGGTGACCGACGTGACCGAGTTCAATGTCTCGCTTACCCGCAAGACGAGGCCCCGCCGCTCCCGTCATTCAGGCCGCCACTGCCCCGCCTCATCATCCCGCAGCCGCGCACCCGCCCACACGACCCGCCCCAGCACCCGCACCGATGCCCCGTTCTCCAGCGGTATGTCATCGTGCAAGGGATTGAACGACCGCGCCACCCATTGCCCGGCAAGCCGTTCCCTGGCCACCGTCTTCACGATCATCTTACCGTCATAGTTGATGGCATAGACGCCGCCGGCGGCAATGTCACGCAGCGTCAGGCTTTCGTTGGGAACCACCAGCAGGGCGGCGCCGTCACGGATGACGGGTTCCATGCTGTCGCCCTTCGCGTATACGACGCGGCCCTTGCCGTTGTCCGCGCCTACCGACCGCAGGAATGACTTGCGGAACTGGATCATGCCAGTCTGTTCTTCGGCGTGGTTCTCGATAGGCTCGCCCGCCGCCAGGCGCACGTCCGCCAACTCGGGGACCTTCTCGAATCTGTCGTTTGCCGCCGGCGGTTCGCCCACGCCCACATTGGCCACCACGCCAGTCTGCGTGCTGATCCGGACCCGGCCTTCGCGCTCGGTCTGGTGCGTGGTCTTGCCGCCTTCCCAAGGCGCCGGGGGCAGGCCATCGATGCGCAGGGGGAATTCGTCGCGCGACAGATAGGTGTCTATCAGCGAGTCGCTGCGCAAGACCGTCGGCATCTGCGGCGCGGCAGGGGTAGGCGAGACATCGATTCCCAACTTCAGTTGAGCGATCGCCAATGCAAGCGCGCCCTGCAGCTTGTTCAGCTGGTCCGGCGGCAAGGCGCGCACTTGTTCTTCCGGAATGCCAGGGAAGGGCCAGGGCGCCGGGGGAACTGCCAGCGCAGCGGCCGCAAGGGATCCATCGCGTGCAGGCAGCTTCGGGGCGGTGCCGTCATACAGCCATTGCGCATTCACGCGCAGGAGTGGGGCAACCTTCATGCAGGTCGCCATATCCATGCCGTTGGAGCCATTGAACCAATGCGTCGCGGCGCCGGAGGAGGCGCCCGCTGCCTTCCATAGGTCGGTCTTGGTCAGGCGTGGTTCGGCCGCGTCCGCCCGGCGGGCCGCTTCCTCGTTGAACGCCTGTGTGATTCGCTTCTGAAAGGTCATCTTAGGATGCTAAACAAAAACAATCTTAGTTGGCTTGCATTTAGAATCTTAGCATTCTAAGATTAAACAATGATAGCGGGGTAAGAACAGGCGGAGGATGCAGGAGCACGCATGAACTACTACAGCCACAACATCGGCGATTACGCCCAGGCCACGGGCCATCTGAGTTTGGCCGAGGATGCCATCTATAGCCGTCTGCTGCGCCGGTACTACGCTGAAGAGCAGCCCATCGTGGACAACCTGCAGCAGGTATTCCGGTGGGTTGGCGCGCGTACTGCACGGGCATCGCCGACATGCTCAGGCGCGCCAGGGGCGAACGCGGAAAGGCGCGCGGCTGTCGCCAGGGCGGCTCATGGGACAAGACAGGTAAACAGTGTGAGGTGGCTGATGAGTAAATTGACAGCTGATGAGCGGCGCTGGAACTGGGCGCGATGGACCTGGTCCGGCGCTACCGTGGGAAACATGGAAGCGTACCTCTCCGAAGAGGAGGAGCGCCGCCCCGTCGACCATCTGCAAGCGATGGAGGTCGAGGCGATGCATGCCGCGCTGCCCCAAGGCGATTCCCAACAGGGGGAACGAAATTGAACATCCCGGATTTCGACGCCTTTGCCACAGAGTTCGCCGGCGTGCTGGGCGCAGCGGTTTCTATGCTCTATCTGCAAGGTTCATGGCCGGCCAGGCTGAGCAGGGCCGCCAGCGGCTCAATGGTGGCGTATTACGCAGCCCCGTATCTTTCGCTGTTGCTGGAAATTCCGGAAGGCCTTGCCGGCTTTCTGACCGGCATGTTTGGCATGGCCATCGTTTCCCGCGGATGGGAGGCGGTACAGGCAGTTCCCATTGCGGCGCTGTGGCAGGCCTTGATTGATCGCGTGCGCGGCAGAGGGGGCTGAAATGCGCGGCGACTGGAAGACGTCTCAAAGACGGCCTGCATCTCCAGATCCCAGGCGACTGGACAATACCAGCATGAGCGCCATGCTACGACGCAGAAACGGAAGCCGCGTCGATGGCGTTGCGCAAGCAAAAGCCCGCAGGCACAAGCCGCGGGCTTTTCATTCCTACCCTTCAAAAGGACTCTTCTTCTTCCTTCGATTCACTGGCCGGAGAATTTCACCTGACTTGAGCCGGTACACGTCTTTACCCTCCCAGATCACGGCGCCGCCGGTGGACAGGCGGCATTGCAACACTATGTGTGGATCGGGATTTTCGTCCGTCGCGGGTTCTTGAATGATATGCCGCTCGATCCGGTACTGGTCTCCTGCTGCCGAGACCGCAATCACATCCTCCAGTCGTCTGCACGAGATTGACATGATGAGCCTCCTTCACTTGCGCCACCTTGAAACCGGTGGTGCCGAGGTCATCGTCTCGATTGGCCGTATCGCTGTCAATGCTGCTGGGGCCCATCATCCAAGCGTATGCACGACGCTTCCCCAGGGAGCGTCGTGCATACGCATGAGGCGGTGCATGCGTTTGATCTAGGCTGTTTTCGAGGCCGCGCGGGCGTTGAAATGCGGGGGCGGTTTGATGTATTGGCGGCCGCCGCGGAGCCTGGACCCGACCTTATTCAAGCTTCACGTTGGCGGACTGGATGACCGACCGCCACTTCTTGTAGTCCGCCGCGATCGTCTGCGAGAACTGCGCAGGCGTGGTCGGCATCGCGGTTGCGCCTTGAGCCGCCAGCGCGTCCTGTACATCCTTCAGCGCGAGGATCTTGTTGAGCTCCGTGTTCAGCGTCTGGATGATGGGCTTGGGCGTGTTCGCCGGGGCCAGCAGTCCGTACCAGACGCGCACGTCGAAGTCGGGATAACCGGATTCGGCGATGGTGGGCACGTCCGGCATGGCAGGGCTGCGCTTGAGCGAGGTCACGGCCAGCGGGACGGCGCTGCCGGCCTTGATCTGCGGCGCGGCCGAGGGGATGGACGTGAAGATGACGGGCACCTGGCCGCCGAGCAGGTCGGCCATGGCCGGCCCCGACCCCTTGTAGGGCACGTGGACGAGCTTGATGCCCGCCTGGAGTTGCAGCAGTTCGGCGGCCAGGTGGGTGATGGTGCCCGCTCCCGGCGAGCCGTAGTTGATCGTTCCGGGCGCCTTCTTGGCGGCAGCGATCAGATCCTTGAGAGATTTGTACGGACCGTTCTTGCCGGCGACGACCACCAACGGGGCTTCGCCGACGATGCCTATGGGCTCGAAGTCCTTGACCGGGTCATAGGCCAGCTTGGTGTAGAGCGAAGGAGCCACGGCCAGGTTGTCGACCTGGCCCATGACGATCTCGTAGCCGTCGGGCTTGGCGCGCGCGGCGGTGGTGATGCCTATGGTGCCGCCGGCGCCGGGCCGGTTCTCGGCGACGACGTTCCATTTGACGGAGTCGGACAGCTTGGCGGCGACGGTGCGCGACAGGAAGTCGGTGCCGCCGCCGGGGGTGAACGGCACGATGACGCGTATGGGCTGGTTCGGGTACTGCTGTGCGGCGGCGGGGGCGCAGGCGGCGAGCGCGCAGGCCGAGAGCATAAGGGCACGTAGCATGATTGTGGTCTCCATTCCTTGGTGGGCGCGTCCGGTCATGATCGCCAGACGTCGATTGCTGCGGATACTTACTGCGGGTTCGGTCGCTGCGGACGTTTTCAGTGCTATGCAGGCTAGACGGCTCCTTTGTCGCGGAGTTCCCGGATCCGTTCGCGGGACAGGCCCAGTTCCTCCAGGACCGCGTCGGTGTCCGCGCCCAGCGCGGGCGCCGCGCTGCGGGCTTGGCAGGGCGCTTCGGCGAACTTGATCGGGAAGCCCAGCATGCGCACTTGCTGGCCGTCCGGATGCGGGACGTCGATGGCCATTTGCTGGTCCGCGACCTGTGGATCGTTGAAGACTTCCTGCAGGTTCAATACCTGCCCGCAAGGCACGCCATACTGGTTCAGGCGTTCGATCCAATAGTGGCTGTCCATCTGCCGGGTGCGGGCTTCGATGGCGGCCTTGATGGACGCGCGGTTCAGCATGCGGTCGGCGTTGGCCTGGAAATCCGGATGCGCGCGCAGTTCGGGCAGTTCCAGCGCGTCCAGCAGCTTTTCATACATGGCGTCGTTGGACGGGGCGATCGCGACCTGGCCGTCGGCGGTTTCGAACAGTCCGTAGGGCGCGACGATGCCGTGGTCATTGCCGGTGCGCGGGGGCAGCTCGCCGCTGGCGAAGTAGTTCGATGCCTGGAAACTGAGCAGTCCTATCATGCTGGACAGCAGGCTGACGCTGATGGAGTCGCCGCGGCCGGTGCGCTCGCGGCGCAACAGCGCGGCGACTACGCCCAGCGCGCCGTTCAGGCCGGCGACCAGGTCGCTGATGGGCGGTCCCGCCCGCATGGGCGGATCGTCCTCGCCGCCGTTCAGGCTCATGAAGCCGCTCATGGCCTGGGCGATGAAGTCGAAGGCAGGCCGGTCGCGATAGGGGCCGGACGTGCCGAAGCCGTTGATGCTGCAATGGATGATGTCGGGCCGCAGGGCTTTCAGGGCATCGTCGCCGAAGCCCATCTTGTCCATGATGCCGGGCCGGTAGTTCTCGATCACGACGTCGCAATGCGGAATCAGTTGGCGCAGGATGTCCTTGCCTTCGGCGCTGTACAGGTCCAGCGTTACCGAGCGCTTGTTGCGGTTGTAGTTGGCGAAGTACCAGCTCAGGCCGTCCTTGACCACGCCCTGGCGGCGAATCGGGTCGCCCTCGCCGGGAGCTTCGATCTTCAGCACCTCGGCGCCCATGTCGGCCAGTATGGAGGTGCAGTACGGCCCCGAGATGATACGGGTCAGGTCCAGGACGCGGATTCCGGTAAGTGGCATGGTGTGCATCTGCTCAGGTTTTGGTTTTCGGTCAGCCGCCCAGTCCCGGCAGCCATAAGGTCAGTGGAGGAAAGGCGCAGATCAGCGCGAGCACGATCAGCGACCAGATGAAGAAGGGAATGATCTCGCGCACGATGGGGCCTATCGGAGTGCGGCCCACGGCGGATGTGACGAACAGCAGGATGCCGACAGGCGGGGTCAGCATGCCCGTCATCAGGTTCAGGATCAGGATCATGGCGTACTGGATGGGGTCCATGCCCAGCTGGACGCCGATAGGCAGCAGCGCCGGCAAGGTGATGATCATGGCGGGCAGCGGTTCCAGGATCTTGCCCACCAGGATCAGGAACACGTTCACCGTCAACAGCACGACCCAGGGCTGGTCGGAAATGCCCAATATGCCCTTGGCGATGGTAGCTGCCACGCGCGACTCGCTGATCAGCCAGCTGAACGGCCCGGCGGCGGCCAGCAGGAACAGAACCACCGCCATGGTGCGCCCGGCCGAGTAGAACGCCGAACCCAGTTCGCCAGGCTTCAGTTCCCGGTACACGGCCAGGCCCACGAGCAGGGCGTACATGGCAACGAACGCGGCCGCCTCGGTGTCGGTCAGGAGGCCGAAGCGTATGCCGGCGATGATCAGGACCGGCATCATCAGCGCCCAGATGGACGCGCGCGTGACCTTGGCCCGTTCGGGCCAACTGGCCCGCGGACGCGACTTGTAGCCATGCCGCCGCGCCTGCCAGGCGCAAATCGCCATGTAGCCTGCCAGCAGCATGAAGCCGGGAATGATGCCGGCCAGGAACAGGCGGATGATGGAGAGGTTGGCCAGCACCGCGTACACGATCATCGGGATCGACGGCGGCAGGATGGGGCCCAGCATGGCGCCGCAGGCGATGACGGCCTCGGGGTAGCCGCGCCGGTAGCCCTCCTGCTTCATCGAGGGGATCATCGCGGTGCCGATGGCGCTGGCGTCCGCCACGGCGGAGCCGCTGATGCCGGCCATGACCAGGTTGGTGGTCAGGGACACTTGCGACAGGCTGCCGCGCATGTGCCCGACCATGGCCATGGACCAGTTGATGAGCCGCAGCGTGACGCCGCCGCGGTTCATGAGTTCGCCCGCCAGGATGAACAGAGGAATCGCGACCAGCGCGGTCTCGTCTATGCCGCCCAGCATCGAGAGCGGAGCCTGCGCGATATCGACTCCCCCGCCGCCCTTGAACAGCATACCGACCAGGGCCGCGGTGATCATCGCGAAGCCTATGTCCAGCCCCACCAGGATGAGCACAACGAAAAGCACGACGGAGAAGAGGATCATGGATGCGTTCCCGGTGGGTCGAGCTCGTCGTGCGCGAAGGCGTCATGCGGCGGGGGAGCGTTGGGGATCAGCAGGCGCAAGGCCAGGAACAGCATGAAGAACACCATGCCCACGGTCAGCGAGGCGTAGCTGACCGCGTAGGTGAACGGCGTCCCCACGATGTCCTGGAAGTTCCCCACGGCAACCACGTCCAGGCCCTTGTAGAACAGGGTCGCGGCCAGCGCCAGCAGCAGGGCGTCGAACAGGCGGTCGCGCGCGCGCCGCAAGCGTTCCGGCAAATGGCGGTCGATGATGTCTATCACCACGTTGCGGCGCTCGCGCAGCGCCATGGCGGCGCCGACGAACGCACACCACAGCATGCCTATGCGTGCGACCTGGTCCCAGGCGTCGAACTGCGTTTTCAGCAGATACCGGTCCAGGACCTGGGCGAAGCAGAACACCAGCACCATGGCCAGGGTGAGGGCGACCGCGAGCCGGCCGATCCAGCACACGGTGCGGTCGGCTCGCAGGACCAGGCCGCGCCAGCCGGATGTGGCGCGAGCCGCGGAGCGTACCGTCGTCGCGGGCATGGGCGCGGCCATCTCCTACTCCTGCATCTTCTGGATGCGTTCGACCATGCCGGCCGGCCAATCCTTGCCTTCGTACTGCTGATAGACGGTGGCCAGGGCCGCCTTGAACGCGGCCTTGTCGGGCTGCGTGTACGTGACGCCGGCTTGCTTGAGGATCTTGACCGCGTTGTCGTCCAGCTCCTGGTCCAGCTTGGTGGCGACCTTGCCGCCAGCCTTGGCAGCCTCGGTCAGCGCCTGGCGCTGCTTGGCGTCCAGGCTTTGCCAGACGCGCTCGGAAATGAACCAGCCGGTCAACTCGTAGGCGTGATCCGTGGCCGCCCAGTACTTGGCCTCTTCATGGAAACGCAGCGGAATCGACAGGTCGAAGCCGTTGTCCTGGCCGTCTATCATGCCGCGGCCCAGCGCTGTGTAGATTTCGGTCATGCCCAGCGGCACGACCTGCGCGCCGAGCTTCTCGAACGTGGTTTTCAGGATGGGAATGGACGGAACGCGCAGCTTCAGGCCCTTGACGTCCTCGGGCTTGTTGATAGCGCGCGACACGGTTTGCAGCGCGCGCGGCGAGCGTATGCCGAAGGCCGCGAATACCCGGACGCCGGATTTCTTGGCGACGTCGTCGAAGATCTGGGCGAACTCGTCGCTGTTGATGATGCGCTCGGCCTGTTCGCCGCTCTTGAACAGATAGGGCGCGTACAGGATGTTCAAGGGCTGGGCGCCGCGCAGGAATACGACGGAGCCCAGGCCGAAGTAGCCCATGTCCAGCGTACCCAATTGCATGGAAGACAGGATCTTGCTGATGTCGCCCAATTGCCCGTCCGTGTAGACATGCACTTGCAGGTCATTCTGGGATTGCTTGGCGGCTTCCTCGGCGAAGGCGCGCATGGCGTGGTCCCAGGGGCTGTTGGACGCGGCGATGGTCGCGATCTTCATTTCCCGCGCCTGCGCATCGCCCAGGGGTGCGAACACCCCGGCGACGGTTACCGACAGCGCCAGCAGGGATGCCGAGGCGCGGACCAGGAACGGCGAGTGTTTTTTGTTCATGATGTCTCCTCCGGAATGCGGATCCGGCCTACCAGTTCCAGTGCACGGGCTTGATGCCCGCCACCGGCGAATCGAACACCGCCAAGCTGGAACCATTGATGCAGCCCAT
Organism: Achromobacter sp.; assembly: GCF_036567245.1. Classification (GTDB taxonomy): domain Bacteria; phylum Pseudomonadota; class Gammaproteobacteria; order Burkholderiales; family Burkholderiaceae_B; genus Achromobacter. Next base: position 19,996 of record NZ_DATCUY010000713.1, on the reverse strand, counting down.
GTAGGCGGTCTTGCGGTCGGGGCCGCCGAACGCCAGGCTGGTGATGTTCTGCAGCCGCTTGCTGTGGTTGTCGTAGACCATGGGGCGGCTCAGGCGGTTGGCCAGGTACTCGGCCTCCAGCCGGTCGATGTGCGCGGCGTCGCCGTCTTCCAGCACAAGTTGCTGGTGTCCTTTGGGGCTGATCCGTATCACCCGGTTGGAGACCACGCTGACCACCCAGATGTGACCTTCTTCATCAACCGCCATGCCGTCGGGATAGGTGCCCTTGCCGAATTCCGTGATGACCGTGCGTTCGCCGAGGTCGCCGTTGGCGCCGATGCGAAAGCGCAGCAGGCGCCGGCCGAAGGTTTCGTTGACGTACAGGTGCGTGCCGCCGGGATCGGTGCGGCATTCGTTGGTCCAATGCACGTCCTGCGCGACGATGCGCGTGCCGTGCTCATCATGCAGGGCGATGAAGCCGTCGGCGATGTCGCGGCGAAACTGGTGGTCGCCGCGGCGCACGGTGCTGACGCAGATCCACAGGCGTTCACGGTCGTCCAGCCAGACGAAGTTGACGCTGGGCAGGCGCACGCCGTCGATCTCCATGATGTAGGGTTCGGCGGCGCCGTCGCGCTGCACGCGCCATACGCCACCGTCGTCGGCCAGGTTCGCCACAGCGAACGAGCCGTCGCGCAGCAGCGCGAAGCCGTTGGGGATCAGGCCAGGCTGGGCGCCGATCAGCCGGGCGTTGCCGTTGGGCAGGATGTGGCGGATGCCGCCGGCCTTGTCCGACACATAGAGATCGCCCGCCGCGGTGCTCAGCACGCATTCGGGGCGATTCAGGTTGACGCCGGTCTCGCGCACGGCCGACAGGCCGAGCAGCGCGCCGCGATTCGATTCGCTGTCCATGCGGTCTCCTTAGCCGACCGCGCCGGTGGCGACGTTGTAGTCGTGCAGATGCAGGCGCGGCCCCGCCTTCATCAACTGGCCGGGCAGGCCGCGGCCGACGATACCTTCCAGCCGTTGGGCCACCTTGATCAGCGCGCCCAGGTCGATGCCGCTGTCCACGCCCATCTCGTCCAGCAGGTAGACCAGGTCTTCGGTGCAGATATTGCCGGTGGCACCGGGCGCGAACGGGCAGCCGCCCAGTCCCGCGAGCGAGGACTCGTACGAGGTGACGCCGACGCGCAGGCCTTCCACCACATTCACCAGGCCGATGCCGCGCGTGTTGTGGAAGTGCAGCGAGATCTTGACGTCGGGATGGTCGGCGCGCAGCGCTTCCACCGTGCTGCGCACCAGTTTGGGCGTGGCCATGCCGGTGGTGTCTCCCAGCGTCACGGCGTCGAAGCCTTGCCGGACGAAATGGTCGAAGATGGTCCGGATGCGGCCCAGGTCCACGTCGCCTTCGAAGGGACAGCCAAAGGCGACGGCAATCGCGCCCTTGCGTTTGATGGGCTGATCCTGCAGCAGTTGCGCGATGTCCTCGATGTCGCGCAGCGACTGCTCGACCGGGCGATTCAGGTTCTTGGTGTTGTGGCTTTCGGTGGCGGACAGGAACACGACGATCTCGTCGGCCTGCGATTGCAGGGCGCGTTCGACGCCCTTGCGGTTGGGCGCCAGCGCGCCCAGCACCACGCCCGGGCGCTTGCGCACCCCCTGCAGCACTTCTTTTGCGTCGCGCATTTGCGGCACGGCGCGCGGCGAGACGAAGGACGTCGCTTCGAAATGCCGCACGCCGGCGTCTATCAGCGCGTTCAGGGTCTGGATTTTGGTGTCGGTGGGCACGAACTCGGACTCGATCTGCAGTCCGTCGCGCAGGCCGACTTCCACGATTTCGACTCGGTCTGGAAGGCTCACGGCTTCGGTCTCCTGGCGCCCGGATCCTGCGCCCGCAAGGGCCTCGCGCGGCGATGTCCGGGACATGGTTTGTCGGTCACTATCTTCAGTGAAGGATTCAGGAGGGACAAATCGTGAATATTCGACGGGGTATCGCGAAATGCGATGGCTGCAGCCGGATGCTTCGCGCACGGGCAGACCTGGCCGCCTTATTGCTGCGTTGCGGCTTGGGCGATCAGGTGATCCAGCAGCAGGCGGGCGGCTCCCGACAGCGATTCGTTGCTGCGTACGCACAATTTCAATTGGCGGCGTGCCCAGGCATCGGTCAGCGGAATGATGCAAAGCTCGTCGCAGACGTACGCGGACAGAGCCTTGGCGGGCACGATGCCTATCCCCAGGTCCGCGCGCACCATTGATACCAGCGCGTCATAGGACGTGACCTGGAAGCGCAGCCGCAGCGAGCGGTTCATGGAGGCGGCCTCGCGCGTGAACAGATAGTTCGCGGCGCTGCCCCGGTGCATGCCGACGTGGTCGTAATCCAGCGTGTCGGCGAACGACACCTGCCGGTGCCGCGACAAGGGATGCCCCGCTGGCGCCACCAGCGCCATGACGTCGCGATGGTAGGGAAATATGTCCAGTCCGTTCTCGTCATCGGACTGCGTGTAGACGCCGATGTCGGCGACATTGTCGATCACGGCGCGCGTGACGCCGGCGCTGACGGATTCCTCCAGATCGATCTGCACGTTGGGATGTTGTGTCAGGAAGCGGCGCAGTTCCATGGGCAGGAACTGGGCGATGGAGGACAGGTTCGCCGCGACGCGCACCCGGCCGCGCAAGCCGGCGGAGTAGTCGCGGATCTCCGCGGCGAGATCCTGGGTTTGATGCAGCAGGGTGCGTGCGCGCCGTGCCAGCGCATGCGCGGCGCTGGTCGGCTCCACGCCGCGCGCATGGCGCTGGAACAACGGCACGTCCAGGACGCGTTCGAGCTCGGACAATCGCTTGGAGAGCGCGGATGGCGCGATGTGTTCGCGCGTGGCGGCAGCGGCGATGCTGCCTTCTTCCAGCACTGCCAGGAACACTTGCAGGGTATACAGATCCAGACGTGGGGTCATGGGTAGTCGCGCATAGACACGTCCGCGAGGATAGCGGGTGTCTCGCGCGGCGGGCCTAGGGGATTACGCCTAGCCGATTTCCACCCAGCCCGGCGCCGCGTCCTGCGCCAGCAGCTGGCCGACGGTGGTCACGGCTATCCGGCCGTCGGCTGTTCCCAGGGCCAGTTGTTCGCCATGCGCGTCCATGGCGTGGACCAGCGTGGGAAGACCGTCCAAACGCATTGTGGCGCGCAGCAGGACTGCGCCCGACGCGGCGTCCAGCAGCAACAGGCCGCCGTCCAGGAACGCGGCCGCGATCAGTCCGAGGCCGGGCAGGAATATGACCGCGCTGGCCGACGCGGTGGTTGGGTGGCGCCAGAGTTCGCGGTCGCGGTCCAGCGGCTTGCGGTAGATGAAGCCGGCGCAGGCGACGTTGACGGCGGGAGCGTAGTGCCGGCCGCTGACGACCAGGCCCGCGCCTTGCGCATCCTCGACATAGCAGCCGCAAAGCTCCATGGTGTGGCTGTCGGGCTTGCCGTTGGCCTTCAGCACCGGCCAAAGCGGCCTGGCCTGGCCGTCGGCGGAGACCATGCACAGGCGCTTCGCTTCATGGGAACTGGCCGGCGTGCCCTGCACGCAGAACAGCGACGGTGCGCCGCTGATGCGGATGTAATGATTGAAGCAGTCGTAGTGTCCCAGGTCCACGCGCCGTTCGGCGCCCGAATGCAGGTCGCGCAACCGGTCCTGCGCATTCTTGGCCGCGGGGACGCGGTTCATGCGGCCCAGCAATACGCCGGGGGACGATGCCGAGAATGTGAATTCGCCGTCGTACTCGGCGACGAGGTTCAGTCCTTCGTCCGTCAGCGTGTAGAGCCTGGAGTCCTGACGCCACATCATGCCAGGCCGCTTTGAAGGCTCCACGACGTGCACGTGGATGCCCGCGGCCCGGATGATTTCGGTTCCGTGTCCGGCGCCTGTGTATGTTGCGATCGGGCCGCCGCCGGTGTCATGGATTTCGAGCAGGCAACCGTCGTGTGCGACGGCGATGCGTTGGTGGTCCAGCCAGGCGAGATCGCGGATCGCGCCCCGGTTCGCCAGCTCGGGCAGGCCCAGCCATTGCGCAAGGCGGGCATGGGGCGCCGGCGTGTCGGCGGACGGCTGGCCCGCTGACGTGAAATCATCGCGGGAGAGTTCCAGATCCCTGGAGCAGGAGGAGGACCAGCTCGCCTGATCGTAGGGAATGCGCACCGCAAACAGGGTGTTGAACGCGGCGTCGTGCACGTCCTCGGGCAGTCCCTCCCACTCCTCGTCCCAGGGCCGGACCCACGCTTCGATCTGGTCGCCGGCGGCGTTGTAGGCGCAGCGCACGACTTCGGGGATGCGGCTGAAGAACCGCTGCCGCCGGCCGCTACGCCAGTCCCAGGCGATCAGGTCGCCTTCGAACAGGTAGCCGCCGTCATAGCTGCCGGCGCCAATCGCAACGACGCTCTGGATCGGATGGAAGGCCACGTCGTTGACAGGGAAGCGCAGATCGTCGAGGGCGGCGAAAGGGGCGAGGCCGCCGCGGCGGTACAGGGCGACGCGGTACCGCAAGGCTTGTCCGCCATAAGCGGCGCGCGCGCGCGGATTGGCCAGCAAGGGAAATTCGGAAGCCACGGCGGCGATTTCGCCGGTCGGGTCGAAAAAGACTCCCGTAATCTTGCCGCTGCCCCGCAGCGGTGGATCCGTGATCATGGCCATCGCCAGTTCTCCGCGCGGTTGCGCCTTGTCGATGCCGAATGCTAGCGCAGGTTGCGTAGTCATTCCGCCTGCGCCGCTAGCGCTGGTCCACCGTCCGGAGCAGGGGAGAGTCGAACATGGCGGCAGGCGAAATGATGGGCTCATCCCAGGGGATGTCCCGTCCGTAGCGTTCCTGCATCTTGGCGCGCACCGTCGGCGACGAGAGGTCGAAGCGCTTGAGCGGCGCGAGCGCGCCGATTTCCACGCCCAGCGCGCGCTGGTAAACCTTCCAGACCAATTCCGAGCAGTAGATTCTGTCGTCCGACCAGGCAAACACCAGGTCGTAAGGCTTGCCTGCGAACGCGGCGCCGGCGTCTGCCAGCTGTATCTGCGCGGCAGGCGTGAGCCGCGTATCGTCGCGCAGGCGCTTGACCACGTAGTGGCCGCGTTCGCCTTGCGCAGCCCATTGTTCCAGCGGCGTGTAGCTGACGCTGGCCGCGGCCTCCAGCACATGGGGGCGGCCCTGGCGCATGACGATCATGCCCATGTGGCTATATGGCGAATGTGTGGCCTGCTGGATGGCCAGGCTTTGCGCAGAGCGGGATTGCTGGAATACCAGGTCTCCCGTCTGGACGTCGGCGGTTGCGGCTGCAGCCAGGGAAAGCGCGGACAGTACGGCCGCCGTCGCGGCGCGCGTCCATGGCGCCGGGCTCATGGGCGAGCCCGGCTGGCGGCCGGCGTCTCCTTCTTTGCGCGGGGTTTGGCCGCGGGCTTCGGGTCTTGCACGGGAGCGTCGAACTCCTGTTTGTTGCGTTCACCCCGCGGGGTATTTTCCGGATGCGGCTTGGGAAAAGCCCAGGGCTTGGTTTTCTGATCCATTGCATGTACTCCTTGCACAGGCGGAACAGTAGCATTAGCCGTGGCGCTGGGTAAGTGAGGGTTGACGTCAATATTCATCACATCGTGATTTTCTGAAGAAAAAACGATGGATTCGACCCGCTCCTGCCCTTTATGTTCCGCCCTGAAGGATCAGGACCTCTCAACACTGATAGGACGCTTCCATTGGTGTGGACGCAGGCGCTAGCCGGCTTCCGGCCGGTCTTCCAGCCAGATGCGGTCGAACTGTTCGCGCGCGTGGAGCGCCCAGTCGTCGATGGCGCTGCGCACGTCGTCCGCGGTGGGCTTGCGGTCCGCGGGCAGATTGCCGCCCGTGACGGTGCCCAGCGAGGCGATCAGCAACTCGTTGGTATTGGCGTCGCGCAGGGCGGCTTCGAGCAGCAGACGTGCGGACTGGTCGCGGTAGCCGGCCGCCTTGACGGTCTGGCCGATCACGAAGCCGATGGGGATGTACTCCATCATCCTGGGGTCGCGTTCGTTGCGGAACGTGCCGGTGATGGCGGCGCTCAGGCGCAGTGCATGCGGTGCGGGCTGGGTCAGCAGTTGATAGCCGGCTTGTTCGAACTCGCGCCGGAGCGCCTCGTTCAGGTAGGCCAACGCGCGCTCGCGCATGGCGCTGTCGCCCTTCATGTCCAGCTCGTCCGGCCGGTCGCCCTGGATGTATTGCACCGGTTCCAGGATGAGCTTCTTCTGGTACTGGCTGCCGATAGGCGGACCGGGGCGCGCCCAGACCATGCCGGCGCTCCAGTCGGGATCCTGCTTGAGCCGGCTTTGGCTTTCGCCCAGGGAGGTGGAGTAGTTCTGCGGCTTGGGCAGGTTGGTGCAGCCGGCAAGGCCTATCACGGCACAGCAGGCGGCCAGAGCGAGGCGGGTCTTCATGTTCTTCTCTTTTCCTGAAAGTGATGCCCGGCGCGGCGGACGGCAAGGGCCGCACGTGCGCCGGGGGCGGCCCAATTATTGCTCCATTCCGCGCCAGTTTTCCCGCTACAGGCAGGATGAAACTCCTGTTCCGCTGGAAAGCAGAATTCCATTCTGGGAAAACCGGAATGCTGTGTTGGGCAAGCGGAAGCGCCATTCCGGGTAAGCCGTAATAGCCGCCGCAAGATGCCGCCGCGGGACTACGATGGACGAGTGCACATAGGGAGGCAACTATGGACACCGCCAAGCAGTGGTATGCCGCCGTCAAGGATTGGCAGCGGTCCCGCGACGAGCTCACCGCCGCGATCGCCGCGATCAAGTGGCCGAATCCTACACAGGATTGCCTGGACACCTATGACCGCGCCTACGCCAACGAGACCGGGGCGCGGGACCGCATGAACCAGGCGTACGAACGTGTGCGACGATAGCCGCGCGCGCATCTATTTCGAGGCCACGGCGGGCATTGCTACACTGCCGCGCATGACGGACCAACAACAAAAATTCTTGATCAGGCCGACCCGGCCTGAGGACGCAGCCTTTCTGGAAGACCTGCTGATGCGCACCTACGAAGGTACGTGGATGCCCGAGATGACGGCGGAAAGGGATCGGCAGTTCCGCGCAAGCGGCAAGACGGCGGAGTACGTGCGCACGCGGGGAAACCTTTTCATGGTGTGCGAAATCGACGGCATGCCCGCAGGCATGGCGGATTGGGAGAACGACTTCATCTGGGCCTTGCATGTGCATCCCGCAAGGCAGGGCCAGGGCGTCGGAGGCGCCTTGCTGGCATGGATGGAAGCAGCCATTCGCGACGCGGGATTCGGGCGCGCGCGGCTGGAGACGGATTCCTTCAACAAGCGGAGCCGCCAGTTTTATGGGAAGCACGGCTACGTCGAAATAGACACCTATCCCGACGAAGAATGGGACAGCGGCTTCATGACCATCCTGCTGGAAAAGCCGTTGCTGGCGTGATGCCTCTGGCTCCATGAAATGGATCCTGGCTGGTCCTGGAAATGGAGCCACGATAGCGGTATGTTGTGGTTTTACCTGCTACCGCCGAATCCGCCATGTACCTGCCGTCCGCCTTTCGCGAAGACTCGCTCGAAGTCCAGCATGATTTCATCCGCGCCCATCCGCTTGCCGTGCTCACGACCAGCGGGGAGGGCGGGCTGATGGCGAACCACGTTCCCTGTCTGCTGTACCCCGACGGGCCGCAAGGCGTACTGCGCCTGCATGTGGCCCGCGCCAATCCGCAGCTTGCCGACCTGGGGTCGGGGCGGGAATGCCTGGCCGTCTTCCATGGGCCGCAAGCCTACGTCACGCCGTCCTGGTATCCGACCAAGACCGAGACGCACAAGGTTGTGCCCACATGGAATTTCGTCGCCGTGCACGTCTGGGGCACGCCGGTGATCCAGGACGACCCGGCCTGGCTGCGCGCGCAGCTGGACGCGCTGACCGACAGCCAGGAAAAAGCGCGTGCGCAGCCTTGGCGCGTGGCCGACGCGCCGGAGGATTTCATCGCGGCCCAGATGCGCGCCATCGTGGGCGTGGAGATTCCCATTGCGCGCATCGAAGGCAAATGGAAGGTCAGCCAGAACCGCACGGTTGCCGACCGGCGCGGCGTGGCCGAAGGCCTGGCGGGCGAAAACGGCGATGCCGTCATGGCCGGGCTGGTTGCCCGCCGCGGCGGGCTGGAGTAGCCCACCCCAGGGCAAAACTGGCAATGGCGGCGGCCTGCAGGCTGGCTGCCAAGGCCAGGAACCAGAGCAGCGGCTGTCCGGCCTGCTCCGACCAGGCCCGCAGCATGCCGAACAGCGCGGGTGCGAAGGCGTAGGCGCCTTGCGACATGGCGACGATCAGCGGCACCACGCGTTGCGTGTCCTCGCGTGCGAACTCGGTCTGCGCGATCAGCGGCGGCAGCGAGGTCGCGTTCCCTATGCCCGAGCCGAACAGCAGCACACCCAGCCAGATGGCCCAGGCGTGGTCAGCGGCCAGCATCAGAACCAGCGAACCGGCGATCTGGATGGCGTAAGCCACGCAGGCCACTTTGCGCCGGTCCGCGCCGGCAGGCATCAACCATCCCACCAGCGTGCGCCCGCCTATGGCCGCGGCCGTTGCCAGTCCCATGGCCAGGCCGGCGGTTTGCGCACCCAGCAGAGGCGCCAGCAGGGAAAGCAGATGCGCGATCAGGCCGATCTGGGCGAACAGGCCCAGCGCCATGCCGGCGGCCAAGGTGAGAAACGCCCGATTGCGCCACAGGTCCGTCACCGGCGCTGGCGTTGCGGCGCTGACGGCCGCCGCTGGCGCCTGGGTTGGCTCCAAGGCGCCGTCCGGATCCTGGCCGAGCTGCTGTGGCGTGACGGCAAAAACCTTGCGCGCAAGCACGGCGATCACCGCCACCATGGTCACGCCTACCCACAAGGCCGCCTGGGCAAATCCCGCCTGGCTGATCAGATAGACCCACAAGGGCGAAAAGACGATGCCGCCGACGCTGGCGCCGTTGTAGGCCATACCCAGCGCGGCGGGCCGGCGGCGCACGAACCAGGGCGAGATCAGCGCGTTGACGGCTGCGGCTCCCAGCGTTACCCAGCCCATGCCCGAGAACAGCGCGGCCGCGTAGAGCTGCCAGGGGTGCGCGGCCGTGGCCCAACCGCCCACGCCCAGCGCAAGCAACACGGCGCCGCCCAGCGTTACCGCGGGCACGCCGCAGCGCCGGTACAGGCGCGGCAGGTTGGCGACCACCAAGGTGCCGCAAAGAAAGTGCAGGGTGACGGCGCCGGACACCAGGGCCACGCCCCAGCCGGTGCGCTGCGCCACCGCGTGCAGGAACACGGGCGGGCCGTAGAAGCCGACGCCCCAGCCGAAGGCCGCCAGCGCGAAGGTGGCGTAAAGAACAGTCCAGCCAAAGAATTTTCGGGGTGCGGGCATGGGTGTCCGGCGGAGCCGGCTGTCTTGTTGTGTTGAGTCGCAGTATGCTTGAACCTGCACACAACACTTTGGTCTGGGCCGAACCATGGAATCCGAATTCGCCGACGTCAGCCTTTCCGCCGTGGCGGGCGCCATCGCCGATCCAGCGCGGGCGCGCATGCTGTGCGTGCTGCTGGACGGCCGCGCCCGCACCGCGACTGAACTGGCCGCCGCTGCCGATATCGGTGCCTCCACGGCCAGCAGCCATTTCCAGCGCCTGCGGGAGCAGGGCCTGGTGGAAATGGCCGTGCAGGGCAAGCATCGCTATTACCGCCTGGCGAACAGTGAGGTCGGACATGCGCTGGAGGCGCTGCTGGTGGTGGCCGGCGCCGAACGGGTGCCGTTCAAGCCCAATACGCCCTCCGCGCTGCGCGAGTCGCGCACCTGCTATGACCACATGGCAGGCACGCTGGCCGTGCGCATCCACGACGCCATGCTGTCGCGCCAGTGGCTGGCGGCAGATGGGCGCGACTACACGCTGACGCCGCTGGGCGAGGCCGCGCTGGCGCAGATAGGTGTGGACGTGGCGCAGGCGCGCCAGCGCCGGCGGCGCTTCGCGTGTTCCTGCCTGGACTGGAGCGAGCGCCGCTCACACCTGGGTGGCGCCTTGGGCGCGGCTCTGCTGGATGCGCTGACGCGCCGCGGCTGGATCAGCAAAGACCTGGATTCGCGCGCGCTGAGCGTCACGAAAAAGGGCGAAAAGCAGTTTCCCGCCTTCTTCGGCCCGGCCGATGATCAGCCCGCCGTGGGCGCCCCGCAGCGGGACCGGTATGTCGCCGCGTAGCTGTGGCGCGACCGGCATGGGCGGGCAACAAGGTGTGCATATGCAACAGATCTAGGGAAATCCCCGTGAGCCGATGCAGGGACAGGGAATCACAGCGTCCCGCATCGCGCCGCAAGCCGCGTCAGGCCTCGCCATGCGGCGCAAGCAGATTCCATGTGCAAGGTCTCCAAAAAATGGGGACGCAATTCGTGCGATGCAACAGTGTTTCTATTTTCTGCTCGCGTTACAAAACATATCCGAACTGTCATGAACAGCCAGGGTATGCTGGGTCGCACAAAGAGGGCATCCGAAGTGCATCAGAACAATTTGATCTACAAGGGATACCGCCTTACGGCCAAAGTATCCCGAGGCGCAGACGCCGAGGTTCAGGCGCAATCCAGCGGCCCCGTATTCATTGCATCGGTGATGGTGGTCCAGGCAGGCGCCGTACTCGAAGGCGGCGACGAATATCCGGTTCCGCGCTTTGCCGAGGGCGGCTTTGTCTACAGTCCGCGCGAAGCGGTGCATGCAGCCATCCTGCATGGCCGCGAAATCGTCGACGGCCTGACCAATATGCCAGCTTGACGTCGTCCTAGCCGGAAAAGACTTCCCGCCAATCGCGCGTCTTGGCCAGTGTCTGCACGGTTGCGGACTGTTCCAGGATGGTCACGGCCTTCTTGAACTCCTCGGCCGAGGCGCCGTCTTCCAGGATGACCATGCGCGAGTTGCGCGCGTCCGCCATCTTCACGTCCGACATCTTGCCGTGGGTCTGATAGACCTGCGTCCAATCCATTTTCTTGCCGGCCTTCAGGGCAATGGGCTCGATATACGTCAGCGCGGTGCTGCTGGCCGCGCGCACGGCGAAGGCGAAGTCCGCCGTGTGGCCGCTGCTGCCCTTGGCGCGTGCGCCCTTGACCATGCGGTTCGCGCCCACGCCTGCCGCCAGCGCCCGCCCGACCTGCGCGCGGAACCGCAACTGGCTGAACTTGGGCATCCACTTGGCGCATTGGAACGACAGCGCCATCGCCAGTTTGACCGCGTCCCACAGGGCTTCCTGCAGTTGCTCATTGGGGCCGGACGCGACGATGGCGCCGTCGCGGTCGAAGTGCGCCAGGCTGACGCCCGGGGTTTCGTTCAGGATGTCGATGCGCTTGGCCGCCAGGTCTATGCCGTAGCTGGACGCGTGCATCGAGGTCTCACAGGCGTCGGTCAGGTAGAACGTGGACTCGTCGGGATGCGCGATGAAGAAGGCCGCGTGCTGCCCGTCCAGGCCCAGCGTCATGGGCGATATGGCGCGGATGGCGTGTTCGCCCGCCGGCAGGACGGTCCAGCCGGAGGCTTCCAGGAAAGTACTCATAGGATCAGTTCGATTTGGCGGCCTTTGAGGGGATGCGCGAATCCGCCGGTCAGCGTCAGGTTCGCCCGCGGCAGGAAGTACTGCATCAGCGCGCCGATATTCTGCAGGGCTGGCACGATGGGCTCGGCATAGCCTTCACCTTCGTCCACCCAGATATGTTCATGGCTGCGGTCCGCAAGCGGCTTGCGGTACTGCGGCCGGCCTTCGCCCACCAGGCTGGTGTGGAAGGAGTCGTCGGTGTCCACGCCGAACACGCGGTGCGGGCCCACGAAGAGGCTGGCGCAGAACGCCTCGGCCAGGAAGATGGTGGCCTGGCCATGCACCGCGGTACGGGCGCCACGATAGATCGCGCGGAAGATGACGTCTTCGCGCACGTCGCCCTTGACCCGGCAGGCACAGGCGAATTCCAACCATTGGAGATTGCTGGCGGCGGGCTTCGGTACCCAGGTGATCGGTTTTACGGTTTCCTTGGGTTCGGCAAGAATCTCTTGCACCTCATCAACGGTGATTAACGGTTCGAACTTGTTGGCCATGGAACTGATCTAGGGTCTTGGAAATGCGCGCGCCGGACAGCGCGCCTGGCATGCGCTGCGCGGCGGCGGGCGCACGCGCAACACTGCGAGGGGGCGTCATCTTACAAGATGAAGACCGCGCCGCTCTTTTTGCTGTACAGATGTACAGCACAAGCGGCGGCGCGGCGGCGGGCGGTCACGCGTCTACAGCGAGGTGGCGCCGAAGGTGTCGCACTGCTTGATGCTGCCGCTTTCCAGCCCGCGCTTGAACCAGCGCACGCGCTGGGCCGACGATCCGTGGGTGAAGGAATCGGGCACCACATAGCCCTGGCTCTGCTTCTGCAGCCGGTCATCGCCGATGGCGGTGGCGGCGGTCAGGGCTTCTTCCACGTCGCCGCTTTCCAGGATGTTGCGCGCGGCGTTGGCGCGCTGCGCCCACAAGCCCGCGAAGCAATCGGCCTGCAGTTCCATGCGTACCGACAGCGCGTTGGCCTGGGACGGGTTGCGGCGGCGCAGATTGTCCACCTGGTCCGAGATGCCCAGCAGATGCTGCACGTGATGCCCGACTTCATGGGCGATCACATAGGCCTGGGCGAAATCGCCGGGGGCTTTGAAGCGGCTCTGCAGTTCGTCGAAGAAGGCCAGGTCGATGTAGACCTTGCTGTCGCCCGGACAGTAGAACGGACCCATGGCCGACTGTCCGGTGCCGCAGGCCGTGGGCGTGGCGCCGCGGAACAGCACCAGCTTGGGCGCCACGTACTGGCGGTTCAGGTCCTTCTGGAAGATGGCGCTCCAGGTGTCTTCGGTTTCGCCCAGGACCTTCGAGACGAAGATGGCCTGCGGATCGTTGGCCGGCGGACGCGTGGCCGGCCCCTGCTGTTGCTGCGCGGGCGGGCCTTCGGCCATCTGCAGGACCACGCTGGGGTCCACGCCGAAATACATCGCAACCAGGGCCAGCACGATCGTGCCGATGCCGATGGTGCCGCGGCCGCCGATGCGTGGGCCGCTTGCGCGGCGGTCTTCCACATTGTCGCTTTCGCGCGAGTCATCAAGGCGCATACTGTTTCTCCGGGCGGGTCGGCGTTCCCGCCATTTTGCATCGCCGCGCTTTACTGAGCGGCCTTCAAGAGTGTTAGGATAAACCCATGGCCCTGTATTTCTCCATTCATCCCGCGAATCCGCAACCGCGCCTGCTGAAGCAGGCGGCCCAATGGCTGGCCGATGGCGGGCTGGTCGCGGTGCCTACCGATTCGAGCTATGCCGTGGTCGCGCGGCTGGACGACAAGAACGCCGCCGACGGATTGCGCCGCCTGCGAGGCCTGGACGAACGCCATCATCTCACGCTGCTGTGCCGCGACCTGGCCGAAATCGGCCACTTCGCGCGCGTCGACAACCGCCAGTACCGCCTGCTGAAGGCCGCGACGCCCGGGCCCTGGACCTTCATCCTCGAAGCCACCAAGGAAGTGCCGCGCCGCGTCTCGCATCCGTCGCGCAAGACCATCGGCATCCGCGTGCCTGACCATCCCGTCATGCTCGGGCTGCTGGAGCAGGTGGGGGCGCCTTTGCTGTCCACCACGCTCATCCCCAAGGACGAGACCGAAGCGTTGAATGACGCGGAAGAAATCCGCGAACGCTACGACCACGACCTGGCGGCCATCATCGACGCGGGCGCCTGCCCGCAATCGCCGACCACCGTGATCGACCTCACCAGCGAAGAGCCGGTGGTGGTGCGCGTGGGACGCGGCGACCCGGCCACGCTGGGCCTTGCCTGATCGCGTCGGCCGCGTCGTCTTGCGGGCCGGCACGCGCCGGCTCGCGGCTCATCTACAATCCGGTTCGCCATGAATGACATCATCCAAACCATTGCGGTCTACGCGATACCGGTCATCTTCGCCATTACCCTGCACGAGGCCGCGCATGGCTTTGTCGCGCGCATGTTCGGCGATCCCACGGCCTATGAGGCCGGGCGCATCAGCCTGAATCCCGCGCGGCACATCGACCCGGTCGGCACGCTGCTGGTGCCGGTGGCCATCCTGCTGGCGTCCAAGCTGCTGGGCAGCCCGGGCATGCTGTTTGGCTGGGCCAAGCCCGTGCCGGTGGATTTCGGCCGCTTGCGCCGGCCCAAGCAGGACATGCTGTGGGTGGCGCTGGCGGGTCCCGCCGCCAACCTGTTCATGGCGGTGCTGTGGGCGTTTTCGCTGCGTATCTTCCTGGAATCCGGCCTGCAGGAATCGTTCTGGTTCGAAATGGCCGTGGCCGGCGTGAACGTCAATCTGGTGCTCATGGCCCTGAATCTGCTGCCTATCCTGCCGCTGGACGGGGGCCGCATCCTTTTCAGCCTGCTGCCCAACCGCCTGGCCTGGCAATACTCGAAAATCGAGCCGTATGGCTTGGTGATCGTCGTCATCCTGTTGGTGACGGATGTGCTCTGGCTATTGATGCGGCCGGTGCTGGCCCTGGGGACGACCATCGTCCAGTGGTTTCTGTAGGATTTCAGCCAATATCCGTTAAACTCAACGGTTTCATTGATTCTGGCCTCGAGGCATCCCGCCGCGGGGTTTTGGAGCCCTACATTTATGGCATCCCCTGCAACCGCCGCAGGCGTTAATTTCCAGGGCAGCATGGTGGCCCTGGTCACCCCCATGCAGCCCGACGGCAGCCTGGACTACGCTGCCTACCGGTCGCTGATCGACTGGCATATCCAGGAAGGCACCGACGCACTGGTGGTGGTTGGCACCACCGGGGAGTCGCCCACGGTCTCCATGGAAGAACATGCGGAGCTGATCCGCGTTGCAGTCGAACACGCCGCGGGCCGTATTCCGGTCATCGCCGGCGTGGGCGCCAACTCCACCGACGAAGCCATCCACCTGACGCGCCACGCCAAGGCCGTGGGCGCGCAGGCCGGCCTGTCGGTCGTACCCTATTACAACAAGCCCTCGCAAGAGGGCTTGTACCGCCACTTCCGCACCATCGCGGAAGCCGTCGATCTGCCCAACATCCTGTACAACGTGCCGGGCCGTACCGTTGCCGACATGAGCAACGAAACGATCCTGCGACTGGCGCAGGTGCCGGGCATCATCGGCATCAAGGACGCCACGGGCGACATCGCGCGTGGCGGCCTGCTGTTGCGCGAAGCGCCGGCCAGTTTCCAGGTTTTCAGCGGCGATGATCCCACCGCCGCCGCCCTGATCCTGCTGGGCGCGCGTGGCAATATTTCCGTAACGGCCAACGTGGCGCCCAAGCTCATGCGTGAGCTCTGTGCCGCCGCCCTGGCTGGCAATGTGCCCAAGGTGCGTGAACTTAATGCGTACCTGGCGCGTCTGAACAAGGCTTTGTTCGTTGAAGCCAACCCCATCCCTGTCAAGTGGGCGTTGGCCGAAATGGGCCGCAGCGCACTGGGCTACCGGCTGCCGCTGGTTGAACTGGGAGCGCAGCACCACGCGACCGTGCGTACCGCGCTCCAGGAAACGGGCCTGCTCTAAATATCGTGAGGATACGTATGAACAAGCGTCATGCCGGTTTGTCGGCATTGATGTCTCTGGTGTTGTTGGCCGGTTGCAGCGAGGTCAATCAATTCCTGGGCAATGAAGAGTCCGTCAACTACAAGAGCGCAGTTACGCAGCGTGGAGAGCCCCTCAGCATCCCGCCCGATCTGACTCAAGCCAACAGCGATCCGCGTTACCGCGCGCCGGCTTCAGGCTCGACCACCTATTCGCAGTTCCAGCAGCAGGGCCAGGCGCAAGCCAGTCAGCCCAAGGCCAGCAACGTGCTGCCCGGCCGCCAGGACATGCGCGTCGAGCGCGACGGCGACCTGCGTTGGTTGGTGGTGGATCGTCCGCCGGAAGATATCTTCCCGCGTCTGATCGACTTCTGGACCGAAAGCGGCTTTACCGTGGCCAGCAACAACCCGAGCGCCGGCCTGATCGAAACCGATTGGGCGGAAAACCGCGCCAAGATTCCGGAAAGCTGGCTGCGCCAGGCGCTGGGCATGGTTCTGGAATCGGCCTGGGATAGCGGCGAGCGCGAGAAATTCCGCACCCGCGTCGAACGCGTGAACGGCCATACCGAGGTCTACGTCAGCCACCGCCAGATGCTGGAAAAGCGCGTGGGCGCCGACGGCAACCAGGTGCAATGGCAGAATGGCAAGGAAGATCCGGGCCTCAACGCCGCCATGCTGGCGCGCATGATGGTCTACCTGGGTTCCGACGTCGACAACGCCCGCAAGCTGGTGCAGCAGGCCGAGGCCGCGCCGCAGAAGCCCGCCGTGCAGCAGGACGTCCGCGCTCAAGGCGCCTCGCTCGTCGTCAGCGAATCGTTCGACCGCGCATGGCGCCGTGTCGGCGTGGCGCTGGATGGCGGCGGTTTCGCGGTGGACGACCGCGATCGCTCCGCTGGCGACTACTTCGTCCGCTATGTCGACACCGACACGGGCGAGAAGATCGAGCAGCCGGGCTTCTTCAGCCGCATGTTCTCGGGCGACAAGAAGGCCGAAGCGCCCCAGTACCGCATCCACCTGGCCGCCAGCGGCGAACAGACCACGGTGACCGTGCTGGATGCCAATGGCGCCCGCGACAACAGCGCCACCGCCCAGCGCCTGCTGAGCGTGCTGAAGGACAAGATGTAAGACCGGCCCGGTTCTGCGCTCACGCGCAGGCCCGCGCAAGAGAGGCCCCTGCGGGGGCCTCTTTTTTATTTGGCCGCGGTTTGCAAGGGCCTTGCAGACTGAGCGACGCGCGAGCCGCGATGCGCTGCGATTGCGGTGTCTTGCTCATAAGCCATCTGCACGCAAAAAAGCCCTGGCTGCAAACAGCCAGGGCTTTTTCTTGCGTCCTCAGAGCGGGGGTTCGTCTCTGCGTTTTTATTAGGACGCGGGCGTGGTCGAGCCGCCCGGGGTGGTCGAACCGCCACCCGGCGTGGTATTGGGCGTGGGCGCCGGAGCCGGCGAGGTGGCCGGGGGCGTCGTGGAGGGGGCAGGCGTGCTTGCGCCCGGAGCGGGGTTGGTCGCGGGCGCCGGGGCATCTTCCTTCTTGTTGCAGGCGCTCAGCGCAACGGCCAGCACCGAGGCAATAATCAAGGTTTTGCTCATCATTTTTAGACTCCTGTAGATGACGACTCTTGAAACCCCATTAGGGGAAACCAGAGGTCAGGCTACAGGAACACGCGGGCGCAACGCGTATGAAAGTTAAAAAGGTCGCATCCCAACGGCAACAAACCTTTCAGCTTCGTGTTATCTCTTTCTTGATGTGTCCCACGTATCAGACCTGATTTCCTTCTGTACAGGACTGATACGCGAGGGTGTCCGGATGCTACGCCGACTGGTAGCGGATCCAGCCCGAATCCAGCCAGTCCGCCAGGCAGGAGCGCGCTTCGTCAGTCAGGCGGGCGCAGGACGGGTCCGCGCAATCCAGGCTGCGCGCGTCGGCCAGCGTGCGCAAGGCGGCATCGGCGGGCGTCATGGCGGTCTCGCCGTTGATGAAGAGTTGCTTGCCGCGATAGAGCATGCGGCTGCGGCGGTCCAGTACCAGCCTGCCCGTGGCAGGCCAATCCTCTTCCAGGTCCACGTCCAGGCCCTCGGGCGCGTCGAACACGCTCAGGTTGCTGGGCTCGGTCAGCCAGCAGCCCAGGAAGCGCGAGGCGAGCGCATCGTCGAAGCGCAGCTTTTCCACGGTTTCCAGCGTTGCCGCCACCAACGCGTCCGGCAAGGCGGCAGGGGTGTCGACGGCGGGCTGGCCGGGGTCGCGGTAGACGGCGGATAGCTTGGGGCCGGGCAGGGCGGGTTCGCCGTAGGGGCCGCCAAGCAGGCCGACGCGCGCCATGACCTGGTCCGCGGCTGCTTCGAGCAGCCCGCGTGCCAGCGTCGCCTGCGTGGGCGCGCGAAAGCCGATGGAGATGGTCATGCAGCCGTCGCCCACGGCGACGCCGTCATGAGCGGCCTGGGGCGGCAGGTAGAGCATGTCGCCGGGGGCCAGCACGGCGGTTTCCTCGGGCTCGAAGCGGCTCAGGATCTTCAGCGGCAGGCCGGGCTCCAGCGACAGGTCCTTTTGGCGGCCATAGCGCCATTCGCGCTCGCCCGCCGCTTGAAGCAGGAACACGTCGTAGCTGTCGAAGTGAGGGCCCACGCCGCCGCCATGGCTGGCGATGCTGATCATCACGTCGTCCAGGCGCGCGTCGGGAATGAAGCGGAACAGCTGCATCAGCTCGGACGCGGCGTCGCTGTGCAGGTCCACGCTTTGCACCAGCAGGGTCCAGTCGCCTTCATTGTCCTTGGGCAGGCGCGCGAACGGGCCGTTCTCCATCTGCCATTCGCCGTTCTCGCGCCAGATCAGGCGCGACTCCACGTCGTCGCGGCGCGCCAGCTTCTTGATGGCGGCGATCGTGACCGGGGGCTTGAATCCGGGGATGGCCTGGCGGATCAGCAAGGGCTTGCGCTGCCAATGGCGGCGCATGAAGTCATTGGGGCTCTGGTTGCCCAGCAGGGCCAAGGGATGGTCGAGGTTCATTGCAGGTGCTTCTTCAGGCGGTAGAGGGCGTCCAGCGCTTCGCGCGGGGTCAGGCTGTCGGGGTCGATGGCGGCGAGTTCCTCGCGCAGGGCGTCGAGGGCCTCGAGGTCGTCGGAGCGGTCGGCGTCGGCATAGGCCTGGGCGTCGGCGTCCGCTGCGGCGGCGAACAGGCCGAGCTGCGGCGTGGGGGCGCCCTGGGCTTCCAGGCGTTCCAGTTCGCGGGTAGCCTGGCGGATCACGGCGGCGGGCACGCCCGCGCGCTGCGCCACCTGGATCCCGTAGCTGCGGCTGGCCGGGCCTTCGCGCACTTCGTGCAGGAATACGATGCCGCCGGCCGATTCAGCCGCGGCCAGATGTACGTTGGCCGAGGCTGGCTGTTCCGCGGGCAGGCGGGTCAGTTCGAAATAGTGGGTGGCGAACAGCGTCAGTGCGCGGTTGTGGGCCAGCAGGCGGCAAGCGATGGCCCAGGCCAGCGCCAGGCCGTCATAGGTCGACGTGCCGCGACCAATCTCGTCCATCAGCACCAGGCTGTTGGGCGTGCTGGCCGACAGGATGGCGGCCGCTTCGGTCATTTCCATCATGAAGGTCGAGCGGCCGCCCGCCAGGTCGTCGGCCGCGCCGATGCGGGTGAAGATGCGGTCGATCTTGCCGATGCGGGCGCGCGACGCGGGCACGAAGCTGCCGATGCGCGCCAGCAGCACGATCAGCGCCACCTGCCGCATATACGTCGATTTACCGCCCATGTTCGGGCCGGTGATCAACAGCATGCGGCGCGCCGGTTCCAGTCGGCAGCCATTGGGCGTGAAGCGTTCGATGGCGTGTTCCACCACCGGGTGGCGGCCGGCCTCGATGTCGATGTCGGCCTGCTCGGAGAGTTCGGGCGCGATCCAGTCGTGGCGGCGCGCGTGCTCCGCCAGGGCGGCCAAAGCGTCCAGTTCAGCCAGCGCGGCGGCGCAGTCAGACAGCGGCCGCACATGTTCGGCCAGCACGTCCAGCAACTGCTCGAACAGCCATTTCTCGCGGGCCAGCGCGCGGTCCTGGGCGGACAGCACCTTGTCTTCCCAGGTCTTGAGTTCGGGCGTGATGTAGCGTTCGGCGTTCTTCAGCGTCTGGCGGCGGCGGTAGTCCTCCGGCACCTTGGCGGTCTGGCCCTTGGTGACTTCGATGTAGAAGCCATGCACGCGGTTGAACTCCACGCGCAGATTGCTGATGCCGGTGCGCTCGCGCTCGCGGGCTTCCAGTTGCACCAGGAAATCGCCGCCATCCGCCGCCAAGCCGCGCAGCTCGTCCAGTTCCGCGTCGAAGCCCGCCGCCAGCACGCCGCCGTCGCGGATGGCGACAGCAGGTTCGGCGGCGATGGCGCGCACCAGCAGGGCGGCCAGGGCCGGATCCACCGACAGATGCGAAATCAGTTCGCCCAGCCGCGGCGAGTCCGCCATGGGCTCCACCAGGTCGCGCAG
>NZ_DATCUY010000712.1:0-7588 GCF_036567245.1 Achromobacter sp. | reverse complement strand
GGGCCGTGCGGGCGGGCGCCGGCTGGGCAGAGCCTCGATCCATCACCTTGATGATGTGAAAACCGTTGCCGCTTTGGATGAGGGCGCTAACCTGCCCTTTCTGCAGATTGCTGACGGCCTGGACGAACAGGTCGGGCCAGCCGTCCAGCGGGCGCACGCCCATGACGCCGCCTTGCAGGGCTTCGGGACCGTCCGAGGCCGCGGCGGCCAGGCTGGCGAAGTCGTCGCCGCGTTTGGCTTGCGCCAACAGGCCTTCGGCCTTCTTGCGCAGCGCGGCCAGTTGCTCGGGTGACGAGCCTTCAGGCACGCGCACCAGGATCTGAGCCAGGGCGTAAAGCATCGGACCCGACGGCGCGGCGGCCTGCTGGGGTTCGGGCTGCGGCTGGGCCTGCGACTGGGCTTGCGGCTGGGGCGCCGCCTGCGGCGGCGCTGCGCCGAACGCCGGATTGCGGCGCTGATCCTTCAGGAAGGCGTCGACTTCGGTATCGGAAATGACAATCGTCGAGTCCACCGCGCGCTGGCGCAGTCGATCGGTGCGGATCTCGTCGCGCAGCGACTTGCGGTAGCTGTCCCAGTGGGTGCCGGATTTTTCGATTTCCTGGCGCAACTGGGCCACGGTGATCTTGTTGCGGAAGGCAATGGTCTGGATGGCCTGATCGACTTGCGCATCGTCCACGCGTATGCCCAGGCGGTCTGCTTCATGGCGCTGCACGCGTTCCATGATCAGGCGTTGCAGCACCTGATGCTGCAGGGTCTGGTCATCGGGCACCTGGATGCCGCGGGACTTCAACTCGGCCGAAATACGCAGGGACGCGTCGCGCAGTTCGCGCAACGTAATCACGTCCTTGTCCACCACGGCGGCAATGCCGTCGACAAACTGCTCGCGCTGCGGCGCGGGCGCCGGCGCGGCATTCTTCTGCGCGGCGGAATTCGGCTTGGCGCCATTGTTCGCTGCCTTGCCGCCCTGCTCGGCCGCATGGGCCACGGGCAAGCCGGCGCACACGGCCAACAGCAGCGCATTGCCGGAGAGGCGACGCAAAGAGTGCAACCTACGCATCATTCATACCTTTCAAATGTGGTCCCGGTGGGCACTGGCGGCGTAATGCGCGAGTAGCCGGGGATACTTCTGTTCAGCAGGTTCATCGGATCGGTTCCCAGGGAACCCAGGCCGGTCAGCTCAAGCTGGAAGAACACTGCGGAGTTGGCGTCCGTAGCCGAAACGGCGTACCGCTGGTAGACCACGCGACCCACCCAGCAGCAATCGCCCTTGTACTCCAGGCCTGCGATGGCCTGCGTCACGCGGGGAGAATCCGTCGTATTGGCGATCGTGCTGGACGGCCCGGAACGCAAGGAATAGTCCACCCGTCCGACACCGTACCAGCGCTTGCTGAACGGCCACTGGACCGCCATGCTGACCTGGTTCTGGCCCTGCGGCTGATAGGAAACGCCAGGCTGAGGATCGCGCTGATAACGGTAGGACAAGGCCACCGTGGTCAGGCGTTGCGGTGACCAGCGCGCACTTACCAAGCCGCGCGACCAGTTGTTGTCATAGGGGTTGTATTGGGCGGCGACTTCCGTGCTGAGCGTGTCGGTCAGGGCGGCGCTGGCACCCACGAGGAAGTCCGACCGCACGTTCTCGCGCGGAGTTTCGTACGGCAGCGTGACCTTCTGATCCTGGAAATAGAGCCGCTGCGCCACGGCCAGCGACAGGCGCTCGAAACCGGTATCGGCGTCCAGCCAGCGGGTGGTCAGCGCCGCAGTCAGCTGGTTCGCGTTGGCGATGCGGTCCCAACCGCCTGTGTAGATATTCTCCTCGAACGCCTGCGAGAAGCTGAAATCGGCCAAGGACGTGTCGTAGACCGGCAGTTTGGACTGATCGCGGTATGGCACGTACAGGTAGTACAGCCGGGGCTCGAGGGTTTGCGTGGACGCCTTGCCGAACAGCGAGGTATCACGCTCGAAGATCAAGCCCGAGTCCAGCGACATGATGGGCACGGTGCGCGATTGCGAGTGCGGGTAGCCGAAAGAGGTGCCGGCATTCGCGGTGCCTGAATTGAGGCCAAGCCAGTCACCGCTGTACCAGTTGGTCTGGTACTGGGTGTAGTTCACGCCTGCCTTGGGTACGACGAACCAGCCCGGACGCACGATCGGGTAGGAAACCGTGGGATACGACTGCAGGCGATCCCCTTGCGGACCGGTGCGCTTGCCGTCCAGCAAGGGCTTCTTGAACCGCACCGCCGTCGAGGTCCAATCAACGTCAAAACCGCCCCAGTCGTAGCGCGCGCCGCGCAGGAACAGTTCGGGCTCCTTGTCGTACGGCGGCGACAACGGCGCGTCAGGATCCTGCAGCGTCTGATACTTATAGACTTGGGCGTACGCGCTCCAGTACTGCGACCCCCAGCCCACGCGCCCACGCTGCGGCAAATAGGTCGTGGAAGCCTGGTTCAAACCCAGCTGGGAAATATCGCGGAAGTAGTTGTCGTCCGAAGCCTTCGCGATATCCCAATCCGCATAGAACCCATTGGGCAACACCTGCTGATGGCGCCACCAGTACATCCAACGGTCGCTGTCGGTCAGCTTGTCGTTGGGCAGATAGGTGCCATCCAGAACGCCGGTATAAGAACTGCCCAGGTAACGGAACTCGCCCCCCATCTGCAGGCCGCGCTTGGAGAAGTAGCGCGGCTGCACGGTCAGGTCATAGTTGGGAGCCAGATTCAGGTAATACGGAATCGAAAAATCGAAACCGCCCTGGCTGGTGGTGCCATAGGTCGGCATCAGGAAACCCGACTTGCGCTCCTTCCTGACCGGGAAGGTCATGTAGGGCGACGCCAGGATGGGCACGTCCTTGAAATACAGCACGCCGCTGCGCGCCACGCCTTCGTTCTCGTCGAAGTCGATGTCGACGGTCTTGGCCTTGATGTACCAGGACGGGGTTTCGCAGGCGCAGCCGCTGTATGTCACCGTTTGCAGCCGCATCTGCGACCGGCTGAATATGTCAGCGTGCTCGGCGACGGCGAAACCGCCGTTGGCGCCCATCCAGAAACTGGGTTTCTCAATCTCGCCCGAGGACTTGTCCACGTTGAACTTGGCGTTCGGCCCGATCACCAGGGTGCCGTCGCGCATCATGCGCGCGCTGCCCTGGACGTCGACTTCGCCGGTGTCCTTGCGGTAGTTGATGCGATCGCCCTTGATCACGCTGTCGATGCGGCGCACCTGGGCATTGCCTGTCAGGGTCAGGTCGGAATCAGGATCGCCATCGATGGAGTCCGCCTCCATGAAGGCGGGAATGCTGTCGTCCGGCAGGCGGTGGATCCGCAGGCCCGGCGAAGTGCGCAGCACGGGGGTCGCCGAGGTCGACGACGCGGCGGGAGCGCTGCCCTGGCTACCTTGGGCCTGGACGGCTCCGGCGGCGACACTGACAGCAGAGAGGATCAACCATCGAACCTTGCGCACGAGTGAAAACAGCCCTTTTTGACGATGGTGGGAACGCGACACCGGCACCCACGAAGGGCCAATGCTAACGGAAACGAGCCGGTATTATAGAGAAGCCGCGCCATAGGCCCAGACTTATGTGCTCGGGACACAATTCTCAGCAATATTGCCTTTCTGACACGGATCTTCCTTGAAAAACGATCACGACCCCCGCCTGGAGCAGATCCGCGGCTGGCTGGGCAGCCTGCCCGCCAGCCTGAACCTGGCCATCGACACGCTGCGCCCGGCGTCCGCCGACGCCAGTTTCCGCCGCTACTTCAGGCTGGACGCCGGCGAGCGCACCCTGATAGTCATGGACGCCCCGCCCGCCCACGAGGATTGCCGCCCCTTCCTGCACGTGGACCGCTTGCTGGCGGACGTCGGCCTGAATGTACCTGCCGTGTTGGCGCAGGACCTGGACCAGGGCCTGCTGCTGCTGTCCGACCTGGGCGAGCAGACTTATTACCAGCGCATCCAGGCGGGGCTGTCGGACAGCCAGCTACAGACGCTGTACCGCGAAGCCCTGGCCGCCCTGGTCCGCCTGCAGCAGGCGTCCACCGCCGGCCTGGGCACCTATGACACGGCCCGCCTGGCCGATGAGCTCAAGCTGTTTCCCGAGTGGTATGTGCAGAAGCACCATGGCGTCGCGCTGGACGACAAGACCGCGAACGCGCTGGACAAGATCTTCGCGCTGCTGTCGGCCAGCAACGGCGGACAGGCCCAAGTGCTGGTGCACCGCGATTACCATTCCCCCAATCTGATGGTCTGCGACCAGCCGCAATACGGCCCCAACCCCGGCATCATCGATTTCCAGGACGCGCTCGCCGGCCCCATCACCTACGATCTGGCCTCGCTGGTGACCGACGCCCGCACCACCTGGGAAGAACCCCAGCAACTGGATTGGGCCATTCGCTACTGGGAAATGGCGCGCGCAGCGGGCCTGCCGGTGGAGGCCGATTTCGCGGATTTCCACCGCGCCTATGAATGGATGGGGCTGCAACGCAACCTGCGTATCCTGGGCGTATTCGCCCGTCTCAATCACCGCGACGGCAAGGCGCATTACCTGGCCCACATTCCGCGCATGAACGGCTACGTGCGCCAGGTGGCCCAGCGCTACGGCGTCTTCACGCCGCTGCTGCGCCTGCTGGACCAGTTGGACAACCGCCAGGTCAGCGTCGGGTACACGTTCTGATGCGGGCCATGATTCTCGCGGCGGGCCGCGGCGAACGCATGCGCCCGCTGACCGACAGCCTGCCTAAACCCCTGCTGTCCGTGGGCGGCCAGCCGTTGATCGTCTGGCACCTGCGCCGGCTGGCGGCCGCGGGCATCCGCGACATCGTCATCAACCATGCCTGGCTCGGCCACGAGATCGAGCGAGCGCTGGGCGATGGCGCCGCCCACGGCGTGCGCATTCGCTATTCGGCGGAAGCCACCGCGCTGGAAACCGCCGGCGGCATCGCCCAGGCGCTGCCCCTGCTGGGCGACGAGCCTTTCCTGGTCATCAACGGCGACGTGTGGTGCGACTGGGACCCGGCCGCGGCGGAGGACCTGGCACGCGCCCTCCCCGACAGCGGCGCCTGGTTGCTGCTGGCGGACAACCCCCCGCAGCACCCGACCGGCGATTTCCGGCTGGCGGCCGACGGCAGCGTCCATGCCCTGGGCGATCCTCGTTTGACCTTTGCAGGCATCGGCGTCTACCATCCCTCGTTGTTCGCCGACGTCCCCCGAGGCGCGGCGGTGCCCCTGGTGCTCTTGCTCCGACAGGCCATGTCCCGCGACCTGGTGCGCGGCGCGCGCCATCAGGGCAAATGGACGGATGTCGGCACGCCGCAGCGGCTGGCGGACCTGGATGCCGAACTCAACGGACAGGCCCGCTGATGTCCACATATTTCACAATATCAAGGTGCGCAACCAGGCTTGTCCGCGCGCCCAAAGGCCCCGGCTAACGGGGTATTCTCTAGCGCTTTGACCTGCGCGCCCAGCGCGCGGGCGAGCAAATACATAGGAAGTTTTTCAGGAATGGGGATGTTCGGAAGATCGCAACGGGCTGTGTTCAAGCCCTCCGTGTACCAGCCCGGCCAACGCACGCGCCGCATGCCGCGCTGGCTGGTCCTGCTGCTGGTGGGCATCGCCCTGGGCGCCGGCGGCGTGCTCTTCCTGCAGACCAACTACGGCCCGCAGCGCCTGACCGTGGAACAGTCCGAGCAACTGCACAGCGAGCTCAGCACGGCCAATCTTGAGCGCCAGCGCCTGCAAAGCCAGCTCGAGGAAGCCACCCAGCAGCGCGACGCCAACAAGTCCGGCCACGAAAAACTGACCGCCGACCTTGCTGACGCCCGCAGCAAGATCGACACGCTGAACAAGGAACTGGTGCTGTTCCAGGACGCCATGCCGGCCGACCCGCGCGGCGGCAACCTGGGCATCCGCTCCGCCACCTTCAAGCGCGCGCCCGGCCTGCTGGATTACCAGGTGCTGGTCATGCGCGAAGAACGCCAAGGCGCGCCGTTCAAGGGCACGCTGACCTTCTCCGTCGACGGCACTTACCCCAACGGCCGCGCCGCCACCGTCACGCCGGAAGGCCCCGCCCTGAACGTCGACCGCTACGACTACGCACTGGGCCAGTTGAAGCTGCCTGACGGCTTCACGGCCAAGGTCGTGGTGCTGCGTGTGCTGGACGGTGCGCAAAAGCAGCAGGCGATGCGCATCTATTACGTGCGCAACTGAGACGCCGCGCCATCCCAAAGACCCGCCCTGATCCGGCGGGTTTTTTTTGCCCCAAAAAGATGGTTGCGTGCGCAACCTCTTGCGAATATAGTTGCGTGGACAACTAATGTCTGGAGACATCATGCCGCTACCCGCGCACGTTCCCGTCCTGATTGCCGGCGGCGGCCCAGTGGGCCTGACGCTGGCCGCGCTGCTGGCCGAATACGGCATCGCTACGCTGACCCTGGAGGCCGACGACGACTATTGCAGCGGCAGCCGCGCCATCTGCATTTCGCGACGGTCTCAGGAAATCATGGGCTGGGTCGGCGCCGATCGCGCCCTGACGGCCACGGGGTTGCCCTGGACTGGAGGCCGTAGCTACTACCGCAACAGCGAAGTCCTGCATTTCGAGATGCCGCACGACCCGCTGCAACGCTACGCGCCGATGGTCAACATCCAGCAGTACGCCGTCGAGGAATACGCGCACCAGGCCATGCAGCGCCATCCGGAATTGGCCGCGCTGCGCTGGTCGGCGCGGCTTGCCGGCCTGCGCACGGACGCAGATGGCGTCACGGCCGAAGTGGAGGCAGCAGGCGGCCGCCACACCGTGCGCGCCGACTGGCTGATCGCCTGCGACGGCGGTCGCAGCACCGTGCGCGAGGCCATGGGCCTAAAGCTGGAAGGCATGCAGTACGAAGGGCGCTACGTCATCGTCGACATCGAACAGGAATCCAGCCGCCCCGTGGAGCGCCTGGCCTGGTTCGATCCTCCGTCCAATCCCGGTTCCACCCTGCTCATGCACCGCCAGCCCGGCAATGTCTGGCGGGTGGACTACCAGATCCGCGACGACGAAGACCCCGAAGAAGCCGTCAAGCCGGAGAACGTGTTGCCGCGCGTGCAGAGCCATCTGGACATGATCGGCGAGACCGCGCCGTGGAAGCCGCTGTGGATCTCCATCTACAACGCCAAGTGCCTGACGCTGGACAGCTACCGCCACGGACGCGTGCTGTTCGCCGGGGACGCCGCTCACCTGGTGCCGATCTTCGGCGTGCGCGGCCTGAATTCGGGGTTGGATGATGCGGGCAACCTGGCCTGGAAACTGGCTTGGGTGCTGCAAGGCCAGGCCCCCGACAGCCTGCTGGACAGCTACAGCGTGGAGCGCGTCCATGCCACCCGCCAGAACCTGGCCTACGGCGCCAAGAGCACCGAATTCATGGCCCCGCCGGATTTCGGCTTTCGCCTG
This sequence comes from Achromobacter sp., assembly GCF_036567245.1. Taxonomy (GTDB): domain Bacteria; phylum Pseudomonadota; class Gammaproteobacteria; order Burkholderiales; family Burkholderiaceae_B; genus Achromobacter. The sequence continues at coordinate 171 of NZ_DATCUY010000712.1, read as the reverse complement.
ATGCGCGAGGCCGCGCTGCGCCTGGCGCTGTCGGACGAGCGAGTGCGCCAATTGATCAATCCGCGGCAGTCGGCGCCCATCTCCTACGATGCCTCGCCCTTGAATCTGGATGACGGCGCACCGCAAGCCGGCGCCGCCGCCGCGCCCGGCCAGCCCGCACCCGAAGCGCTG
>NZ_DATCUY010000711.1:0-2809 GCF_036567245.1 Achromobacter sp. | reverse complement strand
CGCCGCGAGGTGGGCGCGGTGAAGCAAAGCTGGTAGACGTCACCGCCACCCAGCACCGCGCGGCGCAGCGGCGCTTGTGCCAGGGGCGCCAGGGCGGATGCCACGGGCAGTTGAGCGTAGTGCAGCGTGGCGCCCACGCGGCTGGCGGCCAGGATGTGGCCCAGGTCCTGCAGCAGGCCATCGGAGATATCGATGGCCGCATGCGCAATACCGCGCAGCGCCAGGCCCAGCGACACCTGCGGATCAGGCCATTCCAGCGCGTCGCGGGTCGCCGCGAGCAGCGCCGGATCGGCGGGGTACTGCCCGTCCAGCAGGCGGTAGGCGACGTCGGCCGCCCCCAGCTCGCCCGACACCCAGATGTCATCGCCCGCCTTCGCGCCGTCCCGGCGCAAGGCCAATCCGGCCGGCACGGCGCCGAACACGGTGACGCTGATGGCAAGATCGTGCGCGCTGCGCGTGGTGTCGCCGCCGATCAGCGGGCAGCCGTGAGCGGCAGCCAGCGCATGGAAACCTTCGGCGAACGCCGCCAGCCAGGCCTCGTCCAGCCGCGGCAAGGCCAGGCCCAGCACGCAACCGATGGGGCGCGCGCCCATGGCGGCCAGGTCGGACAGGTTCACCGCCAGGGCCTTGTGCCCCAGCGACTTCGGATCCACGTCGGGAAAGAAATGGCGGCCTTCCAGCAGCAGGTCCGTGCTGGTGGCCACCTGCTCGCCGGGTGGGACCGGGAACAGGGCGCAATCATCGCCCACGCCCAGCAGGCCGGCTGGCGCCGCGCGGGTGAAATAGCGCGCGATCAAATCAAATTCGGACGCCAAGGCAACTCCGCAGTCCGGCACGGTAGGCCGGCATTGAATTCCACGGGGGCTTGCTACCCCCACAAATCATGCGGCGCCCCCGCACAACCAGGAAGAACCCTCAACCCACTCCTCGCATGGCAAGAAACAGGTGCCCCCCAATCCGGGCCGCGCGGATCCGGCTCCGCCGGTCCGCAGCGGCGCCCCCCTGGGGGGGAAGCGCGCAGCGCTTCGGGGGGGTTACCTCTTGTTGACCTCGTTCGCCCGGACGTCGGCCGCCAGCTTGTCCAGCACGCCGTTGACGAACTTGAAGCCGTCGGTGCCGCCGAACGACTTGGCCAGTTCGACGGCTTCATTGATGGCGACCTTGTACGGCACTTCGACGTGATGAATCAGTTCGAAGCTGCCGATCAGCAGGATGCCATGCTCGACAGGCGACAGCTCGGCCAGCGGACGGTCGACATAGGGCGTGAAACGCTCGCGCAGCGCGGGCGCTTCACGCAGCACGCCATGCAGCAAGGTCTTGAACCACTGCGCGTCGGCCTCGGAAAAATCCTCGGTGTCGCGCAGATGGGCGTCGATCTCGCCGGCGTCCTGCGTGCCTTCGCCGCCGCGCAGCAGCCACGCGTACACGCCCTGCAGGGCGAATTCGCGTGCACGGCGGCGCGCGCTGCGCGCGTTGGCGCGGGCTTGCGCCGCGCTATCAGCGCTGGTCGTCGTCTTCTTCGTCGTCAAAATCTTCGTCCTCGTCTTCGTCGTCTTCGTCTTCTTCCTCGGGTTCCAGGGCCGCCACCAGGTTGGCCATTTCAACGGCCACCTGGGCGCAATCGCGGCCCTTGCCGGCGGCGCGCGCCTGCGCCTGCTCGTCGGTGTCGACGGTCAGCACGCCATTGGCGACGGGGATGCCGGTTTCCAGGGAAATACGGGTGATTGCAGTGGCCATTTCATTGCTGACCACTTCAAAGTGATAGGTCTCGCCGCGGATGACCGCGCCCAGCGCGATCAGGGCGTCGAATTCAAACGTTTCGGCCATGTGGGACAGGGCCACGCCCAGTTCCAGGGCGCCCGGAACGGTGGCGACCATCACGTCGCGCTCGTCCACGCCCAGTTCGGCCAGTTCCTTCAGGCACGCTTCGAGTTCGGCCTGGCCGATTTCCTCATTGAAGCGGGCGCGTACGATGCCGATGTGCAGCCCTTCGCCGTTCAGGTCGGGGGTAAGGATGTAAGGGTTCATATGTCGGCCTTCAGTGTGTTGCGGGAGTATTCGGAGGGTCGCAATCGTAACCCGTAATGGTGAGCGAGAAGCCCGCCATGCTGGGCATCTTGCGCGGCCGGGCCAGCAGCTTCATCTGGCCCACGTTCAAGTCGCGCAGAATCTGGGCGCCTATCCCGTAGGTACGCAGGCCGTAACGGTCGGCGTTGGCGGGGTTCGCCTGGGCCTTCGGGTCGTTCCAACCAGCGATCTGGCCAAACAGGTGTTCAGTGGACGATTGGCAATTCATCAAAACGAGCACTCCCGCCGGGGCGGCCGCGATGGCCTGCAGGGCTTGCGCCACGCCCCAGCTGTGCGGGCTGGCGCCGGTGTCCAGCACGTCCAGCACGGAGGCTGGCTCATGCACCCGCACCAGCGTCTCGGCATCGGGAGTCACGTTACCATGCACCAGCGCCAAATGGGCGGAGCCGGTGGCGGCGTCTTCGTAGGCCACGGCCTCGAATTCGCCCCAGGCCGTCTGCATGGGGCGCTTGCCCACGCGCTTGACGATGGATTCGTGTTCGCTGCGGTACTGGATCAGGTCGGCGATGGTGCCGATCTTCAGGCCGTGCTCGCGGGCGAACTGCACCAGGTCCGGCAGACGGGCCATGGTGCCGTCCGGCTTGAGGATTTCGCAGATCACGGCGGCGGGCGTCAGGCCGGCCATGGCGGTCAGGTCGCAGCCTGCCTCGGTGTGGCCGGCGCGCACCAGCACCCCGCCGGGCACCGCGCGCACCGGGAAGATGTGGCCGGGCTGGACCAG
>NZ_DATCUY010000710.1:0-20086 GCF_036567245.1 Achromobacter sp. | reverse complement strand
GTGCCGTCCAGGCGCAGCGCCGATATCATGGCCTGCAGCCAATCACCGGGCTCGTCCAGCAGCGCGGGCTCGCCCTGCCCGGCGAGTACCGCCTCGCGTTCGCGCTCCGCCGCGATGGCGCTGGCATAGAGCGCCTGCGTCGGGCGCGCCTGCGCATTGAGATGCCCGCAGACGTCGAGTTGCTCGGCCGCGCGCGCCCAATCGCCCTGCACCGCCAGCAGCTGGAACAGCTGCGCGCGCAGGTCCGCGTCGGCGGGCTGCCGGCGCACCTGCGCCTGCAGCTCATCCAACTGGCCAGCCAGGCTGAGCGCGCCGAAAGGAACGGCAGCTATGGACATCGGTGCCCCCCGCCCTAGCCCACTTCCTTGTTCTGCTTGATATCCCAGGCCACCAGGCTTTCCGCGCCCTTGCCGCCCTTGTCGGTCTGCTCCCAATACTGCTGCTTGACCTTGGCCGCCTGGAACGCGAAGTTCACCACCACGCCCTCCGCGCTGCGGTCTCCGGAAATCTGCACCGACGACACCAGCACGTCCTCCAGCGTGATCTTGGAATACTCGATCTGCTCGCCGCCCGCCTTGCACATGGACAGCTCGATCTTGCTGAGATGCTTGCCGCTGGCGCAGTGCTTCATCACGGCGGGCGCGGCCTTGTCGATGCGGGCCACCACGTGCAGGTCGTTGAAGCTGGCCTTGCCCGCGCCCAATCCGCCGCCGCTGGCCAGGTTGCCTGGCTGGGTCGCGCCCCACGAAAAGGACACGATGTCTGTCCAGTCCTTGTGGTTGGAGTCCTTGGATTCGCCGTTGGCTCCATCGATTTTCATGAACATGTCCACTGCCACATCTGTCTCCTGGAGTTATGGGACACGGTTGCGCCCCGATTTGTCAGCGCCACTCAGCCTTCGTTCTGTTTGAGCGAGGGCAGCTTGGAAACCAGCCGCAGCGACACCGTCAGCCCTTCCAGCTGATAGTGCGGCCGCAAGAAAAACTTGGCGGAGTAATAGCCAGGGTTGTCCTCGATCTCCTGCACCTGCACCTCGGCGGCGGCCAGCGGTTTGCGCGCCTTGGTTTCCTGCGAGGAGTTCACGGGATCGCCATCCACGTAATTCATGATCCAGTCGTTCAACCAGCGCTCCATGTCGTCGCGCTCGCGGAACGAGCCGATCTTGTCGCGCACGATGCACTTCAGGTAATGGGCGAAACGGCAGCACGCAAAAAGATAGGGCAGGCGCGCCGCCAGCTTGGCGTTGGCCGAGGCATCCGCCTCGTAGTAGTCGTGCGGCTTTTGCAACGACTGCGCGCCGATGAAGGCGGCGAAATCGGAGTTCTTCCGGTGCACCAGCGGCATGAAGCCGTTCTTGGCCAGCTCAGCCTCGCGCCGGTCGCTGATGGCGATCTCGGTCGGGCACTTCAGGTCCACGCCGCCGTCATCGGTGGGAAAGCTATGGCACGGCAGGTTCTCCACGGCGCCGCCCGATTCCACGCCGCGGATGGAGGTGCACCAGCCGTACAGCTTGAACGAGCGGTTCACGTTGGCCGCCATGGCGTAGGCGGAATTGGTCCAGGTGTAGCGATCGTGGTTCGAACCGTCGGTGTCTTCCTCGAAGTCGAACTCGTCGACCGGATTGGTCCGGGCGCCGTAGGGCAGCCGCGCCAGGAAGCGCGGCATCGCCAGCCCGATGTAGCGCGAGTCCTCGGACTCGCGCAGGCTGCGCCATGCAGCGTATTCCGTGTTGGTGAAGATCTTGGTCAGGTCGCGCGGGTTGGCCAGTTCCTGCCACGAATCCATCTGCATCACGTTGGGCGAGGCGCCCGCGATGAAGGGGCAATGCGCGGCGGACGAGATCTTGGCGATTTCTCCCAGCAGCTCCACGTCGGGCGGGCTGTGGTCGAAGTAGTAATCGCCGACCAGGCAGCCGATGGGCTCGCCGCCGAACTGGCCATACTCTTCCTCGTACACCCGCTTGAAGATGGGGCTCTGGTCCCAGCCCACGCCCTTGTGCCGCTTGAGCGTGCGGCCCAGCTCCGACTTGGACATGCACATCACGCGAATCTTCAGGAGCTCGTCGGTCTCGGTGTTGGTGACCAGGTAATGCAGCCCGCGCCACGCGCCCTCCAGCTGCTGGAAGTCGGGGTGGTGCATCACGCCATTGATCTGCTCCGACATTTTCCGATCGATCTCGGCGATGATGGCCTGGATGGTGCGGTAGGCGTCCGACGACAGCCCGACACCGCTGTTCTCCAGCGCCTGGTGCGCCAGCGTGCGCACGGCATGCTCCACCGCCTCCTGCGCCTGCTCGGTCTTGGGCTTGAATTCCTTCTTCAGCAGGGCGGAAAGGTCGTCCGCCTGCAGGGTCTCGACAGCGCGCGCGTCGGCGCGTTTGGCCACTGCGGTCATGGCATTCTCCGAAAAGCGATTCGTGCGGAAATCAGGCGGCAGGATCCGTGGCGGGAGCGTCGGATGCGCGCGGCTCATCTTGCGGCTTCGGCGCCGCCGCCAGCGCGTTCATCAGCGCCGGATTCTTGAGCACGCTGCCGATCAGTTCCTCGGCGCCGGTCTTGCCGTCCATATACGTCAACAGGTTTGCCAACTGCGTGCGCGCGCTCAGCAATTCGTTCAGCGCGCCGACTTTTCGGGCGACGGTAGCGGGCGAAAAGTCGTCGATACTCTCGAACGTGACGTCCACGTTCAAGTTGCCTTCACCCGTCAGCGTGTTGGGCACCTGGAACGCCACGCGCGGCTGGATGGAACGCATGCGTTCATCGAAGTTGTCGATATCGATGTCCAGGAATTTGCGCTCACCCACCTCCGGCTGCGGCGTTTCGGACTTGCCGGCCAAATCCGCCAACACACCCATCACGAACGGCAGCTGGATCTTGCGCTCCGCGCCGTAAATCTCCACGTCGTACTCGATCTGCACCCGCGGCGCGCGGTTTCGCGCGATGAACTTCTGGCCGCTTCCCTTCAGGCTGGTCGCCATGGTGTCGTCTCCTCTTGTTGGTGCGGCGGCTGGTCCGCCTTACGGTTCCTGCCGGTTTGCCTCGGACCGCGGCAGCCATGCCTCGAATTGCTCCAGCCCCTGGGGGGCCAGATTCTTGATGATGTCGTGAAAGCTCATCGGAATGAGCTGCTGGGCGCGGCGGATGAGATAAGGCGCAGGGTGGCCGGGCTCGTTGGCCTCGAAGTACGCACACACCTTGGAGAGCATCGCCATGGCTTCGTCGCGCGACTGGATGGGCGTGTCCTGCCTGCACGCCGCGCCGTCGGCGGTAAGCTGCGTGGCGGCAGGAGGGCCCGCAGCGGCTTGTGCATCGTCCGCGAGAATTTCGGCCTGCGGCGCCGCTTGAAGATCCCGTGTCGCGTCCAGCACGAGATCCAAGGTGCGAAGCATCGCGGCGTAATCGGGCGCCCAGGCTGGGCCCAGCTTGTCCGCCACGAGTTTCTGCATGCGTCGCAGCGCTTGAGCCGCGGACTGCAGCGCCTGCGTATCGGCATTGCCTTGCGCCCAGGCCTGGCGCAGGCGCTCGACGAGACGCGGACGCCCGCCCGGATAGGCGTCTGCGTCCTGGCGGCTGCCATCGAGCAGCGCTTCCGTGTCGCGCAAAGTCAGTTGTCCATGCACACCGCTGACCAGGCTGGCCGAACGCACGCTGCGCGCGCAGCCCTGCATGTCGCCAAAGGCCGCCAGCGCGTTCATGCGGGGCATGGGATCGTTTTCACCGACGCTGTCGAGCCGGGGATGCACCGGCTCCCAATAGCGTTCCAGGGTGTCGACGGCCAACGCCAGGCCATCGCTATAGCCGGGGAGTCCGCGGATTTCGGTCCAGGCCGAGGTCAACAGCCCGATGATGCGCAGGTCGCGGGTGCGCTCCAGCAGCGCGCGCGCCAGGCGTTCGACCTCGCGCCAGTCTGGCGGCTGCGCGGCGATGATGGTCGAACCGAACTGCTGTTCGTCGCGGCCCGCCGCGGCTTGCTGCAGTTGCAGGAAGTCAGCGTCATATTCGAGGTCTTCCCCGCAGGGCAGACGTGAATCGAGTGTATTGAGGATGTCGGCGAATTCCATAGTCATCACTTAAATGCCTGCTGGGATACTGCCTGGGTACAACCACTACGCTCCGCGCTGCTCCACGGAAGGGTGAATTCTAGGCATCTCTTTCCGCATGCAACGACAACCTAACAACTACAGATTTTTCTTACAGATAGCTAACACCCGAGTAAAAAATTGAACACTTATCTCCCAGCAGCACTGATTTTTAGACACAGACCTTACGGAATTGGCCGCCACACGGAAGGACTGTTACCGAAGCGTAAAAAACACAAAAGCATGTGATAGCGCTTCTCGGGCGCTCTGGCCCCTGCCTACAATCGGCGCTCACGCTGGCGGCAAGACCGGCGCGTTTCAGAAGACTCAGAGACAGATTTCCCCGGTCGCAGGCCCGCTCATCGTGGCCATGCCCCGTCCTTTGCAAGCGGCCCCGTCCCGTGGCCGGTCATCCCATTGCAGTCCTCGCGACGCGCCTTGTGCGCGGCTGCGAAAAAACCCAAAGCAGCACACGCAACAACAGGCGCAGCATTCTCATAAGGAGACGGTGAGATGGACCGCAACGTGCCCAGCGATCGTGTCGTCAAGGCGCATACGCCCCTGCCGCCGGAACAGCTGAAGTTCCGCGCCATGCATGGCGCCGAAAGTCTTTCGCAACTGTTCGAGCTGGAGGTCGAACTGGTCTCCGAGTCGTACTCGTTGGACATGAAATCGCTGCTGGGTAAGCCTCTGACGCTGGAGATCGAGACCGGATCGTCCGCGCCGCGTTATCTCGGCGGACATGTCACGCGCTGCGCCCTCGTCGGTCGCGAGAACAACACCTCTCGCTACACCATCTATCGCGCCACGGTGCGCCCGTGGCTCTGGTACCTGACCCAGACCTCGGACAACAAGATATTCCAGAACAAGAGCGTGCCCGACGTCATCCGCGAAGTGCTGAAGGACTATGACTATCCCGTCGAATTCAAACTCGTGGACAGTTACCGCAACTGGGAATACTGCGTCCAGTACCAGGAAACCGACTACGCCTTCATCAGCCGCCTGATGGAGCACGAAGGCATCTACTTCTGGTTCAAGCACGACAAGGGCAAGCACACTCTGGTGCTCACCGACGACATCACGCAGCACGAACCCGTCGCGGACTACGAGCAGGTTCCCTACTACGGCCCCGACCGCATCACCGTCCCGCGCGAAGACCACGTCTACAAGTGGGAAGTGGCCGAACAGATCACGCCCGGGGCCTTCGCCACCACGGACTACCACCCGCTCACGCCCGCCGCCAGCCTGGAAGCGCGCCGCAACAATCCCGGCGCCCACGACCACGGCGACCTGGAGATGTACGAATGGCAAGGCGGCTATACCAACCCCGATGACGCGGAACACTACACGCGCGTGCGGCTGGAAGATCTGCAATGCAGGAAGGAGCAAAGCGCCGGCGCATCCAACGCGCGCGGGCTGGCCACGGGCCATCTCTTCACGCTGCGCAATCATCCGCGCCAGGCCGAGAACCGCGAGTACCTTGTGGTCAGCACCTACTACAGGATCCGGGAAACGGGCTATGCCAGCGGCCAGCTCGACCCCGGCAATTTTGATCTGGAGTTCGTGGTGCTGCCTGCCAGCACCCAGTTCCGCGCGCCGCGCGTCACCCCTGTTCCACGCACCCATGGCCCGCAAACCGCCACGGTGGTGGGCAAGGAAGGGGAGGAAATCTGGACGGACAAGATGGGCCGCATCAAGGTGCAGTTCCATTGGGACCGCTACGGCAAGAAGGACGAGAACAGCTCCTGCTGGGTGCGCGTGTCCAGCCCCTGGGCTGGCGGCGGCTTTGGCGGCATCCAGTTGCCGCGCGTGCGCGATGAGGTGATCGTGGACTTCATCGGCGGCCAGCCCGACCGCCCCATCGTGATCGGCCGCGTCTTCAACGCCAACAATCTTCCGCCCTGGGATCTGCCGGACAATGCCACGCAAAGCGGCTTCCTGAGCCGCTCCAAGAGCGGCACGCCGGCGACCGCGAACGCGCTCATGTTCGAGGACAAGAGCGGCAGCGAACGCATCTGGCTGCATGCGGAGCGCGAACTCTGCACCGAGGTGGAAGCCAACGAATTCCACACGACGGATGTCAATCGCACGACCACCATCGGCGACAACGACACCACCAAGATCGGCGGCAACCGCGACATCAAAGTCACCGGCACCGACAACCTGCGCGTCGAAAAGACCCGCGATGTGTTTGTAAAGGGGCATGAGGAATACACCGTCAAAGCGTCGCGCACGGTCAACGTGAAAGACGGCCTGATGGACGAGAAGTTCGACAACGGCCTGAAGACGACTGTCGCGGCCAAGGGCGAGGAACGCGAAATCACCGGCCTCTTCAAAGAGACGTTGAAGAACGGCGAGCAGGTCTACGTGAACGAAGGCGACTCGCTGCATCACGTGAAGACCGGCGCACTCACGGAGAAAGCCAAGGGCAAGGTCGAACTGCTTTCCACCGACGCGAACATGGACGTCAAGGCCAAGACCGCGATGCTGGTCGAGTCCGAAACGTCCACCATGGATCTCAAGGCCAAGGGCAAGATAGACATGGAGTCGACGGGATCGACCGTGCTGGTCAAGGCCGATGCCAACATCACGTTGAAGACCCCTGCCGACGTCGTGCTGGACGCCGCCAACGTCAAGGACCTTTCCAAGGAGAGCTGGCTGCAGGCCACGCCGTTCTCCATCGGCCTGGCGGTGGCAAAGGCAGAATTCGGCATGCATCGCCTGGCGTTGTTTCGCACCACGGTCATGCTGAATATCTCGTTCACCAACTACGCCATGGTCAGCAGCATCGGCCAGATGGTCTCGTACCGCACCACCGGCGCCAGCTACCAGTTCGACGCGGTCGCTGCGGAGAAGGTGGGCTTGGGCGCATCGATGGTCGGCCTCTGGAGCATCATCTAAGGCCGCCATGTCCGAATTCATCGATGCATGGCCCAGCTGGGCCAAGTGGGTGTGGCTGGGTCTCTTGCTGTCCCTGGCGCAGGCGGCGTACATGTTGTGGCGCGAGCGCCAGCGCCGCGAGGCGGGACGCAGGGAAGTGCAGCGGCAGGACGGTTTGCGCGCCAGCGGGCTACCCGGCACCGCGCGGGTGACGGCGGCGCGCGACACGCGCCGCCGCATCGGCGACACCTTGTACTTCGTCATCGAGCTGGACCTGGACGTCGCCGCCACCAGCGCCACGCCCGCGCTGTCGCGCACGCTCAGCGTGCCCCTGTCGCCCTTGCACCTGGCCGATTTCAGCGCTGGCAAGAACATACAGGTGCGCGTCGATCCAGCGACCCGCGAGGTCGTCGTGGACCAGGCCACCGGATAGCCATGAAGACCATCAAACCGCTACGCCTGGGCCTGCTTACCCGCCCCTACCGCTGGCAACGCCACGACATGTTGGGTGTCGCTGTTTTTGCGCTGGTCGACATCAGACAGACCCCCACGCTGCTCATGGACCAGGAACTGTGGAAACTGGCGGGCGCTGAAGCCGGCGGCCTGCTGGACCTGGCCACGCCCAAGCTGTGTCCGGAGGTGCTGGTCGCGGGTCACGCCTATCCGCACGATCCAGCAAGTCCTGGCGCCTGCGCCGTGCGCCTGAAGATCGGCGCGATCGACAAGTCGCTGCTGGTGTTCGGCGACCGCTATTGGCTGGACGGCAAGGCCACCGCCCCGCAGCCGTTCGAACGCATGCGTCTGGACTGGAGCCATGCCTATGGCGGTCCGGGCTGCGCGGAAAACCCACTGGGCATGGGCGCACAGGCAGAAGACATCAACGGCGTGCGCGTGCGCAGGCTCCCCAACATCGAACACCCGCAAGAGCGCATCACCTCGCCCTCCCAGCGCGTGGCGCCTGCCGGTTTCACCGCCCTGCCCCTGGACTGGCCCCAACGGGCCGCGCTGCTGGGCCGCCAATATGGCCAACAGTGGCTGGAGCATGACTTCCCCGGCTTCGCGTCCGACATGGACTGGCGCTTCTTCAACGCCGCGCCGGCGGACCAGTGGGGCGCTCCCAACGCGGCGTTGGCCGGCGGCACGGAGTACGAGCTATGGAACATGCACCCGGACCAAGCGGTGCAGCGGGGCCGCTTGCCCGATTGGCGCGCCCGCTGCTTCGTCAGCCGCCATGCCAATGGCAGCGCGCTTGAAGAAGCCGCGTTGCGCCTGACCACCGCCTGGTTCTTCCCTGACCGCGCGCAACTGGCGCTGATCTGGCATGGCGCGCTGCCGGTGCGCGAAGACGACGCGGCCGATATCCTGCACATCATGCCCGCGCTCGAACATGCCGACCAGGCCCGCGATGTCGCACATTATCAGGCCGTGGTGGGGCAGCGCCTCGATGCGGAGCTCGGCGCAATCTACTCCTTGCTCGATGCGCAGCTGGTGCCGGAAGACATCTGCGGCGAGCTGCCGCAAGCCGCAATGGAGGCTACCGCGCAGCGGCCTTCGAATCGCAATCTCTATGCCGGCGCAGCCCGGCGCCATGCCCGCGAACGCGAATCGCTGCTCGCCCAGGGCCTGGATCCTGATCTGTACATGGTTCCCCTGGAGCCGCCGCCGCAAGCGCCAAGCCTGTCCGATCTGCCCCAGACGATACTGCGCATGCAGCAGGAGCTGGAGGAGGCCAAACGCTTGTCCAGCGGCCCCGCGGCGCGCGCCCTGGCCGACCCCAACCTGCCGTCCATGGCTGAAGTCTCGGGCGTCGACATGGACGCGCTGCGCAAGCTGGACGACAACGGCAAGCTGCCCGCCGGCTTCGATCCCCGAGTGGTGAAGCGGCATATCGCCGACTTCGACGCCAACCCTCATACGCAGGCCGGGCGTGGCGCGCAGGACGCTCCAGGTTCGCCGCCGCCGCTCAGCCAAGCCCTGGGTTCGCAGGTGCATCAGGCATATCAGCAATCGGCGCATCAGTTCGCTCCGCCCCCGCCCATGCCGCCGCTGCGCGCGCGGCGCACGCGCATGAAGCTGGAAGCGCGCCTGAAAGGCAACCGGGATTGCCGGGACATGAACCTGACCGGCGCGGATCTGAGCGGAATGGATCTTTCCGGTGTCGACTTCCAGCGCGCCATACTGGCCGGCGCCAAGCTCGCCGACGCGCGGCTGGATGGCTGCAATTTGACCGACGCCGTGCTTGCCGGCGCCGACCTGACACGCGCCAGCATGCGCGGCGCCGATATGTCGCGCGCAAACCTGGGCCGCACGCAATGCGTGCAGACGGATTTCACGGACAGCCGGATCCAGGACACCACCTGGGACCATGCGAACTGCGAAGAATGCCGCTTTGCCGGCAGCGCCTGGCTGCTGGGACGCCTTCATCAGACCCGCCTGCGCGGCTGCGACCTGAGCGGCGCGTCGTTCGAGCAATGGGCCACGATAAGCGCCACTTTCGAAGACTGCCGCTTTCACGACGCGCGGCTGAATCAATGCGTGTTCATGCAGGGGACAATGGCGAACGCCGATTTTTCCCGCGCGGACTTGCAGCGCGTCAGCTTCATGGACGTGGATTTTTCCGGCCGCTTCAGCCTGGAGAACGCCACGCTCGATGGCTGCGCTTTCGCCGGCCGCGTGGAGCTTGCCGGCGCGTGTCTGCGCGGCATGCAGTTCAAATTGGGCAGCGCGCGCGGCGCCCTGCTCGACCGGGCCGACCTGCGCGGCGCGCAGCTTGCCGCCAGCGATTTTTCGAACTGCAGCCTGCGGGAAGCGGACCTCAGCGGCGTCACCGCCCCCGACACGCACTTCGTGCGCGCCGATTTCACCGGCGCCCGCCTGCGCAACGCCAATCTGATCAACAGCCTGCTCGGCAAGGCCATCCTGTTGCGCGCCGATCTGACAGGCGCCAACCTCTTTCGCGCAGATGTCGCGCAGGCGCTGATCGACGGCAGCACCGGACTGGACGACGCCTATACCCAGGGCGCCAAGCTCTGGCCCGCCCGGCAGCCGGAGAGCGCCGCATGAACCCGGATCAATTGTTGGACCAGGTCCGCCACGGCGAACCAATAGCGCACCTCAGCCTGGCCGGCCGGGACCTGCGCGGCCTGGACCTGGCCGGCGCATTTTTCGACCAGGTGGATTTGAGCGGCGCCAGAATGAGCGATTGCCAGTTGCAGGACAGCCAGTTCATCAACTGCGTGCTGACCGGCCTGGACGCCGCAGGCGCCAACCTGGATACGGCCCGGTTGTTCCGCTGCCAGGCCCACGGCGCGGTGCTGGACCGAAGTCATGCCCATGGCGTCAGTTTTACCGAATGCGATCTGGGCCAGGCCAGCCTGGAACAGGCCGAGCTGAGGGAAGCGTCCTTCAACTCCACCTCGCTCGAAGCCGCCTCCTTTCGATCTGCCCGCCTGGAGCGCTCGGTCTTCTCGCGCAGCGCCTTGGCGCGCGCCGACCTGTCGCAGGCCTGGATGAGCTTCACCCTGTTCCACCAACTGGACCTGCGCAGCGTCGCGCTGGCGGGCGCCAGCGCGGAAAGCACCATGTTCATCGAATGCAATCTGGCAGGCCAGGACTTCGCCTCGCAAGCCTACCCGCTCTGCCATTTCACCGATTGCCAGCTGGATGCCGCGGATTTCCGCAATACCGATCTGCGCCAGGCCGGCTTCAAGGGCGCATCATTGCGCGGCGCGCGCTTCGCTGGAGCATCTGCGCCCCAGAGCTTGTTCCCTCAGGCGGATCTGAGCGGCGCCGACCTGCAGGGCGGGCGCTTCGACGGCGCCATCTGGGCCGAGGCGACGCTGGATGGCGCCTCCTTGCGTGGCGCCAGCCTTTCCTTGTGTGTCTTCCAGCGCGCACGTTGCGCCAACACCGATTTCCGCGGTGCCAATCTGACCGACGCCGATTTCTCGCTGGCCGACCTGGGCCAGTCCGACATGCGCGATGCCAGCTTCCTGCGCACGCGCATGCATCGCGCGTTGACGCAAGGCACCCGCTGGACGCAACGCCACGGCATCATCGAAAACGACGGGCCGCTGCTGGAAGCCGAACTCTGGTCGGCCGGGCACGCCACCACTTGACCCCGCGCGGCGTCGCCGCCCCCTCATCGCACAAGGAGATAAGTATGCTCGCAGTCTGCCAGTTGCCCAGCCTGGCCGTGGGAGTGCCGGACGTCTGCAAGACGCCCGTGCCGCCGGTGCCGCATATCGATACGGCCACGTCGTCCATGGGGATCCCGGTGGTCTGGAACGTATGGTTGATGGCCGCGCCCGTGCACAACATGGCGACCCTGATACCCGTCACGCTGGGCGATACCGCCGGCGTGGGCGGCGGCCTGATCTCGCAGACCTTCATGGGCCAGTCGCGTTACATGACGGGCGCGTTCACCATGCTGGTGCGTGGCGCGCCCATCGTCCGCATGACCAGCCTGACCTTGCAGAACACCATCAATGCGCCCGGCTTCAAGGTGTACTCGCCGCAGCCTGTGATGGTCGTGCTGACGGCCTGAGCGGGCTGCGCCCGCCTACAGTTCGCCGTAGGAGTGCAGTCCCGACAGGAACATGTTCACGCCCAGGAAAGCAAAGCCGGTGATCAACAGCCCCATCAGCGCCCAATAGGCCGCCATGGTGCCGCGCAGGCCCTTGATCAGGCGCATGTGCAGCCAGGCCGCATAGTTGAGCCAGACGATCAGCGCCCAGGTTTCCTTGGGGTCCCATTGCCAATACGCGCCCCAGGCGTCGGCCGCCCACAGCGCGCCCAGGATGGTGGCGACGGTGAAGAACGCGAAGCCGATCGCGATGGCGCGGTACATGATGTCGTCCAGCACCTCCAGCGACGGCAGCGCCGCGGCAATGCGGCGGCGGCCCAGCAGGATGGCGCCCACGATCACTGCCCCAACGCCGAAGTACAGCATCCAGGTAGCCGACAGGCCGTCGGTGCGGAACACCATGGGCTCGGCGCACAGCAGCACGCCCAGCACGAACAGCGGCGCCAGCTTGGCCCAGGACGTGGTCTGCCCGTGCTGCTTGACCAGGTAGGCAAAGCCCACCATCGCCGCCAGCGAGAAGGTGCCGTAGCCGATGAAGTTGGCAGGGACGTGCAGTTTCATCCACCAGCTCTTGAGCGCCGGCACCAGCGGCTGGATCTGCCCGGCATCGCGCGTGAACGAGTACCACAGCAGGAACACCACGGCCGACGTCACCACCAGCATCACAAAGCCGCCCAGCGCGCGCGTGGCGTACTTGCGTTCGTAGTAGAGGTAGAACAGCGCCGTGATCAGCGCGAAGAGCACGAACACTTCGTACAGGTTGCTGACCGGGATGTGGCCCAGGTCCGGCCCCATCAGGTGCCCCTCGCGCCAGCGCACCAAGAGGCCGGTGACGCCGGCGAACACTGCGCCCCAGCTCAGTGCCGTGCCAAGCCAGGCGGCCGTGGGACTGAAGAAGCCGATCCAGTAGCAGACCATGGCCAGCGCGAACAGCGCGCACATCCACAGGATCGCCGATTGCGAGGAGAACAGGTACTTCAGGAAGAACACCTGCTCGGCCCGGGCCAGGTCGTTGCCGTACAGCATCAACGCCAGTCCGGCCGCAATCGCACAGGCGACCATCAGGTGGCGCAGCGGGCGCCACAGCCAGCCCATCCAGGCCAGCACCGGCACGGTGCCGCACAGGATGATCTTCTCGTAGTAGTCCATCGCGTTGCTGTAGCGGGTCAACGCGAAGCCGGCGCCCACCGACAGCAACAGGAAGAAGACGGCGTCGGTCCAGTCGGGCCTGCCGCGCTGCGCGCGGCTGTCGCCGGTTTCCGACAGGGCGTCCTGCCAGAGCTGGTCCGGCGCGGCGGCCCGTGCTTGCGGCGACGAGGGATGCGTGGTGGTCGTAGTGGACATAGGAAACCTTAAGACCTCTTCTGGCGCAGCAGCGCCTGCTTGAAGCGTTCAAACTCCTGGTTGAAGTCGAGTGTACGCTTCTGGGACGTCATGGCCGCCAGGACGCTGCTGCCGCTGCCTTGCGGCTTGACCCAGATCCAGATGCGGCGGTCTCGAATATAGAACATCGAGAACACACCCAGGACCAGCAGCAGGCTGCCCAGGTAGACGGTGTTTTTGCCCGGCGTGCGGCTGACCTGGAACACGCTGGCCTGCACATGTTGAAAATCCGCCAGCGACAGGAATACCGGCGCCGGATAGACGGTCAGGTCCGACAGCGCCGCCACCGCCAGGCGCGACCACACCGCAGCGCGTTCTGCATCCGGGCCTTCAACGGCCACGGCGGGCAGGCCAGCGCGCTCGCGCTCGATGGCGCGCAATTCGTTCATGCTGGCGCCGATCAGGCGGATGACCACATCGGCTGCCCGCTCCAGGTCCTGCGGCGGCGTGTTGGCCTGCAGGAACGCCGCCACGGCTTGCAAGCCGCCGGAAGCAAAGGTCTCCAGCGCGCGTTCCGCAGCCGTCTGCAATGGCTGGCGATCCGTCCCCGCCGGGCTGTTGCGTTCCGCGAAGCGGCGCGCGGCTTCCTGCCGCGCTGCCGGATCGGCCAGGGTCGCGCGCAGGCGCATGAACTCGGCGATCGAGCTGTCGTCGTCCGCCGGAATGCGCAGATAGCGGAAGGGTTCGGAGGCGTTGTTGCGCACCCCGGCCAGGAACACGGCGGCGCCGTCCAGTTCGACGGGCAGCATGTAATTCTGGAATTCGTGGGCCTGGCCAGCGTCGTCGATCAGCTTGTATTCGACGCTGGGGCCGACGTTGCGCAGGTTTTCGTTCTTCTTGCCTGCGGCGCTGCCGGACACCGACGCGACGTGTTCGGCGAAGCTCTGGTTGCCGCCCTTGGGGTCGCCGCGGGTCAGGTCTTCGACGTTGATGGGCCGCAGGGCGGTGATTTCGATGCCCATGCTGCGTGCACCACGAGCAGTGTGAGCGGTTACTTCGCTAGTCTTGCCCACGGTGCCGTCAACTGCAAAGGTAGCGGGATCAGATCCTACTAGCGGATAGCCTTTCAGCACCACCGTGCTGCCGCCGTCGTCGAAGCTGGACTGATAGACCGTCATGCCCTTGAAGCGCAGCGGCTCATTGACCTCGATGGTGGAATCGAAGCTCTTGCCGGTGTCCGGGTCGGTGACCTCGACCTCGCTGGCAAAGCGGCTGGGCATGCCCGTGGAGTAATAATCGACCACGAACTTCTTGAGCTTCAGCGTGAAGGGCATGGGCTGCACCAGGGCGCCGTCGCCCACCATCACGACCGCGGTGCTGGCTTGCCCGCCCTCGGGCACCAGCACGCTGGCGCGGAAGCTCGGATTGTCGACCGACAGGCGGCCGCTTTCCGGCACTTCCGAGATCAGCATGTTTTCGACGATAGGCTTCTTGTCGCCGAACATGACCTGCAGGCGCACCGGCAATTCGCTGTCCAGCAGGCCGCCGATACAGATGATGACCATGGCCGCGTGGGCGAACACGTAGCCCAGCCGGTTGGCGCTGCCCTTCTTGGCCGCCAGCAGCACCCCGTCCGCATCCTGGCGCTCGCGCACGGCGTAACCCAGCCGGCCCAGCAGGGATTTCAAACCCGCCGCCGTCTGCGGCACGTCGGTGGGCTCTTCGGTTTCCACCCGGTGCGGGAAGGCGCGCAGGCTGCTGGCGCGCACATGCTCGCGGAACGAGCGAGCATCGCGCAGCATCTTGGGCGCGTTGCGGATCAGGCAGACCGAGGTCGACACGACCAGGAAACCCATGATCAGCAGGAACCACCAGCTGTTGTAGACGTGCCAGATGGAGAACTTGTCGAACACTTCAAACCAGAACGGCCCGAACTGGTCGATGTAGTTGTTGGACGAGCGGTTCTGCTGCAGCACGGTCCCAACCAGGCTCGCCACGCAGATGAACATCAGCAGGCTGACGGCAAAACGCATCGAGCCCAGCAATTCGAAGAAATCGCCGGGCAGGCTGCGCAAGGAGGGACGGGAGTGTGTGCGTGTCGAATTCATGAAAAAAGGGGGGCCGCGCTATCGGCTACCCCCCTCATAGACAGCGCGCGGCGGAACGAGGTTCCGCTGCGCTAAGTTTGCAGAACGCGGACCAGCCGCGCGCGTCGCGGGCTGGCGCCTACCGCAGGCCGGCGGCGTAATCCGACACGGCCTTGATGTCCGCGTCCGACATGCGGTCCGCGATAGCGAACATGACGTCGTTCTTGCGGTCGCCGCTGCGGAACAGCTTCAGCTGCTCTTCGATGTACATGGGGAACTGGCCCGACAGCCGGGGGTACTGGCTGGGAATGCCGGCGCCATTGGCAGAATGGCACGAGGCGCAGGCCGGAACCTTGCGATCCGGCAAACCGCCGCGCCAGATCTTTTGACCCAGATCAACCAGCTTCTCCTGGCCAGCCGTGGCGGGCTCCTTGAGCGGCTGCTGCGCCAGGTACAGGGCAATGTTCTGCATGTCGGCAGGCGTCAGGTTCTGCGCCATGGCCGTCATCGGGGTGGGATTGCCGCCCGCGCCGTTACGCACCGGCAGCTTGGCGCCGGGCTTGACCTGGAAGTCCGCCAATTGCTTGGCCAGGTACTCGTGGGACTGCGCGGCCAAATTGGGGTTCACCGGTATGGTGCTATTGCCCGCCGCGCCATGACAGGACGCACAGGCGATGATGCCCCTGGCCGCATCGCCCTGGTCAAACAGCTGTCCGCCCTTGGCGGCATCTGGTTTTACCGGGCCCGCAGCGCCTTCGGCAGCGAAACTCGTAGTAGATAGGGCGGAGGCGCCGAGCAACAGCCCGCTCGCAACCAACATCCGGGACAGCACACGCTTCATGAAGACCTCGACGATCGCATCGATCAAGGCGCAAAAAGGCGCCCACGCCTGCCCGCACACCCTGGAATACCGTATCGAACCTGTTTTGCCTTCCTGCCTGCGATGTTGCTGCGAACCTGCCGGATAAAGCATTCGGCAAGCGAAACAGTAAGCAAAAAAGACGGCTCCGCGCACGGGGACCACTGTTGCAAACGCCGGATTATACAATAGGGCTCGAAACCAACCGTATCCAAAGCCACCCGTGTCCCTCCTACATCGCGCCTCTTTCCTTACTTCCGCGGCTCGCCTCGACCAGTTGCCGGCCGCCGGCGCTCCCGAGGTCTGCTTTGTCGGCCGCTCCAACGCCGGCAAATCCACGGCCATCAACGTGCTGTGCAACCAGCGCCGTCTTGCCTTCTCCAGCAAGACGCCAGGCCGCACGCGCTTGATCAATATGTTCGGCCTGCCCGACCCCTTGGATCCGGAAGGCCACATCGGTTATCTCGTCGACCTGCCCGGCTACGGCTATGCGTCCGTGGCCCGCAACGAAAAAGAAAAGTGGGCCGACATCCTGGGCGGCTATCTGCGCGACCGCGAATCGCTGGTCGGCATCGTGCTGCTCATCGACATCCGCCGCGGCGTCACCGAACTGGACCGCCGCCTCGCCAATTTCATCGCCCCCACCGGACGCCCGGTGCTGGCGCTGCTGACCAAGGCCGACAAGCTGCCTTATGGCCAGCGCATGCGCACCGTGTTCTCCGTGCGCAAGGACCTGGCCGACATCGGCGCCTTGCACACCATCCCCTTCTCGGCGCCGGAACGCATCGGCCTCGAAGAGGCGGGCGCGCACATAGAAAACTGGATTTCTCCCAAGGTCGTACCATGAACCCGCAGATCATCTCCCCTGAATTCCCGGTATCCCGCCCGCGCCGCCTGCGCCGCGACGACTTCACCCGCCGCCTGGTGCGCGAAAACGCGCTGACGGTCAACGATCTGATCTATCCCGTGTTCGTGGCCGAAGGCACCGGCCTGCAGCAGGCCGTGCCGTCCCTGCCGGGCGTGGTCCGCTATTCGCTGGACACGCTCTTGCCCGTGGCCAAGGAATGCGTCGAACTGGGCATCCCCGTGCTGGCGCTGTTCCCCGCCATCGATCCCTCGCTCAAGACGCCCGACGGCATCGAAGCCACCAACCCCGACGGCCTGATCCCGCGCGTGGTGCGCGAACTGAAGAAGCAAGTCCCGGAACTCGGCATCCTGTGCGATGTGGCGCTGGACCCGTACACCAGCCACGGCCAGGACGGTGTCATCGACGAGAACGGCTACGTCATCAACGAAGCCACGGTCGAGATCCTGGTCAAGCAGGCGCTCACGCAGGCCGAGGCCGGCGTCGACATGGTCGCCCCCAGCGACATGATGGACGGCCGCATCGGCGCCGTGCGCCGCGCGCTGGAAGCCAACGGCTACATCCACACGCAGATCATGGCCTATTCGGCCAAGTACGCCAGCGCCTTCTACGGCCCCTTCCGCGACGCGGTGGGCTCGGCCACGAATCTCGGCAAGTCCAACAAGATGGCTTACCAGATGGACCCGGGCAACCTCGACGAAGCGCTGCGCGAGGTCGCGGCAGACTTGCAGGAAGGCGCCGACATGGTCATGGTCAAGCCTGGCATGCCGTATCTGGACGTGCTGCGGCGGGTCAAGGACACGTTCCGCGTGCCGACCTTCGCCTACCAGGTCAGCGGCGAGTACGCCATGATCAAGGCCGCCGCAGCCAACGGCTGGCTGGACCACGACAAGGTCATGATGGAAGCGCTGCTGGCGTTCAAGCGCGCCGGCGCAGACGGCATCCTGACGTACTTCGCGGTCGAAGCCGCGAAGCTGCTGAAGAGCCAGCGCTAAGCGCTGACGGCATCGCGGGCGCGGCCAGTACAAGCCGCCCGCGACGCCAGCCGCATCAGGTCTTTGCGGCCGCATTGCGGCCCGCCACCGGCGCCCCGCGGCGCAATCCCAGCCAGGTTCCCCCCAGCACGCAGGCCAGCCCCGCGACGTGCGTGGGCGTGACGTGCTCGTCCAGGAACAGGGCCGCGAACAGCAGGCCGAAGATCGGCAGCCAGTTCACGAACAAGGCTGCGCGGCTGATGCCCAGCCGGGCGATGCCGGCATTCCAGACGATGTTGCTGACGCCCGAGGCGATCACCGCCGAGAACAGCAGCACCAGCCACGGCCACCACGTCATCTGCCAGGTATCGGCCTGATACGACGCCGGCGTCAGCGCCGCATGCACTACCAGCATCAGGCCGCCGGCCAGGTACATGTACCAGAGCATGCCCAGCGGATCCATGCTGCGCGACATGCGCTGGATCACCAGCCCGCCGCACACGAACACCAGCACGGCGACAAAGACGATGGCATCGCCCCAGCCCGTCAGGCCGATCTGCGCACCGCTGCCGATCACCACCATGCCTACGCCCAAAAGGCCCAGCAAGGCGCCGGAAATGCGCACCAGCGTCAGTTTCTCGCGATAGAAGATGGCAGCCAGCAACGCCGACAGCAAGGGACTGGTGGCCATGATGAGCGTACCGTTCGCCGCCGACGACACCCGCAGGCCCGTCACCAGCGCCATCTGGTGGGCATACACGACCAGGAATCCCGCCAACGCGACCCAACCCAATTCCGCCCCGCCCAACCGGGGAATGCGGCCGCGGCGGGCCTTGATGATGAGGGTGACGGTGATGAACGCGATGACGATGCGCACGGCGGCCAAGGCCTGCACATCCATGTGCAGCGTCAGGTATTTGACCGAGACGATGTTCAGGCCCCACGTGGCCATGACGAACATCAATTGAAGATAGATAAGACCTGTGCGGTCCTGGCTTGCATCAACTGTCGGGGACGTCACGGGCGCCGGCCTGGAAGGGTAATGGGGCGCGCCGCCCACGCGGCGCTGCGGACATGGTATCGCGCCTGGGTTCTCGACTCAATGCGCGCCGGGATACGCCCCGATCACCGGATCATGCCGCGCGGACCAACACCACGATGCGTCTGGACCAGTACAGGCACGGCAAAAGGCCGCTGCACGGATGCCTCCGTGCAGCGGCCATTGTGTATTGCGGATCGTCGTTGCAAGTCCGCGACGCTTCAGCGCACCAGCACCTTGTCCAGCGATTCGGTGAAGCGCTTGGCATCCTGGAAGCCCACCACGCGCGCCTCGGGCAGCTCCTTGCCGCCCGGTTCGAAGAACATGATGCCCGGCGGGCCGAACAGGCGGAAGCGCTTGAGCAGCGCGCGATCGTCGGCATTGTTCGCGGTCACGTCGGCCTGCACCAGCAGCATGCCTGACATGCGCTGCGCGACGCCCGGATCGGTGAAGGTGAAGCGCTCCATCTCGCGGCACGACACGCACCAGTCGGCGTAGAAATCCAGCATCACCGGCTGGCGGCTTTGCGCCAGCACCGCATCCAGCTCGGCGTTGTTGCGCACGCGGGTGAAATGCACTTCACCGTTGGCGGCCGCCGTGCCAGCAGTTGCACCCGCCGGCGCACCAGCGCGCGCCGCCAGGTGCGACAGGGGCTGCAGCACATCGCGCCCACCGCTGGCCGCGCCTATGAGCCAGGCCGCGGCCGCCAGCGCCAGCAACAGGCCCAGGCCCTTGCCGAACATGCGTGCGGAGCCCGCTCCTTGCGGCAAGGCATCGAAGGCCCGCAACATCACTGCGCCAACCACGGCCAGGAAGGCCCAGCCTGTCATCTGCACCCAGGTCGGCACCACGGGTATCAGCATCCACCATGCGGTGGCCAGCAACAGCATGCCGAACAGGCGCTTCACGCCATCCATCCAGGGACCGGCCTTGGGCAACAATGCACCGGAAGAGGCGCCCACGATCAAGAGCGGCACGCCCATGCCCCACGCCATGGCGAACAGCGCGGATCCGCCCAGCACCACGTCGCCCGTCTGCGAGATGTACAACAGTGCGCCCGCCAGCGGCGCCGCCACGCAAGGTCCGACGATCAGTGCCGACAGCGCGCCCATTACCAGCGCGCCTGTATAGCGCCCACCCGGAATGCGTGCCGAACGTTGCGACAGCCAACCCTGGATGCCGGCCGGCATCTGGAACGTGAACGCATCGAACATGGCCAGCGCCAGCACGGCCAACAGGATGGCGAACAGGGTCAGGATCCACGGCGTCTGCAGCCAGGCGGCCAGCCCGGCGCCACTCAACCCGGCAGCCACGCCCAGCGCGGTATACACGACGGACATGCCGAGCACGTAGGTCGCCGCCAGCGCCAGGCCGCGGCCGCGCGACGGCTTGGCCT
>NZ_DATCUY010000709.1:0-4681 GCF_036567245.1 Achromobacter sp. | reverse complement strand
CGCAGGCCGGAACACCTGCGCCTCACGGATCAGCGCCACCATTTCCGCTGATGCCCACAGGTCGTAAGGGCTGGGCTGCACCGGGATCAGCACCCGCTCAGCCGCCAGCAGCGCGGAGCGCGCCAGGGCGGCGATCCTGGGCGGCCCGTCGATGACGACGTGATCGGCCCGTCTGGCGAGTTCTGGCGCTTCCTGATGCAGGGTTTCGCGTGCCAGGCCCACGACGCTGAACAGCCTTGGCAAGCCTTGCTGGCTGCGGCGCTGCGCCCAGTCCAGCGCAGAGCCTTGCGGATCGGCATCCAGCAGGATGACCGATTGCCCGCGCATGGCCAGCTCGCCGGCGATGTGCGTGGCGAGCGTGGTCTTGCCGACGCCGCCTTTCTGATTGAGCAAAGCGACGATCATGGCGCGGCCCTCCAAGCTGGAAAGCTGGCCTGCATTTGCCTTGCAAAACGGGGTTGCTTTGGGCTTTTGGCTTTCTGCGCTTTCTGCCTTTTGGCGGTTGTCCACCGAAACGGCGCGCTGCTACTACAAGTTAGAGAATTTAAATTAGGTAAGTTAAGGGAGGCCGAAACCCGCGCCAGCATTGGCTTTGCGGGCGATTGACACGCCTGATAGCACGATAGTCCCACGCCTGATAGCACGATACCTGGCACGCCTGATAGCACGAGCCCGTCCACAGGCCGCGCACCGGTTATCCCCGTGCCGTGTATGGCACGGGCCGGAAGGTCAGCAGTTCGATGCCATCCAACCGCTCGATGCCCAGGACATAACCGGGCAGCGACTGCCGCGCCACCAAGGCGCGCAAGTCGCACGCGAAGTCGTAGGGTTTGGCCGTGCTGCCCGATTTGCGGTGTAGGTGCCGGAAGTCGAACTGCCAGCCACCGGGCTGGCGCCCGCCGTGCTTCCTCGCCAGCCGGTACAGCCATCGCTCGATTCCACCCGTCAGCCGGAAATACGCCGGGTCGATGGTCAGCACCAGTGCCGCATCCATCACACCCGCATAGAACCAGTCCGGCAGGATCAGTTCGATGCCCAGCGGCGTGCCGCGGGCATCGGCCAGTTCCTTCCATTCGTTGATCCACGAGAAGCGGTGCAATCGCCGCCCGGTCGTCTCTCGGATGGAGGTGGCCACCGTGGTGGACTGCAAACGATCCAGGGCCGCTTTGAGGCGCTGGTAGTCGCGCAGCGACGTACCACGCCCGATGAAGCGCAGAATTTCGTAGGGCGTGGCCTGCATCAACCGCGACAGGCGCAAGCCCGCATCGCGCGCCTCCACGATCTGGCTGGCGGCCCAGATCAGCACGTCCGCATCCCAGATCGTGGCGATGCCGTGCTCGGCCGTGCCTTCCACGCGGATCGTCACGCCGCTGGTGCGGAAGTCGATCGGCGCCGTGCGCCGCGACTTCGCCAGCGAGAAGAACGGAAAGGCCATCAAGTCCTGGCTGTCGCGCGGCGCCATGTCGCCCGGCAAGGCGCGGAACAGGTCTAGCTGTTCGCGTTCTTGCGAGGGCTTGGACACGGCGAAGGTCACCCGCGCGCCAGGAATCAGCGCGCACGGCTGTCCGCCGCATGCTGCTCGGCGTACTCGGGATCGGACGTGCTCTCGAAGCTGCGCTCCGCAGCCCAGACATCGAGGTCGGCCACGGCGTACATGACGCGCCGGCCGAACTTGCGGAACTTCGGCCCACCACCGATCACGCGCTGCTTTTCCAGCGTGCGCGGCGACAGGCGCAAATAGTCGGCGGCTTCGTCGTTGGTCAGATAGCGCTGGGGCTGCGCGGAAGTAGTCGCGAGAGCGGCGGCAGGCCGCAGGGGAGCAGGGCGCATGTTGAGAGCCTCCATCGGTGTCAAAGCTCCGGCCACACAGCGCAACCGGATGGAGGCAGTCTCAGAAAACGAAGCTCTCCTGCTCAGGGTCGTTTTGCGTCCCCTTCAAAACGACCCTTCTCAAGCGGCGGCAGTTGTGCTAGGCGGCGATAGCCACCGCGCATCAACGCATCGCCACGCCGCGCCAGGCGGCGCACCTTGGAGCGCAGGCCGCCGTCGCTGTACCAATCGGCCGCCGCGTCCTCGCCGAACAGTCCTTCGGCGATCACGCGCAAGGACGCGCCCGCCAGGGCCGCGTCGAGCGCCTGCAGGGTGTGCAGTTCCATCAGCGCGGCAGGTGTTGGCCTGGACCGGGCATCGACCAGTGCCGCGCCCAGCGCATGGCTGCGCGTAGGCGCAATGGTGCCGCCGCGATGGGCATAGGCCACGGCCATGCCGTCTTCCAGGCCAGGGGCCAGCGCGAATCGCAGGCAATGGCCAGGGCTGCCTGCGATCAGCACCAGCCCCTTGCCGTCATGAATCAGTTGCTTGTGGCCGGGGATGTGCCAGAACGCGAAGGCCACGGCGTCGGGCGGCGGGTCGGCATCCGGGTAAAGCTGCACCACGGCATCGTGGCCGGGAAGCCAGGCCGGATGCGCGTCGCGCGCATCCAAGGCCGGGTCTTCCAGCAGACGCAAGCCCCAGCGATGCGCCGCGTGTTGTGCCGCTTGTGGCCTGCGCGAACGGTGCAACCAGTCCAGCCGGTACTCGTGATGACGGCGCAGGTACTCCCAGGCCAACGCGAGGCCATCAAGGTGCAGCACGTAGAGATATGCCGCCGTGGGATACCACGGCTCGGTGCTTCGATCCGCCATGACGCAAGCTCCTGTGAAATTGCAGGAACACCACCGCAGACATCAACGCACAAGGGCTATCGCATCAGCATCCAAACGTGAAAAACTTGGATAAGTCGTAACTTTCGTGTCAAGACGGTTTGAATCCGGTACATTGCGCAAAGCGTCTGAATGCGGTGATGGCGCAATGGAAATAGCCGCGCCCTGCAATATCCACCGTGCCGCAAGCCGCGCCGGTCATCGTGACCGTTTTCGCCAGAGTCACCCCAGTGCGCTGCAACAATGCGGATTAAGACCTGACAGGTCTTGAGCCAGACTGAAATAGTCTCAATGCGCCCGGCTTGGCCGGGGCATGAACGGTTCAATCGACGATGGAGCCGTTCTCCTGCGCCAGCCGCAGGTACTCCGACAGGGGCCGCATCGCCTGAAAATACCGATCCCGCATCACCGGCAGCTTGTTCGGGCCGACGATGGAGGCCAGGTCGGACAGCTTGATATGGCCCAGCTCGGGCATGCTGATCCCCAGGTCGATCAGGCCATAGGCCGTGTCCCCATCGGCGGGATCAAGCGAGGCCAGCAGCCAAGTAGCGTGGGCATCCGGCGTGAACAGCCGCACGACCGGCAGCGGATCAACGTCCTGACCGGCAGCGCGGGCCTGGCCGTTGGCCAGCAGTAGCACGCGCTCGTCCTCGGTGGTTAGTGGGTTCATGGCGGGCGATCCCTTCGTCGATGCACGAATCCGCCAAAGCGTGAAGGCGCAGAACCGCATCGGTGGAAGTCAGTAAAGACACGAATGCGGTTCTGTCGGACGAAACAGAAGCGGATTTACTGATTTCCGTAAAAGCAAAAATGAGCCCTATAGATTGTAGTCCTATAGGGCGCAATCGAATGTCATCTTAGGTTTTGGGGAGAACCTGAGGTGGCGGCAAAGCACTCGTTGGCAACAGCATTGAAAACAGTCCGCAAGGTGCGTGGACTGAGCCAGGAAGCATTTTCCGACGTATCCAGCCGCACGTACATGAGTTCGCTGGAGCGCGACCTCAAAAGCCCGACGCTCAACAAGCTGGCCGAGCTGTGCGAGGTCATGCAGGTGCATCCCGTCACGCTGCTGGCGCTGGCCTACACAGGCAAGAGCCCGAAACAGGCTGAGCAGCTTCTGGCGCAGGTGCAGCAGGAGCTGGAGGCGGTGTTAAAGGCCAGCGACGAAGCGTAGCCGGCGTGACCTTGCCAGGCCGATCCGGCGCTGCCGGTTCGGCGGTCTTGCAGGGGCGCCAAGCACAGCGCGGCGGGGATGGGTCTGGCGCCGATCCCCCGGAGGCAAGCGAAGCGCGCAGCGCCGCAGGCGCGAAGCCGCGGGAGGGATTGAAGCCGAATGGCCGTGACGGCAAAGGCGGCACGGGGCGCAGCCCGGAAAGCCCGGCGGCGCATAGCGCCGATCCGCCCTGCATTGGCTTCTGGAAACCCAGGTCATGGTTTTGCAGCCAGGTGGAACTACCTCGAAAACAGGCAGACGAAAATCCAGTTGTTCCGGCTGTCGATACGGCACAGCGCTGCATCAGCAGCACAGCGCCCCGCCGCGATGGGTGGGGCGCTGCGGCCGTCAGGCCGCCTGGGGCTTGCTGCGCGACCAGATCAGCGTGTGCGTGCCGTCTTCTTCCTCGATCAGCCGGGCATAGACCGTCGCCGGGAACGAAGGATCATCGAGGGTGCAGGACACGTAGGCTCGGCCCCCCTCGCTGGTCTTCTTCCACGCCGCGCCCACGTCGTAGCCGGGTGCCTGGATGCGGAAGTCGGGGGCGTTCTCTTTGTCCCCCTTGTCGTTGGGAACCAGCTTGGCCTTGACGTTGAGCGTCAGGGTGCGAAGCGTGCCGGTGTAGCCGTCTTTGTCTGCGGTGAAGGTGCCGATGGTTGCCATGATGAATTTCCTTTCGGTTGAACAAGGTTCGCGCCCATCGCGTCCTTGTTGTGATCCGGCCGGCGGGGGACGGGCTGGCTGCACCGCTTGCGGTCGAAACGCA
>NZ_DATCUY010000708.1:0-13203 GCF_036567245.1 Achromobacter sp. | reverse complement strand
GGCGGCGGGCGCGATCCGACGCGGTCAGCGGACCCGTCACGAGAGCGATGCGGCGATGGCCCAGCGCGGCCAGGTGAGCCACCATGTCGCTGGCGGCCGCGCGATTGTCGACCGACGCGAAAGGATGGGCGCCGGACTCGTTGTAGACCAGCACGTAGGGAATGCCGGCGTGGTCCAGGTCGTCCAGCGTGGCGCTCTTGGCGGCGTCCGCGACCGTCAGGATCAGGCCATCGACCTGGTGGTCCATCAGGCCCTGGACCGCCGCCGACTCCACTGCGGGATCGTAGCCGGTGGCGGTCAGCATGACGCTGTAGCCCGACTCCCGCGCGCGCCGTTCCGCGCCTTCGAAGCACTCGGCAAACACCGGGTTGGATAGCGTAGGCAGTATCAGTCCGATGGTGCGCGTGCTGCCCGAGCGCAGGCTGCGGCCCACGCGATTGGGTCGGAAGCCCGCGCGCTTGGCGACGTTGCGGATATGCGCGAGCGTGTCGGGATGCACGATCTCGGGTTGGTTGAACGCGCGCGAAACCGTCGCCGGGGAAACCCCTGCCTTGCGAGCCACTTCAATGATGGAAAAGCGGGGCGACGAGCGCGATGCCATGGCGTAATGGGTTGCCGGATTCGTGAAAACGATTTCATCTTACAAGACAATTATGACCTTTGTGTTGCACGGGTTTGCGCTATGCTGATGCCGACGCAACAATAAATTGCTATGGCGTGGCGCGCGATTTTTACGGGGGAAAAACCGGCTTTTTCGGTGTTTATCCCAATTGACGCGACGCGCACAATGGCTGGATTCGGTCTAACCAAACTGCACGGCAAGACGCGGCGCGGCACGACGAATCCTCGGTCAAGGGGACCGGGTGCGTATTTTGCTGCCGCGCGAGACCTGCGGTACCGGTAAAGAGGAAAGGACCATGTCTACTGCCTTGAACAGACTTGGCGCGCTGGAAGCCGCGCGCAAGCTGCAACGGCGCGAATTGACCGCAGAACAACTGGTGCGCGCCTGCTTTGCGCGCATCGAGCAACGCGAAAGCACCGTCCATGCGTGGACCGCACTGCAAAAGCAGGCCGCGCTCGACCGCGCGCAGGCGCTGGACCGTGGCGCGCTGCAGGGCGTGCTGCATGGCTTGCCCATGGGCGTGAAGGACCTGTTCGACACCGTCGACCTGCCCACGCGCTACGGCTCGCCCATCTATGAGCGTCACCATCCGGGCCTGGATGCGGCCTCCGTGGCGCTATGTCGCGGCGCGGGCGCCATCGTTGTCGGCAAGACCGTGACGACCGAATTCGCCACCTATCAGGCAGGCCCTACGCGCAACCCGCGCAACGAGGCCTACTCGCCAGGCGGTTCGTCCAGCGGCTCGGCGGCGGCGGTGGCCGACGACATGGTGCCCTTCGCGTTGGGTACACAGACCGCAGCCTCCATCATCCGCCCCGCGTCCTATTGCGGCATCGTGGGCTTCAAGCCTACTTTCGGCAGCATTTCCCGCGCTGGCGTCAAAAGCCTGGCGGAGTCGCTGGACACCATCGGCGGCTTTGCCCGCTCGGTGCCCGACGTGGCGCTGTTCGCTTCGGTGCTGATGCGCGATCCCCGCATGCTGGAACTGGCATACGACGGCAAGCCGCGCATCGGCATGTACCGCAGTCTGCAATGGCGACATGCCCTGCCCGAAACCAAGGAAGCCTACGCGCAGGCCGCGGCCATTCTGTCGCGCGCCGGCGCCGTGGTCGAAGAACTGCCGCTGCCACCCGAGCATTGCGTTCTGGTGCAGCTGCATGCGGACATCATGGCGTTCGAAGCCTCGCAAGCACTGGCCTATGAACGCCTGGAGCATGCGGCTCAGCTCAGCCCGAAGATTCAGGCCATCCTGGAGGCGGGCTCGCGCATCACCGCGGAAGAACATCAGAAGAACCTGATGCGCGTCGCCGAGTCCCGCGCGCGCGTGGACACGTGGTTCGACAAATACGATGTGCTGCTTGCGCCCAGCGCAAGCGGCGAGGCGCCGTTCGCCGACCTGGGCACCGGCGATCCGCAGTTCTCGCGCGCTTGGACGGTGTTCGGCCACCCCAGTCTGAGTCTGCCCTTCGCCACCGGCCCGCAGGGCCTGCCCGTAGGCCTGCAGCTGGTCGGCGCGCGCTACAGCGACCACCGGACGCTGGCGATGGCAGCGTGGGTCCACCAGCGGCTGCTGGCCGCCACCGCGCCGGATATCGGCGCGTCCGACATGTGGCCGCGAGGCTGAGCGTCAGCCGTCCGCGCATGGGCTGAAACGGCGCTGGCGCGGCGGACGTCCAAAGAAAAAGCCAGCCCGATAAGGCTGGCTTTTTTACGCCGGGTTGCGGATCACGCGGTCTCGGCGGTTTCTTTACGCCGGGTTGCGGATCACGCAGTTTCGGCCGTTTCCTGTTCGGTTGCCGCCACGGAGCCGGCATTGATGTGGCGGTTGACGGCGCTCAGCACGGCCTGGAACGAGGCCGTCACGATGTCGCGGTCGATGCCTACGCCGAAGCCGGTGCTGGATTCGCCGACGCGCAATTCCACATAGGAAGCGGCGCGCGTGTCGGTGCCAGTGCCGATGGCATGCTCGTGGTAGTCCATGATGCGCACAGGCACGTCCAGCGCAGCCACGAAGGCCGAGATGGCGCCATCGCCCTTGCCCGTCACGATGCGGCGCTCGCCGTTGTATTCGAGTTCGGCTTCGATGCTGAAATGCTGGCCCTCGCCGGCCGACGGATTGCCGTCGATGCGATGGCGTACCAGCTTCCAAGGCGATTTCTGTTCGAGGTATTCGCGGTTGAAGATCGTGTGCACGTCGTCGGCCGTGACTTCGCGGCCGGTTTCGTCGGTGACGCGCTGGATGGCGCGGCTGAACTCGATCTGCAGGCGGCGCGGCAACACCAGGCCGTGTTCCTGTTCGAGCAGGTAGGACACGCCGCCCTTGCCGGATTGGCTGTTCACGCGGATGACGGCGTCATAGCTGCGGCCGAGGTCGGCCGGGTCGATGGGCAGGTACGGCACTTCCCAGACGGCATCCGCCTGCTGCTGCGCGAAGCCCTTCTTGATGGCGTCCTGGTGCGAGCCCGAGAACGCGGTGAAGACCAGGTCGCCGGCATACGGATGGCGCGGGTGGACCGGCAATTGGTTGCAGTACTCGGCGCAGCGGCGGACTTCATCGATGTCCGAGAAGTCCAGGCCCGGGTGCACGCCTTGCGTGTAGAGGTTCAAGGCCAAGGTGACGAGGTCGACGTTGCCGGTGCGTTCGCCGCTGCCGAAGAGGCAGCCTTCGATGCGGTCGGCGCCGGCCATCACGGCAAACTCGGCGGCGGCCACGGCGGTGCCACGGTCATTGTGCGGGTGCACGCTGAGCACAATGCTGTCGCGGCGCGCCAGGTTCTTGTGCATCCACTCGATCTGGTCGGCGTAAAGATTGGGGCTGGTGGCCTCGATGGTGGCGGGCAGGTTCAGCACCATCTTGCGCTCGGGCGTGGGCTGCCATACATCGGCCACGGCGTTGGAGACATCCAGCGCGAATTCGGGTTCGGTGGTGCTGAAGACTTCGGGCGAGTACTGGTAACGCCATTGCGTTTCCGGGTGCTGCGCCATGTACTGCTTCACCAGGCGGGTGCCGGTGGTGGCGATGTTCTTGATCTCGTCCTTGCTCATGTTGAACACGACCTTGCGGAACGCCGGCGCGCAGGCGTTGTACAGGTGGACGATGGCTTGCTTGGCGCCCGCGGCGGATTCCACCGTGCGGCTGATCAGGTCTTCGCGCGACTGGGTCAACACGATGATGGTGACGTCGTCCGGAATGCGCTTTTCCTCGATGAGCTTGCGCACGAAATCGAAGTCGGTCTGCGAGGCAGAGGGGAAGCCCACTTCGATTTCCTTGAAGCCGATCTTCACCAGCTGTTCAAAGAAGCGGACCTTGCGCTCCACGCTCATCGGCTCGATCAGGGCCTGGTTGCCGTCGCGCAAGTCCGTGCTCATCCAGATCGGCGCCTTGGTGATGCGGCGGCTGGGCCAGGTGCGTTCAGAAAAGTCGCGGGCAAAGGGCGCGAAGGGGACGTATTTGGTGGCGGGGTTGGCAAGCATCATTACTACACCTCGATCGGTTTCTTTTGAATCCCGGGAATGCTTCCCTAGGCGGCTGCGCGACCGGATGGCGGTCTTGTGCCAGGATTTGCCGTGATTGACCGGCAGGATTCAGAGATAAAAGGGGGAAATCGCGTGTGGCAAGCGTGGTTGCCGAGCTACCACGGGGACACTAGGCCCGGCAACCGATCGGTAGGTATAGCGATAGCGCGTAGGAGGAGAAACGAGCGCGCAGGCCGGCAACCGGAGCGTCGAAGCGTCCGGTGGCAATCGCGAAGGGGGTGCGGTGTGCGGCCATAGGTTGCTAGTCAAACATATTTTCTTCGTCAGCGCAACTGAATGCGCTTTTGTGTAGGGGCGGGTTGCGGGCTTGCGACAGCGGATTTCGCTGAAGAAAATTCAGCAAAAACGGGGTTGGATGGACGCCGGCTTTGTATGGTGCGGTATGGACGCGGCCCGCGATTGCGCGAGCTTTAGGGGCGCGGTATGGGGCTGCCTGGCCGGCGCGGGACTGAAAAACAAACAGGCCGCCTGTCGGCGGCCTGGTATGGCAATGGCGGGGGGAGCTTACCGGGCCGGGCCGATGCGCGGTTCCACGTAGCGCTCGCTGCGCCCTTCGGTGCGCGCTTCGCGGCGGACTTCGTCGCGCGGGTCGCGCGGCGTGCGGTCGGACGATTCCAGGATGCGGGCCTGTTCCGCGACCATCGCGATCTTGCCGATGCGGTTGTGGCGGATTTCAGACAGGGAGCGGCGCAGGTCACCCACCGTGAAGGGTTCCTGGCGGTCGCCCCAGGTCCAGCGCAGCACGCCCAGGGATTCCTCGGACAGGTTGGGCGCCAGGTCGGCCAGCACGCTGGTTTCGACCGGCGTGGCGCTGCCGGAGGCCAGGCTGGCGGATAGCCAGGCGCGCAGCGTGAAGAACACGATCAGGGTCCAGATGCCGGTCACCACCCACCAGATGTAGGGGTTGACCTTCTGCACCATGTCCATGGTCGGCTGCCCCAGGGAATGCAGGAACTCGTAGTTCATGGTGCGGCCGAAATTCAGTATCCAGTTGGCGGCCAGATACCAGATAACCACGGCGACGGCGATGACGATCGCACGCACTATGAGTCGGGGAAGCGCTAATTTGAGCAGAGTCTGGCCGATGAGGCGGCAGTCCTGGCGGGCGCTTGCGGGCGAAGTCAGATTCATCATGCAAAATATTGTACCTATGACCCGTCCAATTTTAGAACTGCGACCTGGCCAGCATCTGACGCTGACGCCACAACTGCAGCAATCGATCCGATTGTTGCAGTTGTCCACGCTCGATCTCGAAGCCGAGATCTCGCAAGTGCTGGCGGAGAACCCGCTGCTGGAACGGCAGGATGAAGCGCCGTCGGCCGAGGCGCCGGCCGAGTCCGACCGCGAGTCCTCCGTGCAGGACGACGAGCCCGCCGCCGAACGCGAGACGCCGGTGGATGAAATGCCGGGCTCGGGCGGGGTCTATCCCGACGACGATTCCAGCCGCCCGGAGGCCGCCCGGCCGGACACGCTGCGCGAGCACCTGCTGGGCCAGTTGATGCTGACGCGCGCCGCGCCGCGCGACGTCGCGCTGGCCGGCCTCCTGATCGACGAGCTGGACGAGAACGGCTACCTGGGATCGCCGCTGGAGGAGATCCTGGGCTGGCTGCCGGCCGAATTGGAGCCGGACATCGACGAACTGAAGGCGGCCCTGTCGCTGCTGCAGTCGTTCGACCCGCCCGGCATCGGCGCGCGCGATATGGCTGAATGCCTGCTGTTGCAGCTACGCAACCCTGATCTGGCGCAACTGCCCGAAGCGGCGGAGGCGGCGGTTCTGGCCTGTGCCCGCCAAATCTGCTCGCAACACCTCGCCCTGTTGGCGACAGGCAACGCTGCGCGCCTGTGCGCGGCCGTGGGCTGCGACGATGCCATGTTCCGCTCGGCCCATTCCCTGATCCTGCGGCTGGAGCCGCGTCCGGGGCGCGCCTGGACCGTGCCCGCGGCCGACTACGCGGTGCCGGACGTCATCGTGCGCAAGACGCGCGGCGGCTGGCAGGTCACCCTCAACAGTGCCGCCATGCCCAAGCTGCAGATCAACGGGCTGTACGCCCAGATGTTGGGCAACCAGAAGGAGTCGGCGCATGCAGGGCTGCACTCGCAGCTGCAACAGGCCCGCTGGATGATCCGCAACGTGGAGCAGCGATTCGACACCATCCTGCGGGTGGCCCAGGCCATCGTGCAGCACCAGGCGGCCTTCTTCAGCCAGGGACCAGCCGCCATGAGGCCGCTCATCCTGAAGGACATCGCGGGCGAGCTGGGCTTGCACGAATCCACGATTTCACGCGCCACAACGCAGAAGTACATGCTCACTCCGTTTGGCACGCTGGAGCTCAAGCGCTTCTTCGGCACAGGTGTATCGACGGACGGCGGGGACGCCACTTCAGCCACGGCGGTGCAAACCTTCATCCGCCAGATGGTGGCCGATGAGAACCGGGCCAAGCCTTTGTCCGACAGCCAGATCATGCAAAAGCTGGCCGATCAGGGGATAGTCATCGCCCGAAGGACGGTGGCAAAGTACCGTGAAGCGCTACGGATAGCCCCGGCGGCGTTGCGCAAGGCGCAGGCGGCGGCCCGCTAATCAGGCTGACGTAATCGGGGACGGATTTATGGAAATTCGTCCCTGATTTCAAAGACTTGCGTGACACTTTGGTTGCAAATTTATTTATGCGCGGGGCTTGCCAGTAGCGGAATAATTTTCGATAATTATTCTCATGTACATTTGCGTATGTAATGCCATCACCGAACGCCAAGTCCGCGCCAGCGTGGACGGGGGTGCGACGACGCTTTCCGACCTGCAATTCGAGCTGGGCGTAGCCACGTGCTGCGGCTGCTGTGCGGCCACTGCCGCCGAATACCTGCCGGGCGGCCGCTGTTCCAGCGTGTGCGACGTGCGCTCCATTGCTGTTCCGGTCAATCCTCCGGCCGCCATGGTCGAATCGGGTGCGCCTGCTGCCAACAGCAGCTTCCCGATACCCCTGGTCGCCATCGCCTGAGGATAGCCGTCTTGTTCCGGCTCGCTGCCGTCACGCAGCGGGCCGCGTTGCTTCTTTCTCGCAGAATTCCCGGATAGTCATCGCCAATTGCCGCGCGGGCTCGCGCACCGAGTCGGCCAGGCATAGCGCCAGTTCGGTCGACGGCACCGGCGGCAGCGCCGCGTCGATGATCCGATGGTCCGGCAAGAGGCAGCGCCGCTCCAGCAGCGCCACCCCCAAGCCCCCCGACAATGCCGCCTGCAAGCCCATCAGATTCGGGCTTTCGTAGGCGATGCGCCAGTGCCGGCCCGCGGCCTCCAGGGCATGGATGGCGCGGTTGCGGTAGATGCAGCCCTGTGGAAACGCCACCAGCGGCACCGGCTCAGCCAGCGGCACTTCCATCCCGGGGGCGCCGATCCAATGCAATTGCTCGGGCCAGGCGGCCAGCGCGGCGCCCGCGCCGGGCTCGCGTTTGAGCAGCGCCACGTCCAGGTCGCCCCGTTCCAGCGCACGCGTGAGCGCCGAAGTCAGGTCGCACCGCACCGATAGCCGCACACCCGGCCGCGACCGGGCAAACTCCGAAACCAGGATGGTCAGCGTGTCGGCAGCGAAATCGTCCGGGATGCCCAGCCGGATCACGTCCACGCGCTTGCGCCCGCTGACGGCCTCCCGGACCTCGGTCGACAGAGCGAGCATGCGCCGCGCGTAGCCCAAGAGGCGTTCGCCGTCCTCGGTCAGCGAAACCTGGCGGCCCTCGCGGACGAACAGTGCACACTCCAAGGTCTCTTCCAGCTTGCGGATCTGCTGGCTGACGGTGGACTGGCTGCGGTGCACGCGTTCGCCCGCTGCCGTGAATCCGCCGGCGTCCACGACTGAGACGAAGCTGTGCAAAAGGTCGAGATCAGGCATCGGTCGCTCCATGCATTCATTTTTCAAATACTTTCGATCCGAATAAAGAGTTTGTCAATGGATGGACGCCCGCGCAGAATCCTTACATCCGCCGCCACCGCGGCTCAGTGCCTACTTTCGGATTCATCATGAAGGCCTCCTCGACCTTGTCTGCCGCCGCCCTGTCAGCCCCAGCCTCGCCGGGCATCAGTTGGGCGCCGATCGCGGCGTTCTGCTTTCTGTGGAGTTCGGCATTCGCGGCGGCCAAGATCGCGGTGCGGGACTGCCCGCCACTGACCTTGCTGACTATCCGCTTCGTGATTGCCGGCGCCTTGATGCTGGGCCTGGCGGCGGCCAGCGGCGGCTGGAAAATGCCTGCGCGGCGGGACTTGCTCTCATTGATTCTGCTGGGGGCATTGAACAACGCCCTGTACCTGGGCTTGAGCTGGTCGGGCATGACAACCGTGTCGTCCGCGTTCACCGCCGTGCTGATCAGCACCAACCCGTTGCTCATCGGCGTGCTGGCCGGTCCGGTGCTGGGTGAACGCCTGGGCTGGCGCAAGCTGCTCGGCCTGTGCCTGGGATTGGCGGGCGTGGCGCTGGTGCTGCGTTCGCGGCTGTCGGGCATGCAGGAGGATCTGCATGGCACGCTGCTGGTCACGGGAGGCCTGCTGGCGCTGGTGGCGGGCACGCTGCTCTACAAGCGCCTGAAGCCGTCCTCGGGCCTGTGGACGTCCACGGGCATACAGTCGTTGGCTGGCGCGGTGGTCATGCTGCCTTTTGCGTTGATGTACGAAAACATCGGCGACGCGCGCATGACCGCCAGCCTGTTCTGGAGCATGGCCTACATGATCGTCGCCGTGTCGATGGGCGGCTACTACCTGTGGTTCATGATCCTGGGGCGCGCAAGCGCTACGGCGGCCAGCGCGCTGCACTTTCTGATGCCGCCGCTCGGGCTGCTGTTTGGATGGCTGGTGCTGGGCGAGCACGTGTCGTGGCTGGACCTGCTGGGTATCATTCCCATCGCATTCGGCATCTGGCTGGCCACGAGGCGCGCAGGTTAGCGTGCAGCCGCGGCGGGGTTGCCGATCCGCAACGAATCGACGCCGGCGGCTGGCCGGCGTGTTTCATGCAGCCTGGGGACGCATAGTCGCAGGCGATTGCGTGGTGTCGTCGACGAATTTCTGCGCGTGGCGCGTCGTCAGGCCGCGCAGGTGCTGGTGCACGCATGCAAGGCATCACGCACGCATACTCATTCTCATTGGCTTGTCGCTTTCTTGTAGCGCTCCTAAAGCGGTTTACCAAATGCAGCGCAAGGCTAGGCGCGGCCCCGCGCCTGGTGGTAGTCTGCCGGGGTTGCGTACGCGCGGCATCGTGCGCTCCTTTGTCGCGATGCATCTGCGTCGCGCCTGACTGCAAGGAGTCCATCATGAAAGGCGACAAAACCGTCATCCAGTTTCTGAACAAGCAACTGACCAATGAGCTGACGGCCATCAACCAATATTTCCTGCATGCCCGCATGCTGAACCATTGGGGCTTCGACAAGCTGGGCAAGCATGAATA
This sequence comes from Achromobacter sp., assembly GCF_036567245.1. Classification (GTDB taxonomy): domain Bacteria; phylum Pseudomonadota; class Gammaproteobacteria; order Burkholderiales; family Burkholderiaceae_B; genus Achromobacter. Next base: position 3,621 of record NZ_DATCUY010000708.1, on the reverse strand, counting down.
CGAAGAGTCCATCGGCGAAATGAAGCATGCGGATCGTTTGATCGCGCGCATCTTCATGCTGGACGGCCTGCCCAACCTGCAAGACCTGCATAAGCTGCTGATCGGCGAAGACGTGCCGGAATTGCTGGCCTGTGATCTGAAGCTGGAGCAAGGCGCCCAGGCGACCGTGAAGGAAGCGATCGCGCATTGCGAATCGGTCCGCGACTATGTTTCGCGCGATCTGTTCCAGGACATCCTGGACGACACCGAAGAGCACATCGACTACCTGGAAACGCAGATCGACCTGATCGACAAGGTCGGCATCCAGAACTACCTGCAAAGCCAGATGTCCGTGCCGGAGTAATGTTCCGGTCATGAAAAATGGCGCCCCGCGGGGCGCCATTTTTTTGGTACTGCCGGGCTTGCGTCGCAGACCCAGTGACCTATTGCGGACGGGCCGGGCATTCGGCCATGGTGCCCCAGGCGCGGTTGGGACCGCAGTACTTGTTGCGCGCGGCCCAGGAGCACGAGGGGCGCTCGAAGAAACCTTGCGTGGCGCATTGCGCGAGTTCGCGCTTGAGCGCGTCCTGCCAGCCGAGAGCACCGGGGGCTTGCGCGGTGTTGGGCGGCGGCGGGGGCGCTTGCACCATTTGCGGGGTGCCATAGCCGCTAGCCTGGGCCTGGCCGCCGTTGATGGCCGTTGAGGTGCCCGGCGCTTGCAGGTCCAGCGTGCTGACGTCCGAGGCGCCAGAGGGCAGCGGTACGTGCGAGGCTGCCGCAATTTCGCGGGCCTGGTCCGGACTGATGCGGTCGCGCGAGATCTTCACCGCAGGATCGCTGACGCTGTCGAACAACGACACGGTATTGACCTGCCATTCGCGGTCGGCGGGCTTGTCGGGCACGCCCAAGGTGCCGTCAATACGCGGTTGCGGAGGCTGTGCCACGTAGGGGCGGCCGTTGGCGTCAAGTACGGGCTGCTGGGAAGCAGCCGCGTCCTGGCCAGGAGCAGGCGCAGCGGGCGGCGCATGCGCCACCAGCCAGTCGCCCAATTGAATTCCGCCCCAGGCCGACGCGCCAAGCGCGATCAGGAGCGTTGCGAATAAGAAACGCCAAGACATTGCTACCCTCATCTGCCATGCGGAACCCGAACGGGTCTACGCTTTGTCTCCGAAAACCTTGCCGCCGTGCTCCCGCATGGCGTGGAATTTCACATCGGGATACAGTTCCTCGGCCACGCGCAACTGCGCGGGAGAACCGATCAAAAACGCCGCCGCATCCACAACATCATAGGCGATATGGGCGGCATTGGCATCCATGAACTTGCGCAGCGCCTTAGGGTTTTCAGACGTAATCCAACGTGCCATTGTGTAGCGGGAAGGCAGCATCCGCGCGTCCACGCCATACTCGGTCTTCAGGCGATGGGCCACCACTTCGAACTGCAGCTGGCCGACCGCGCCCAGCAGCAGGGAGCCGCCGGCGGCCTCGGGACGGAATACCTGAATGGCGCCTTCCTCGCCCAATTGGGTGAGGCCTGTGCGCAGCTGTTTGGTGCGCAGCGGGTCCTTCACTTCCACGGCCTGGAAGAGTTCGGGGGCGAAGAACGGCAGGCCGGTGAATTGCAGCGTCTCGCCTTCGGTCAGCACGTCGCCCAGTTGCAGCACGCCGTGGTTGGGAATGCCGATGACGTCGCCGGCATAGGCCTCGTCCAGCAATTCGCGCCGCTGCGACAGGAACGACACCACGTTGTTGGGGCGCATTTCCTTGTTGGTGCGCGCGACCTTCAGGCGCATGCCGCGCTCGAAGCGGCCGGAGCTGACGCGCACGAACGCGACGCGGTCGCGGTGGGCCGGATCCATGTTGGCTTGCACCTTGAACACCACGCCGGTGAACTTGGGCTCCACCGGCTGCACCAGGCGCTGCATGGATACGCGCGGGCCCGGGGGCGGCGCTTGTTCGACCAGCGCGTCCAGCACTTCCTGCACGCCGAAGTTGTTGATGGCGGAGCCGAAGAATACGGGCGTCTGCTTGCCGGCCAGGAACTGTTCGCGGTCGAAGGCGGGTGCGGCTTCGTTGATGAGTTCGATCTCGCCGCTGGCTTGCTCGAAAGCCGAGCCGAAACGCTGCGCGATTTCGGGATTGCTCAGGCCTTCGATGAAGTCGTCCTTGTCCGAGCGGCGTTCCTGCCCGGGGCGGAACACGCGCATGCGGTCCTGGCGGATGTCGAACACCCCGCCGAAGGCCTTGCCCATGCCGACCGGCCACGAGAACGGCACGGCGTCCATGCCCAGGTGGCCTTCGATCTCGGACAGCAGTTCGAGCGGCTCGCGCACTTCGCGGTCCATCTTGTTGATGAACGTGATGATGGGGGTGTTGCGCGCGCGGCAGACCTGCAGCAGGCGGATGGTCTGCGGTTCGACGCCGTTGGCGGCGTCGATCACCATAAGCGCCGCGTCCACCGCCGTCAGCACCCGGTACGTGTCTTCGGAGAAGTCCGCGTGGCCCGGGGTGTCGAGCAGGTTGATGACGCAATCGCGGTATTCCATCTGCATCACCGAGGACGCTACGGAAATGCCGCGCTGCTTTTCGATTTCCATCCAGTCGGAGGAAGCGTGGCGCGAAGCCTTGCGCGCCTTGACGCTGCCGGCGATCTGGATCGCGCCTGCGAACAGCAACAGCTTTTCGGTCAGTGTCGTCTTGCCCGCGTCGGGGTGGGAAATGATGGCGAACGTACGGCGCCGCGCTACTTCGTGAGGGATGTTCATGATCGGAAGGATTTTACTCGGCGCCGCTTTTACGCCCGGCGCGGTCCGGTATCGGGCATGAAAAAGCGCGGGGCACGCGCCGTTGCCGGCGCATGCCCCGCGCATGGGATTCAGGAATGGCGGCGGAACGACGCCAGGAATACGCCAGCCAGGATGAACAGCGAGCCGAAGGTCCGGTTCATCCAGCGGATGTGCTTGGCGCTGCGGAGCATGCGCAGCACGCGCGCCGCCAGCAACGTGTACACGCCCATGGCCACCAGGTCGGTGAACGCCAGCGTGGCGGCGATTGCCGCGTACTGCTGCGTCAAGGGCAGCGCGGTGTCCACGAACTGCGGCACCACGGCCAGCAGGAACACCGTGCCCTTGGGGTTCATGGTGTTGATCAGGAAGCCGCGCAGCACCAGTTCACGGATCGTGGCGCGCTTGGGATCGCCCGAATCCACCGTGACCGGCGCGGCATCGGTGCGGATCTGGCGCACGCCCAGGTAGATCAGATAGGCCACGCCCAGGTACTTGACCACGTTGAAGGCCATTTCGGACGTGGCCAGCACCGCGCCCAGGCCTACCGCCACCACCACGAACTGGAACAGGATGCCCATGATCAGGCCGGCCGTGTTCCAGTAGCCGCGCGCGAAGCCGTACTTCAGTCCGGACGACATCGCCGAGATCGCTCCCGCGCCGGGCGAGAACGAAATGGCCCAGGAGGCCAGGAAGAACGTCAACCAGGTGGATAAGGGCATGGCGCGGGTCCGTTGGGGGCGGTTGCGGTGATATTACTTGCTCAGCAGCGCGGCGCGCGGCGCGCCCGAGGGGCGTCCGGAGCCACCGTTGCCTGCCGGGCGGCCGGAGCCCTCCGGACGGCGGTGGTTCTGCTGCGGAC
>NZ_DATCUY010000707.1:0-5142 GCF_036567245.1 Achromobacter sp. | reverse complement strand
GATGCTGGGCCGCCGCCCGCTGCCGGCCTGGATCGGCGCACTCGGCTTCGCTGCCGGGCAGGGCGCTCTGGCGCTGGGCCTGCTGCTGTTCCTGGCGCTGCCGCTGGCTGCGATCCTGATCAGGTCGGTGACCGACAGCGACGGCGCCTGGGCCGGCTTGTCGGTGCTGACGGGCATCATCGGGGGCGACGGCTTCATGTCCATGGTCGCGCGCAGCCTCGCGGTAGGCGTCGTGACCACGCTGCTGGTCGTGCCCTGCGCCTACGGATTCGCCTACGGCCTGACGCGCACGCGACTGCCGGGCAAGGGTCTGCTGCGCACCGTCGCCTTATTGCCGCTGCTGGCGCCGTCGTTGCTGCCGGGCATTGCGCTGGTGTACCTGCTGGGCAACCAGGGCCTGTTCAAGGCCCTGACCGGCGGCGCCACCATCTACGGCTTCTGGGGCATCGTCGTGGGCGAGGCGTTCTATACCTTCCCGCACGCGCTCATGATTCTCCTGACCGGCCTGGCCCTGGCCGACGGCCGTCTCTACGACGCTGCGCGCGCCATGGGCGCCGGTCCCTGGCGGACCTTCCTGACGGTAACCCTGCCGGGCACCCGCTATGCCGTGTTCTCGGCCTGCTGCGTGGTGTTCACGCTGACGGTGACCGACTTCGGCGTGCCCAAGGTCGTGGGCGGCGATTACAACGTGCTGGCGATGGAAGCCTACAAGGCCGTGGTCGGCCAGCAGAATTTCCCCAAGGGCGCGGCCATCGGCATTTTGCTGCTGCTCCCGGCGATCCTGACCTTCGCCCTGGACCGGCGCCTGCGCGCCCGCCAGGGCGCCCAGATGAGCGGCCGGGCCCAGCCCTACGCCGCGGGCCCCAACCGCCGCCGCGATGCCGCCTTCCTGGCGCTGGCCGGCGTGCTGGCGGCGTTCCTGCTGCTGATCATCGGCGTGGCGGTGTGGGCGTCCTTCGTGAAGATGTGGCCCTACAACCTGTCGATGTCGCTGCGTTCGTATGACTTCGACAATATGGACGGCGGCGGCTGGCTGGCCTGGCGCAACAGCCTGCAACTGGCGTTCTGCACCGCCCTGATCGGTACGGCCGTGGTCTTCACGGGCGCATGGATGATGGAGAAGGTGCCTGCCCGCGGCCAAATGGCGCGAGGCCTGCGCGGCATGGTCGGCATGCTGGCGCTGATGCCCATGGCCGTGCCTGGCCTGGTGCTGGGCCTGGGCTACATCTTCTTCTTCAACAGCCTGTCGAACCCGCTGAACGTGCTGTACGGCACCATGCCGCTGCTGGTCCTGTGCACCGTCATCCACTTCTATACCAGTGCGCACCTGACGGCCGCCACCGCGCTCAACGCGCTGGATCCCGAATTCGAAGCGGCCTCCGCCTCGCTGAAGGTGCCGCGCCTGACGACCTTCCTGCGCGTGACCTTGCCGATGTGCCTGCCGGCGGCGCTGGACGTGGCCCGCTATCTGTTTGTCTCCGCCATGACGACGGTGTCCGCGGTCGTATTCCTGTACAGCCCTTCGACGGTACTGGCCGCGGTCGCGGTGCTGAACATGGACGACGCCGGCTTCATCGGCCCCGCCGCCGCCATGTGCACCGTGATCATGGCCAGCTCGGCCGTCGCTGCCCTGGTCCTGCATCTGGCCAGCCGCGCGCTGGTGGCGCGCAGCCAGGCCTGGCGCCGGCCCGCGGCTCATTGAACAATTTTTCAAGGAAGACCCTCATGACTGTTTCGCCTTTGCCCGTCCGCCTGGAAGCGGTGATCTTCGACTGGGCCGGCACGCTGGTCGACTTCGGATCCTTCGCGCCCACCAAGGTGTTCGTGGACGCGTTCTCGCAGTTCGGCGTGGAAATGTCGCTGGCGCAGGCCCGCGGTCCGATGGGCATGGGCAAGTGGGACCACATCCGCACGCTCTGCAACGATGCTGCCATCGCTGGCCAGTACCAGGCCCAGTTCGGCCGCCTGCCCACCGATGACGACGTGACCGCCATCTACGATCGCTTCCTGCCGATGCAGCTGGACAAGGTTGCCCAGTATTCCGCGGCGATCCCCGGCGCGGCCGAACTGCTGCGCGCCCTGCGCCAGCACGGCCTGAAGATCGGCTCCTGCTCGGGCTATCCCGCCAGCGTCATGCGCCGCGTGGTCGAGCGCGCCGCCTCCGAAGGCCTGGAGCCCGACTGCATCGTTGCCAGCGACGACGTGCCGCGTGCCCGGCCGGCGCCCGCGATGGCCCTGAAGAACGTGGTCGAACTCGGCCTGTCCGACGTGGCCGCCTGCGTCAAGGTCGACGATACCGCGCCCGGCATCGAGGAAGGGCGCCGCGCCGGCATGTGGACCGTCGGCCTGCTGCTGTCGGGCAACGCCGCCGGCCTGACGCTGGAGGAATACCTGAGCCTGGACGACGCCGGCCGCCAGAAGGCGCGCACCGCCGCCAGCCTGGAGCTGTCGCCCGCCGCGCCGCATTACCTGATCGACACCGTCGCCGACCTGCCCGCGGTGATCGCCGACATCGAATCACGTTTGTCCGCGGGCCAGCGCCCCTAACCGTTCCATCACCTGTCTGCACCGCCTGACGGGGCCGGCCCAGGCCAGCCCCGGGGCCTTTCTCAGCCTTTTTCCGCCTACCAACGGAGTACTTCATGAATCGCTACAAGCTGCTTGCACTGGCCGCCGCCCTGACGGGCGTGATGGGCGCCGCCTCCGCCGAGACCACCCTGACGGTCTACACCGCGCTCGAAGCCGACCAGATCAAGGCCTACCAGGCCGCGTTCGAGAAGGCCAATCCCGACATCAAGATCCAGTGGGTGCGCGACTCCACCGGCATCATCACCGCCAAGCTGCTGGCCGAAAAGAACAACCCCAAGGCCGACGCCGTCTGGGGCCTGGCCGGCACCTCGCTGGGCCTGATGGACAAGGAAGGCATGCTGCAGCCCTACGCCCCCAAGGGCCTGGACCAGATCGCCGCCAACATGCGCGATGCCAAGGCCGAGCCCAGCTGGGTCGGCATGGACGGCTTCGCCGCCGCCATCTGCTTCAACACCATCGAAGCCGAAAAGCAGAAGCTGCCCAAGCCCACGTCGTGGCAGGACCTGACCAAGCCGGTGTACGCCGGCAAGATCGTGATGCCGAACCCGGCTTCGTCGGGCACCGGCTTCCTGGACGTCAGCGCCTGGCTGCAGATCTTCGGTGAAGAGAAGGGCTGGGCCTACATGGATGCCTTGCACAAGAACATCGGTTCGTACACGCACTCGGGTTCCAAGCCGTGCAACATGGCCGCCGCCGGCGAGTTCCCGATCGGCGTGTCGTTCGACTACCGCGCCGCCAAGCTGAAGGCCGACGGCGCGCCGGTCGAAGCCGTGTTCCCCTCGGAAGGCCTGGGCTGGGAAGTGGAAGCCACCGCCATCATGAAGGGCACCAAGAACCTGGAAGCCGCCCGCAAGCTGGCCGACTTCTCCGCGAGCCGCGAGGCCAACGAGCTGTACAAGGCCAACTTCGCCGTGCTGGCCATCCCGTCGATCGCCACGTCCAACCCGAACCTGCCGGCCGACCTGATGCAGCGCATGATCAAGAACGACTTCACCTGGGCCGCCACCAACCGCGACCGCATCATCGCCGAATGGACCAAGCGCTACGACGGCAAGTCCGAGCCGAAGAAGAAGTAAGTCCGTTTGATTGCGGCGGCGCTGGCCGCCGCCGCACCCCGGGGGCGCTCGTCAGGGTGGCTCCCGCCGCATTTCCCTGTGCAATGTTCCACAGATGAAAAATTTCGACGTAGTCGTGGTGGGCGCCGGCATGCTTGGCATCGCCCACGCCTGGGCCGCCGCCAAGCGCGGCCTGTCGGTGGCCGTGATCGAGCGCAGCCGCCAGGCGCATGGCGCCACCATCCGCAACTTCGGCCAGGTCATCGTGACGGGCCAGGCGCCGGGCATGATGCTGTCGCACGCCCAGCAGGCGCGCGAGCTATGGCTGGAACTGGCCGGCCGCGCGGGCTTCCATGTGCGCGCCAATGGCGCCCTGGTGCTGGCGCGCAATGCCGAAGAAGCGGACGTGCTGCAGGAGTTCGCCGACACGCGCATGCGCCAGGAAGGCTATCGCGCCGACTTGCTGTCGGGTCGCGAGGTGGCTCGGCTATATGGCGGCCAGCTGGCGCACCACTGCGCGGGCCTGCAAGGGCATGACGATCTGCAGATCTATTCGCGCGAGGCGCTGCCCGCCATCACACGCTATCTGGCGGAATCGCTGGGCGTGACGTTCGTCACCGGCACGCTGGCGCGCGCGGTCGAAGGCGGACTGGTGTGCACCTCGGCGGGCGAGTTCAAGGGCGGGCACGTGTTCGTCTGCCCAGGACACGACTACCTGACGCTGCTGCCCGAGCGCTTCGCACCGATGAATCTGGAGGTCACGCGCCTGCAGATGCTGCGCGCCGCGTTCGAAACCCATCCTATCGCGCTGGACCGCCCGCTGCTGACCGGCCTGTCCTGCGTGCACTACGGCGCGTTCTCCGACCTGCCGTCGGCGCTGGCGCTGCGCGACGTGATCCAGGCGCGCACGCCCATGCTGCTGGAAAACGGCATCCATCTGCTGATCAGCCCCACGCCCTATGGCGAGCTGATCATCGGCGATTCGCACCGCTACGGCCAGGACGCGCCGCCGTTCAACGACGAGGCGGTCGACGACGCCATGCTGGACCTGGCGTCCCAGGCCCTGGGCGCGCGCTTGCGCGTGCTGGAGCGCTGGCAGGGCGTCTATGGCGCGCATGGCCCGGCGCCGTTCTCCGTCATGCCGGTGGACCTGGCCACGACGGTGGCGGTAATGCATTCGGGCGTAGGCATGACGGTGGGACTGGCCATTGGCGAACGCACGGTGGCCAGCGTGCTGGGCCGCTGAGTCCGGCGCCGGGAAAAACAAAGGCCTCGCGGATGCGAGGCCTTTGCGTTTGGGGGCGGTGCCGAAGCGTGGCTTCAGACCCGCTCCTGCATGATGCGGCGATACCATTCATGGAAGTGCTGCATGCCGTCTTCCATGGGCGACTGGTAGGGGCCGGTTTCGTTCACGCCGCGCAGCATCAGCGCCTTGCGGCCCGCGTCCATGCGCTCGGCGATCTCGTCGTCCTCGATGGCCGTTTCCATGTAGGCGGCG
>NZ_DATCUY010000706.1:0-4862 GCF_036567245.1 Achromobacter sp. | reverse complement strand
GCAGGAGATCGTGGCCTCGGTGAAGCGGGTGACGGACATCATGGGCGAGATCTCGGCCGCGTCCGAAGAACAATCCAGCGGCATCGACCAGGTGAACCGGGCGGTGTCGCAGATGGACGAGGTGACGCAGCAGAACGCGGCACTGGTGGAAGAGGCGGCCGCGGCCGCGGGTTCGCTGCAGGAACAGGCGCAACGCCTGGCCGAAGCGGTAGCGGTGTTCAAGATCAACGCGGGCGAAGTGATCGAGGTCCCCGCGCACCAACTGTCGGGTGGTTACGCCGCGCCTACGCTGACGCAGGTGTGACGCCAGTCTTCTGAGGTTTGCAAAGGACCGCGGCCGCGCTGATGCGCGGCCGCGGTCCATGTGCTTTACGCCTGAGCGCGCGCGAAACTCATGCGCACGTTAAGTTTTCGAAAATTTGACCGTTAATAACAATAACGCCTGAAAAAAAAGAGCGGTGAACAGCGTTCGAAAGTGTGGGGGCCACGCAGTCCCCGGCTTGACGAACCCGGCGGGGGAACACGTCTATGCGGGGCGTCAGATCCGGTTTGCTTGCCGATACATTCGCTGCTCGACATGATGCACCCGGAGGCAAGCTGTGCGCGTTAACCTACCCGTCCACAATGTAGAAACCAAGCTGCGCGAAGATCAGTACCTGATCTCGCGCACGGATACCAAGGGCCGGATCGTCTATGCGAATCCGGCCTTTGTCGAAGTCAGCGGCTTTTCCCGAGAAGAACTCATCGGCAAGCCGCACAACATCGTGCGCCATCCCGACATGCCGTCCGAAGCCTACGAAGACCTGTGGGAGACGTTGCAGGCGGGCGAATCGTGGCTGGGGCTGGTGAAGAACCGGCGCAAGGACGGCGGCTACTACTGGGTGCTGGCGAATGCGACGCCCATCGTCGAGAACGACGAGGTGGTGGCATATTCGTCGGTGCGTGTGCGCCCGTCCGAAGAGCAGATCGAAATGGCCGAGAACTTGTACGCGCGTATCCGCGAGGGCTCGGCCAAGGGCGTGCGTATCCTGCGCGGACGACCCGTGCGCGCGGGGTGGCGCCGTGGTCTGGACGTCCTGACATTCGCTTTCCGCAGCAATGTCCGCAGCCGCATGCTGCGCCATGCGCTGCTGTCATCCGGAATCATGGCGGGCGCTGGCATCTACGGTCTGCAAGCCAATTGGGCGGAATTGAGCACCCTGGGCGCGAGCCTCGGCTGCGCGGCCATTGCGGTGGGCGTCGGCGCCATCTTCGGCATGGGCTGGCGTTTGTCACGGTCGCTGCTGGATCCGATGGTGGACGCGGCCAATATGGCGCGCCAGGTCGCAGCGGGCAACCTGACCACGCAGATCGTGGCGGATTCCGATGACGAAATCGGGAGCCTGAAGTTCTCGCTGGAAGTGATGCGCAAAAGTCTGATCGGAATCGCTCAGGACGTGTACCGCGGCATCGAAGGCACGACCCATGCCGCAGCGCATATCGCGCGGGGCAATCAGGAACTGGCGGGCCGCACCGAAGGCCAGGCGGCGTCCCTGCAGCAGACCGCCGCCAGCATGGAACAGCTGACGTCCACGGTGAGGCAGAACGCCGACAATGCGCGCCAGGCCAACCAGCTTGCGGCCAGCAGCATGGAAGTGGCGCGCAAGGGCGGTGTGGCGGTGGGGCAGGTGGTGAACACCATGCACGGCATTTCAGACAGTTCGCGCAAGATTGCCGATATCGTCACCATCATCGAGGGAATCGCATTCCAGACCAATATCCTGGCTCTCAACGCCGCGGTCGAAGCGGCCCGCGCCGGGGAGTCCGGCAAGGGTTTTGCGGTGGTGGCGGGTGAGGTCCGCAGCTTGGCGCAGAAGAGCGCCCAGGCCGCCAAGGAGGTCAAGGGCCTGATCGAGGACTCGGTGGAACGCGTGACCGAAGGCTCCCAGCAGGCCGAGCAGGCGGGCGCGACGATGCAGGATATCGTGGCCGCCGTGCACCGCGTGACCGACATCATCGGCGAGATTTCCCAGGCTTCTCAGGAGCAGTCTAGCGGCATCGAGCAGGTGGATACGGCGGTGTCGCAGATGGATGTGATGACGGTGCAGAACACCGCGCTGGTCCAGGACCTGGGCGGCGCCGTCATGCAGCTGGGCAGCCAGTCCGGCGCATTGCGCGAAACGATTCGCGTGTTCCGTCTTACCGGCCAGCAGTAAGGATGGCGGGGCGGTGCCAGGCGCCGCCTTGGCGCCCCGGCGCCAGCCTGGGCCGCTATTTTCCTGCCAGGGCGTCGGCGACCCGGCTCATCGCGGTAAGGCCGGATTCGAATAGCGATTCCAGGAAGGGCCCCGCATGCGGCAGCACGACGGTCAGAATCGTGACGCCGATGATGAGCGTCACCGGAAAGCCGATCGAGAACACGGACAGTTGCTGCGCCGTGCGGTTCAGGATGCCCATGGCCAGGTTGATGGTCAGCAGGGCGCAGATCAGCGGCAACGCCAGCAACAGGCCGGAAACGAAGACGGTCTTGCCCCATTCCACCACCACGCCCCAGCCATTTTGGTGCAGCTGGATCATGGCCACGGGCAGCGTGTCGAAGGACCGCACCAGCGCGGCCAGGACCAGCAGATGGCCGTCCAGCGCCAGAAATGTCAGCATCGCGATGATGTTGAACAGGCGCGACAGTACCGCGGTATTGGCGCCCGAACTCGGATCGAAGAACGAAGCGAACGACAGGCCCATCTGCAGGCCCACGAATTCGCCGGCGGTCTGCACGGCGGCAAACACCAGGCGCATCGTGAAGCCCAGCGCGATGCCGATCAACACCTGCTGCATCACCATCCACAATCCGGCGAAGGAGCCGGGTGCAATCGGAGGCACGGGATCGAGCGCGGGGCTGATCGCGACGGCCAGGACAAACGACAGTCCGATCTTGACCTTGACCGGAATCAGCGATTCGGAGAACAGCGGGGCGGTACCCACGAGCGCCAGGATGCGCACGAACGGCCAGAGAAACTGGCCGATCCAGCCGTTGAGCTGCTCGAGCGTGAAGGCGATCATGGGGTGAGGCCCGGCGTCCGGCGGCGGTAGCCGCTCAGGACACCAGCATGGGGATCTGGCCGATCAGCTGCCGGATGTAGTCGACCATCACGCCGATGAGCCAGGGACCGAGCAGCACCAGCACGCCGCACATGGCCAGCAGCTTCGGAATGAACGACAGCGTCATTTCGTTGATCTGCGTGGCAGCCTGGAAGATGCTGATGACCAGACCCACCACCAGCGTCACGAGCAGCAGCGGCCCGGCCATCGCCAGCACGATCTTCATCGCCTGGTAGGTCATGGTCATGACGGTTTCTGCGGTCATGGCGATTCTCCTCCAGCTTATTGATAGAAGCTCTGGGCCAGCGAACCCATGAGCAGGTTCCAGCCGTCGGCCAGCACGAAAAGCATCAGCTTGAAGGGCAGCGCTACTGTCACCGGCGGCACCATCATCATGCCCAGGGCCATCAGCACGCTGGCGACAACCAGGTCGATGATGAGAAAGGGGATGAAGATGGTGAAGCCGATCTGGAACGCGGTCTTGAGTTCACTGGTGATGAATGCGGGCACCAGGATGCGCAGGGGCACCTGCGAGGGGTCTTCCAGGGCCGGCTGCTTGGCCAGGTTGGCGAACAGCGACAGATCGTTTTCGCGCGTTTGATGCAGCATGAAGGTGCGCAGCGGCGCGGCCGCGCGTTCCACCGCAGCCTCGAACTGGATCGAGCCCTCGGATAGCGGCTTGTAGGCGTCGGTGTAGATCTTGTCGAACACCGGCGACATCGTATAGAAGGTCAGGAACAGGGCGAGGCCGATCAGCACGTGGTTGGGCGGCGACATGGCCGTTCCCATGGCGCTGCGCAGCAGGCCCAGCACGATGATGATGCGGGTGAAGCCCGTCATCATCAGCAGCGCGGCGGGCAGGAACGACAGCGACGTCATCAGCAGCAGGGTCTGCATGCTGAGCGAATAGGTTTCGGAGCCGTTCGGCCCGGGCGTTGCGGTCAGCGCGGGCAGGGTGGCCTGCGCGACGACACCCGCGGGGAACAAGGCCAGGCCTAGCAGGGCCGCGGCGCCGAGCAGATGCAGCGCGCGGGGCCGGGCGCGGACGGATGTCGTGCTTGTGGGCAAACTCATGGGTGTCGCTTGGATGGCGCGGCAGCGCTAGCGGCGCTTGAGCGCCTGGCCCAGCTTGGCCGCGAAGGCGGCGGCGGGCAAGGTCGAAGCCTCCGGCAATTGGCCGGCGGGCAGGGTATGCAGGGTGTTGAGCTGGTTCGGGCCGACGCCCACCACCAGCCAGGTGTTCTCGACTTCCACCACGACGATGCTCTGGCGCGGACCGACCGGCAGGCTGGCCACCTGCCGCAGCAGATTGCCGCCGCCGCGCGGGGTCAGCCCTGCGCGGCGCGCCAGCCAGGCCGAAACCAGGATGGCGGCCACGACCAGGATCAGGCCGATGATGACGCGCAGGAGAGCGGAGTCGTTCATGACGCGAGGGTCAGCGGCGGTTGTTCAAGCGGTTGATCCGCTCGGACGGCGTGATGATGTCGGTCAGGCGGATGCCGTATTTGTCTTCGACGACCACGACTTCGCCTTGGGCGATCAGGTAGCCATTGACGAAGATGTCCATCGGCTCGCCCGCCAGGCCGTCCAACTCGACCACGGAACCCTGGCCCAGCTGGAGCAGGTTCTTGATGGTCAGGCGGGTACGGCCCAGCTCGACCGTCAGCTGGACGGGCACGTCCATGATCAGGTCGATGTCCGCGCCGGCGCCGCCCGTGGCGCCGGCAAGGGGCTTGAACACGGATTGCGCCGCCGATTGCGCTACGGGTGCGGCAGGCGCGGCT
>NZ_DATCUY010000705.1:0-3238 GCF_036567245.1 Achromobacter sp. | reverse complement strand
GATCTCGTCGACCACCGCGCCCGCCAGCGCCACGCCAGCCGCCTGGCCCATGAACAGGCAGGACGCGAACCACGCCACCGCCGTGCCGCGCGCCGAGGGCACCATCTGGGTCGCATTGGTCTGCAGGGTGGCATGCAGCAGGTAATAGCCGAAGCCGGCCAGCACACTGGCCAGCAGGCTCCACATCCAGACCGGCCCCAGCAGATAGGACAGGAACGCCACGCCCAGCACCAGCCCGCCGGCGATCGCCAGGCCGCGTTCGCCCAGGCGCTTCAGGATGCGGCCGGCCACCACCGTATAGAGCAGGCCGCCCACGGCATACACGGCCACCAGCGCGCCCGCGGCGGTCAAAGAGATATCGAAGCGTTCATGCAGATAGGAAGGCGCAAAGGCCAGGGCGCCGAAGACCAGCAGGCCTTCGACGAACACCGTCGCCAGCACGATGCGGGCCCAGGCCGTGCCCAGCACCAGCCGCGCCTGCGCCACGAAGCCCTGGCGGACCGCGCCGGGGTCCACCCGGCCCAGGCCCGAGGCCTGCTGGCGCCGCACTTCCAGCAAGAGCAGCACGCCCACTATCAGGTAGCCGCAGACCAGCGCGGCGAACGCCCAACGCCAGCCCACCGTGTCGGCGAACAGGCCGCCGGCCAGCTGGCCGGCCGACATGCCCAGGATGGTGCCAGTCAGGAAGCGGGCCAGGGTCGCCTGGCGCCGTTCATACGGGACGTTGTCGCCGATCCAGGCCATGGACAGCGGCACGATGCCCGCCCCCGCGGCGCCCGACAGGACGCGGCAGAACACCAGCACGTCCAGCGAGCCGGCGAACACGGCGCCAGCACTGCCCAGGGCGCAGGCAAAGGTCGCGATGCTGACGACGCGGTACTTGCCGTAGCGGTCGCCCAGGGGGCCGAAGAACATCTGCAGCACGCCGTAGGCCACGGCGAACGCGGTCACCGCGCGCGCGGCCTGGCCCGTGGTGGTGCCGAATTCCGCCGCGAGCTGCGGCAACATGGGATCACAGATGCGGAACGCGCTGGCGCTGACGAAGGCGGCCAGGGCAAGCAGCGCGATGGCGCGCGCTTCTGAGGACAGGGCAGGCATGGATGACCGGCGGCGGGGCGATGGGTGAAGACCGCACCTTACCCCAGCCCGGCCATCCTGGCTTTATCGCCGGGCAGAATGTCCGCCCGGCGCAACGCTCAGTACGGCAGGCGGTAGCCCGTGGGCATGCGGCGCGCCGTCATGACCTGGCCGCCGTTTTTCAGCTCGCGCATCGTCAGGCGGGTCTTCTCGACCTTTTCGACGCGGTAGCGGTTCAGGTAGATGGGATCGTTGGCGTCCACGAGTTCACCGGCCGACTTGGTGGTCTGCATCGTGTAGACGCCTTCCGCCACGCTCCAGCAGCCGGTCTCGCGCAACGCCGGACGCGTCTTGCGGCCGATCTTCAGCAGGGACTCATAGGCCATGGTGCCGTCGGCGGACAGCACGATCAGCGATTGCAGATCGCCGCTGACGTCGCGCGGGCGGCTGTTCGACAACCACGTGCCTATCATGGGATCGCCGGCCTTGGCGGGCACGCAGGCTACCGGCTTGGGCGGCTCCGCGGGCTGGGCCTCGGTGATGGTGGCGGGCTTCCTGGCGGCGCAACCGGCCAGGATCAGAACGGCGCAGGCGATGCCCGCCGTACGCAAATACACACTGCTCATGACTTCCTCAACACGTCTGTCGACGCGCCGCGCCGATCATCCCGGCACATCCCTCGCGCAGCAAACATCACGCACTCTAAAGAGCCGTTTGCGAAGAATCAACGGCGATCCGCGCCGCGTGCAATTGCGCAACAGTCGGCCCCGGAATTGGCCTGTTTTATGGCCGTAAATCGCAAAAATGCGTTGGTTTCAAGCGACAGTGCGGCCGCGTTTCGCCGCCTTCGCGCGCAGCATTTCCTCCATGCGCGCGGCGGCCGGAGACAGGCTGCGGCCGGCCAGCCGCGTGATGCCCAGTTCGCGCTCGATGCGCGGGCCGGACAGCGGCACGAAGACCAGGCCGCGCGAGTCCGGCGGCACGCCCAGCCGCGCCAGCACCGTGACGCCGACGCCGCGCTCCAGCATGGCCAATAGCGACATCATGTTGGACACGAAGACCTGCCGATCCAGCATGAAGGCCGCCTGCGGATAGCCGGCAAGCTGGCGGTGCGCGATGGTGCCGACCAGGGGCAGGTCCTCGATCTCGCGCCAGGTCACCGATTTGCGCCCGGCCAGCGGATGGCCGCGATGGCACACCAGGCCGAAGGCGTCGCGCAGCAAGGGCTCGAACGACAGCCGCCGGTCCTGCGACACCGGGCTGCATACGCCCAGCTCCGCCTCGCCCGCCAGCACCATGCGCTCCACGCCTTCCGAGTTGTCGTCGAACAGCCGCAGCGCCACGGCCGGATAGCGCTCGCGATACACGGCCACCAGTTCCGGCAGCCAATGCGTGGCCACGGTGGCCACCGACGCCATGGTCAAGGTGCCGGCCTCGTTGCTGGCCAGCCCCGACAGCGCGCCCGCCACGCGGTCGTGGTGCTGCACCAGCTCGCGCGCCAGCGGCAGGCAGTCCTGGCCGAAGCGCGTGAGCGTGCCGCGGTTGCCGGGTTCGAACAGCGGCTGTCCCAGGCGCTGCTCCATCTCGCGGATGGACAGCGACAACGCCGGCTGCGAGCGGAAGGCCCGGGCCGCCGCGGCGCGAAAACTGCGCAGCTCGGCCACCAGCAGGAAATGGCGGTAGTGCGTGATGGACAGCTCGGGCAAGGGACGCATAGCGCGATATCGATTAGAAGAACTTATCCAATCATATGAAAAATAAAGTTTTCTGATAGTTCGGGCCAACCTAAGATGGCCGCACCATGAATGCCGACTCGCTGCTCCCGCCCCTTTCCACTCGCGCCAATCCACTGGATTTCAGCCTCGCCGACCGCCTGCCCGCCCGTCCCGCCGGCCAGGGCCGCCTGATCGTCGGCGCCGATCCCCAGGACGGCAGACCCGGCCTGCTGTTCGTCCCTGGCGCGTATCACGGCGCCTGGTGCTATGCGCACTTCCTGGACTACTTCGCGCGCGCCGGCCTGGCCTGCGCGGCGCTGGATATGCGTGGCCACGGCGCCCTGCCGCAGGACGCGGCGTTTACCTCGGTTGCCATCGCGGACCTCGGCGAGGATGTCCTCAGCGCGCTGGACGCGCTGGCCCACCCCACCATCGTCGTCGGCCAC
>NZ_DATCUY010000704.1:0-5982 GCF_036567245.1 Achromobacter sp. | reverse complement strand
GCGTAGTCGGTGGAAAAGCAATTCCAGTAGTCGGGCAGGGGCTGGCCCATCATGCCTCCTGCACGAAGACTTGCACCGCGCCCGCGGCATGCTCGGGCGCCACGGCCAGTTCGCCTTGCGCGTTGGCGCGGTAGGGGACCTGTTTACTGTCCAGCCACGCACGCGTCTGCCCGATATCGCGCACGCCGATGACGGAGCCGGCGAACCAGCCGCCCTGGCTGCTTGTGGGCAGGCCCGCCGGCACGCGCACATGGGGATAGCGTTGCTCGAAGGCGGCGGGCCTGAGGAAGTCGATGCGCAGGCTGCCGCGCCGCACCTGCAGTCCCTGCTCCGGCAGCTCGCTGATGGCAATGGGGCCGAGCACGCGTTCATATGCGGGGCGCAGGGCTTGCGGTGCGGGATGTAAGACGATCAGGGACTCGATGCGGCGCGCGCCATTGGGGTGAGTCTGCCATTCGGGGCGGTAGACCAGATGGCGCGTGAGATGGCCGCAGGTAAAGAAGTCAGGCACCGCGAACAGTCCGGCGGGAAACTGGGTATTGTTCCAGGCCGCGTCCTCGCTGCCTTCGGGCAGGTGCACCGGCCGGCCGCCGCGCTGCGGCGGTTCGGCCTCTATGCCCAGGCGGGCCAGCTCGGCGTGGACGGCGGTGCTGTCGGTGGTTTGCAGGGCAACGGATACCGGACCTTCGTAGGCGTCGTCAAAGCCTGCGAAGCGCGACTGGTCCCGCAGTTCCGGCGGAAAGGCCAGCAGTTCCAGGTAGTTGGCGTCCAGGATCAGCGTCTGGTTGCGCGTGCCGCGATGGTGCCGGCCTTGCGGCGCCAGGGCGAATCCCAGCTTCTGATATTGCTCGGTTGCGGCCTGCAGATCATGCACCCGGATGATGTAGTGGTCGAGTCCTGTGACTGAGGGTATGGACATCGCGTTTCCTGATTTTTCTTGACGGAAACAGGCAGTCTGGCCGATGCGAAGTCGGGCCAGAACGATTGAATTCGCATGTGGATATCTGTTTTCTGATGAGGGGTTCCGCGTGGCGATAGAATGCGGACTCCGACATGCGTCCTGCCAGCAAGAAAAAATCCGTGCCTGTTGTCCGTTCACCCGCCAGCTATCGCGCCAAAGCCCCCGCCAGCATTGCGCTGGCGCTCGCATTGTTGATGGCCGGCGCCGCGCAGGCGCAGGGTGCGGCGCCCGCGACGGGCAAGGTCAGCGAGGCCATGGGCGATTTCCGGATCGAGGGATATGAAGATTCGCGGCTGCGCCAGATCAAATACCGCGGCAATACCTATCGGCCGTTGAATGCCTACGAGTTCATCCACGTGCGCGCGCTGGGCCCGACGATGGACGGCCAGCCGGTGCTGCTGGCCGTGTCGAACGATTTCATGGGCGTGGGCACGATTTTGATCGCGGTGCAGAACGACACGCCGCTGGCGCGCGTGCTGAGCCCGACCATCGACACGCGCGATCCCGATCTGGGCCTGCCGCAGCCCGGGCGCCAGGACTTGCTGCTGTTTACGGCGGGCTCGCGCGCGCTGGTCACGTCGACCGGGAAAGTGCTGTGGTTCGAGCATCTGCTGCTGCCCAAGGAATACCAACCGTCGGGAGGCATGCTGGTGTCGGTATCGCCGGACAATGGCAGCGGCGCCTTGCTGCTGGACAACGAGATCCGTCTGAGCAGGGCGGACGAGGGTGTCTACGCGCGCGTGCCATTCACGAGGGCGATGCAGGGCAAGGCCTTCAAGCCGCTATGGGACGAGAGCTATGCGACTGCGCGCAAGACGCATGACGAGGGACGCCGCATCGATCAGCGCCGCCTGTACGACAACCTGAAAGCCGAATGGATCAACCGGAATTTCCGCTGGCACCAGACCGCGCAAGGCTGGCAACTGCGGGGGCAGGGGCTGGACTCATCGCCAGTCCCGGCACCGGAACGCGGAGAGGTCCGATGATGGCGCGCGCCAGGTTCCGGCGGGCCGCAAGAAGCATGTCGCGCTTGGCGGCGCCCGCGCTGCTGGCGGGGCTGATGGCGGGGTGCGCGACGCAACCTGATGTTTTTGAAAAGCACCTGCGCAGCGAAGACGCGAACCCTGCGGACGCCGCGCTGACGCTGGACGTCACCTTCGCCCGCGCACCCGACCATGATCCCAAGTCGAATGTGTACGGCGGCGCCGCGCAGCGTGTCGAGTATTCGGGCTATCCCAGTATCGACGTGCCCTTCTATCGAAAGGGCCTGGGTTTCGAGCTGGGCGTGCTGGGGGATCCGCGGGCGTTGCTGGCATTGCCGTATCCCTCGCCCAAGGTCGATGCGTCCACGGTCAAGCTGAAGATCTTCGGCCAACGCCTGGATGCCAGGCACTATCGTTTCCTGGTCCTGCCACGGCCCGGTTGGCGCAGCCTGGACAGCTTCCAGGTGTCGTTCGCCATCAATGGCCGGCGCGAGGGCATGACGTTCGCCTATAGCGCCCAGACCACGTGCGACAGCAGCTTCGACGTGACGACGCCCACCTACGGCTTCGGCATGTCGGTCTCGGCAAGTTTCCCCGGCGGCAAGCCGGGCTGCCTCAAGGCTTGCGACGCGCGGCCGGGCTATCCGGGTCATTGCGCTTTCTTTTCCGGCTTCGAGACCGTACCTGGCCTGTAGCGCCGGCACTCCACCCACAGCAGTTTCTGCCGAACACGCGGCGGTGTGGCTCTGCCTCGTCGCCGGGCACGGGCGCGCCGGTGGACTTCTAGCGGAATCGGACGTCTCGCATATTCATATCTGAAAGTCTTCTTTGTCGTGGCGTGCGTGGGCAAGCAGCATGGAGGTCCGTTCACTGCTCTCCAATAGACAACGACATGGCAACTCGCAAGACACCGGGCGGCGCCCGCATCGCAATTTCCCTGGCGCTGGCCCTGGGCGCCGGCACGGCGCAGGCCGACGCCACCCTGGACAAGGTCAGGGAACGCGGAACGATCACCATAGGCGTGCTGGCCAATGGCGGCGTGTTCGGCTCGCTGGATCCGGCCACGCAGCAGCTGGTGGGCTGGAATCCGGAGTTGGCGCGCGAGCTCGCCAAGGATCTGGGCGTGAAGGCGGAACTGGTGCAGGTGCAGACCGCCACGCGCACGCAGTTCCTGATTTCCGGCAAGGTGGACTTGCTGATCGCGTCCATGGAACTGAACCCCGAGCGCGCCGAGATCCTGGGCTATGCGCCTACGCCGTTCTTCCGGGTGGGCGGCACGGCCGCCACGCTCAAGACCAGCGGCATCGCCAAATGGGAAGACCTGCGCGGCAAGCCGGTGTGCGTGTCGCAGGGCAGCAGCTTCGCGCGGCCTTTGTCGGCGGACTACGGCGCGGTGGTCAAGGGCTACAAGAGTTCGTCGGATTCGCTGCTGGCGCTGCGCGGCGGCCAGTGCGTCGCGGCCGTGCACGACTCGACCTTGATCCAGCCGCTGCTGCGCAGCAATCCGGAATGGAAGGACTACCACGCGCCCATCGCCTCCGAGGTACTGCCGGCCAACTCGGTGGTCTGGACCCGCAAGGGCGAGGCCGACACCATCGCCGCCGTGGACAAGGTGGTGCAGGACTGGCACCGCAGGGGGTGGCTGATCGCCACCGAAACGCGCCTGGGCATCGCTCCGCCGCAACCGCTGCTGCAGGAACTGCGCGCGAAGTACAAGCAGGGCAGTTGAGGCGGGCCGGGGCATGTTCGAATCGGCATTGCAAGCCTGGGTCGGTTTCTTCAAGCCGCTGGGCCTGAACTACAGCTTTGTGCTGGACGCGGGCGAGCTGTCCGCATTTGGCCGCGGACTGCTGGTCACGCTGCAGCTATGCGCGTGGACCATACCGGCCAGCCTGCTGTTCGGCGTCCTGATCGCCGCGGGCCTGACCAGCGGCCGCGCCTGGCTGGCCCGGCCGCTGCAGGCCTTCGTGGAGGTCACGCGCAATACGCCCACCCTGGTGCAGCTGTACTGCGCCTTCCTGGTGCTGAACATGCTGATCACGCAAAAACTGGGCGGCGGCAGTCCGATAGCGCCGTTCGCCTGGGTAGTGATCGTGGTGGCGCTGCACAAGGGCGTGTTCCATGCCGAGGCCCTGCGCGCGGGCATCGAAGCGGTGCCTGCGGTGACGATGGAGGCGGCGCGCTCGCTGGCGTTTTCGCGGCGCCAGATCCTGACCCAGGTGCAGTTGCCGCTGGCGCTGCGCTTTGCCTTGCCGGCGCTGGTCAACAACCTGGTGGACCTGGTGAAGACGACCGCCATCGCCTCGGCCATCGCGGTGGGCGACGTGACCTATGAATCCATCATGATCTGGTCGTACCGCGACAACGTGTTGGAACTGCTGCTGCTGATCCTGCTGTATTTCGGCCTGCTGACGTGGCTGGTTGGCCTGGGCGGGAGATGGCTGGAAGCGCATTTGAGGATGCCGGGCTATGGGCAATGATCTGGTGTTGCAGGCGGGGACAGCGGGGCGTCGGCTGCCGGCGGCTTTGCGCGATCCCTGGCTGGCAATATTCCTGGCGCTGGCGGCCCTGAACCTGGCTTGGGCGGCCACCGGTACGGCGCCGGCCGCGGTGCGGGCGCTGTGGCAGTGGTCGCCCGCCTTGTTGCGCGGGCTGGCGATGAACATCCAGCTCAGCGTGCTGGCCATGGCGCTGGGCACGCTGGCCGGGCTGGTGGTGGGCGCGGCGTCGCTGTCGCCGTCGCCGTTGTTGCGCAGGCTGACGCGCGCCTACGTGCTGCTGTTCCGCAATGCGCCCATCCTGGTATTGGTGTACTTCACCACCTATGTGTTTCCCTTCGAGCTCAAGCTGGGCGGGTGGAACCTGCCGTTTCCGGACTGGATCAAGGTGGTGATCGGCCTGGGGCTGCCGGCCAGCGCCAATGTGGCCGAGATTTTCCGCGGCGCGATCCAGTCCATCCCCAGCGCCCAATGGGAGGCCGCGCAATCGCTGGCGTTCCGGCGCTCGCAGATCTTCCGCATGATCGTGTTGCCGCAGTGCCTGCGGCGGATGTTGCCCTCCTGGATGAATCTGTACGCCAGCATCACCATGAGCACGTCGCTGGCCTCGCTGGTGGGCGTGCACGATCTGGTCGATGTGGCCACGGTGGCCAGCAATACCGTGTCGCGCACCGACTTCACCATACTGGTCTATTTCACGCTATTGGCGCTTTTCTTCGCCTATTGCTATCCCATCGCGCGCTGGACGCGGTATCTGGAAAGACGCCATGAGCATTATTGAATTCGAGGCGCGCGCCGCCGCTTTCCAAGCGGCCGCCCAGACCCCGCTGGTCAGCCTGCAGGACGTGCACCTGGCTTTTGGCCAGACCGAGGTGCTCAAGGGCATAGACGTCGAGATCAAGCAGGGCCAGGCGGTGTCCATCATCGGGCCTTCGGGTTCGGGCAAGTCCACCATCCTGCGCTGCATGACCGGGTTGCTGCGTCCGCAGCGCGGCCGCATCCAGGTCGGCGGCGTGCGCGTGGATGCCTTGAAGACCGAGTCCGAGCTGATTGGGTTGCGCAGGCGCGTGGGCTTCGTGTTCCAGCAGTACAACCTGTTCCCGCACCTGAGCGTGCTGCAGAACCTGACGATCTCGCCCATCAAGGTGGCCGGGCTGCCGCGGGCGCAGGCCGAGGCGCGGGCGCGCGAGCTGCTGGCCAAGGTGCGGATGGCGCACAAGGAAGACGCCTATCCCGGCGAGCTGTCCGGCGGCCAGCAGCAGCGGGTGGCGATTGCGCGCGCGCTGGCGTTGCAGCCCGAGTTGATCCTGTTCGATGAAGTGACTTCCGCGCTGGATCCGGAGATGGTCGGTGAAGTCCTGACCGTGATCCGTGAACTGGTGCAGGACGGCCTGACCTGCGTGCTGGTCACCCATGAAATGCGCTTTGCCGAAGAGGTCAGCGACACCGTGTATTTCACGGAGGCCGGCCGCATCGTCGAGTCCGGCCCGCCGGCGCGTCTGTTCGGGGCGCCCGCCAGCGAGCGCACGCGCGCCTTCCT
>NZ_DATCUY010000703.1:0-2730 GCF_036567245.1 Achromobacter sp. | reverse complement strand
CTGCTGCGCGAAGCCGAAGCCAAGGCGCTGCGCACGCTGGAACGCTTGCGGCAGGGTTTCGGCAGCGCGGAAGGCGAAGCCGGGAACGACGACGAAGGCGAGGACGCCGAGCCGCCCAAGGCCGCGAGCCTGTCCGACCGGCTGGCGCAGCGGTTGAGCGCGCACCGCACCGCCGCGCTGCAAATCGAAGTCGCCCGGCATCCGCAAGTCGCGCTGGCCGCGCTGGTGCATGGCATGGTGCAGACCGTCTTGCAGGACAGCCACTACGGCCACGACCTGCCACAGGTGTGATCTCTCAGTAGGTTGTTCATCCGGGGCATCTCTGGAAGATGGGGGTTACGAAGCCAACCCAGCCCCCAGGAGCCCCGGATGAACCTGCATAAACATGCCCGTCTTACGCCTCGCGGTCGAGCCCTGCTCGTGCGGCGGGTGGTCGATGAAGGGCTTCGGATCGAAGAAGCCGCCCACGCCGCGGGCGTTAGCGTCCGGACCGCCTACAAGTGGCTGCGTCGCTTCCGGGAGGAAGGCGTCGAAGGACTGGTGGATCGGTCGTCGCGGCCGACGCATTGCCCCCATGCCACCCCACCGGCTGTGGTCGCGCAACTGATCGAGCGCCGCCGGGCGCGGCAGACGTATCGCGAGATCGCCATGGCGCTGGATGTCGCGCCAAGCACGACCGCCAGACTGCTCCGGCGTGCCGGGCTGCATCGCTTGGCGGAGCTGGAGCCGGCACGTCCGGACAACCGCTACGAACACGCCGCGCCGGGCGACATGCTGCATCTGGACATCAAGAAATTGGGCCGCTTCTGGCGTCCCGGACATCGCGTGACCGGCGACCGGGCCGGCGCATCCGATGGCGCGGGATGGGAGTTCGTCCATCTGGCTATCGACGATCACTCACGGGTCGCGTTCGGCACGATCGAACCCGATGAGCGCGGCTCGAGCGCCTGCCGCGCCCTGCTGAGCGCCGTGCGCTATTACCGCTCCTTGGGCGTGCGCTTCCAGCGCGTCCTGACCGACAACGGGGCCTGCTACAAATCCCGCCGCTTCCGCCGGCTCATCACGCGCCTTGGCCTTCGCCACAAGCGAACCCGGCCCTACACCCCGCGAACCAACGGCAAAGCCGAACGACTGGTCCAGACGGTCCTTCGGGAATGGGCCTACGCCAGGTCCTATGAAAGCTCGACCCAGCGCGCCGAGGCCCTCCCGCGGTGGCTGCATCACTACAACTGGCATCGACCCCATGCCAGCGTCGGCTACCAGCCGCCTGTTAGCCGGCTGTCATTGCCACTGAACAACGTGGTGGGTTTACACAGGCGTGAGCATGAAAGTGCAAGACCGGCTGGAAGGCATGGCCCCGGACTGGCCGGAATCGCCCGCCGCCGTGGCGCTGCGTGAACTGCAACAGGTGGCGGGTGAAGCCTTGCCGGAGGACAGCGCCGAACTGTTCGCCGCGCTGCTGGCGAAGCCGCAGGATGAACTGGTGCGCCTGTTGGCCGTGTGCGTGGCGTCCACGGTGGACGTGGTGACGCCCCGCGCTATAGCACAGCAGCCGGGCGCGGAACTGGCGCAGGCCGTGAGGCTGGACATGGCGGCATGGTGGAAGCCGACCGCAGACGGCTACTTCCAGCATGTACCGAAGGCCGCGATTCTGGAAGCCGTTGAGCAGTACGCCCCGGCACACATCACCCGGCTGGCGAAGTTGAAGAAAGGCGACATTGCCAGCGAAGCCGAACGGCTGGCGAACGGTACGAGCTGGATGCCTGCTATCTTCAAGGCTGAAACGTCGGAAACCATGCAGGAGCAAGACAACGCCCCGGCGGATGCCGAAGCAATGGCGGATGAACTCACGCAGGCGCTGGCCGCTTGAACTTTGCGGAAGGTAAGCGCCTCGGCCACAACCGGGGCGCTTCGCTTTGTGCGATTCATCAAGGCGCAGGAATAACGCGGTCAGCAAGCACAGCGCCCAGGCCGTTCCGTCCTGGGCGCTGTGAAAAGCAAATCCGGGCGCGTCGGTGTCCGCGCCCGGATTTAAAACGAGTTATTGCTGAGAATTCGGAGTGTCAGATTGCGCATTCTTTGAAGAATGAGCCTCTTGTTCTCTTTGCCACTGACGACGCATCCGATTCGCTTCTCGACGCTCATGCAGCCTATCAAAACCGCTAAACACATCTACCTTTGTGCGTTTTTTCCCTTTGGCAACCGGACTCCAGTTTTCCTCAATTTTCTTGATGTGTTTGGCGATCTCAACCAATGGCTCATCTCCGAGACGACTGACTCCCTCATGGTCGAGCATACTTAAGGTATATGAATTTTTCTGACGCTGTTGGCTGGACGCATCACGCTTCCAGCTAATGTCAACTTCGTAGGTCTTGCCCTTCAGTTTTCCGAATTCAGACAAATAACTCACCATGCCTTGACCGGGTTTGAGGACACTTATTTTCTGGAATGGGATTTCGACCCGGTCTCCGCGTGCCTCCCCATTTTCTAGTGGAGGATCGAAGGCGATAGAAATGTCATATGCTGTCGCATTTCCGGTGTTGTCGATGTGAATATCAAAATGCCGCATTGACCACCGATTGGGAGTGAGTGTCACGACGACATGTGGTTGAGCTGCGGCTTCAGCCATCCTTGTCGTTTCATGCGCAAGAGTCTTGGTTACGCGCCATAGAAAAAAAGTTGCGACAGCGGTAACTATCGTTCCTAGGACACCGCCAACGGCAATAACAG
>NZ_DATCUY010000702.1:0-10600 GCF_036567245.1 Achromobacter sp. | reverse complement strand
CCCGCCGAGGAGGGCAGTGAGACAAGAACCGCCCCGGCCGCGCCCGTCTGGCAGGGCCTGGTGGCAAAAAACGGAAATCGCCCCGCAAGGGGCGATTTCCATTTGCGCGTCCGCACGCGCACCGCGCATGAATAGCACATCGACATTGCAGGTCCGCGCGTGCCGCATCTTTGCTTGCGGGCTGTCGGCATGGCGCGACATTTCGCGCTTTTTTCACGGCCTAGGGAATTTCCCAGCTTGCATAACCAGAACTGACATATGGCGTCCCTAGAATTCGTTCCTGCCATGCGCCGGGCGCGCCGCACGCGATGCGTGCCAGCCCGGATGCGCATGTCTGTTCAATCAATGGGAATTTGCAATGAAAAAGACTTTGTTCGTCACCGCCATGCTGGCCGCGTTCGGCGCAACGGCGCAAGCGGAGACCTCGGTGACGCTCTACGGCTTGATCGACACCGGTATCGGCTACCAGCGCATCAAGGGTGATGGCTACCATGAGTCCAAGGTTGGCATGGTCAACGGCGTGTCCAGCGGTTCGCGTTGGGGCCTGCGCGGCGCCGAGGACCTGGGCGACGGCCTGAGCGCCGTGTTCACGCTGGAAAGCGGCTTCAATTCGGCCAGCGGCGTGTCGGGCCAGAGCAGCCGCCTGTTCGGCCGCCAAGCCACCATCGGCCTGAAGAGCGACTCTTGGGGCCTGTTGGAACTGGGCCGCCAGACCAACATCGCCTCGAAGTACTTCGCCGCGATCGATCCGTTCGGCGGCAGCTACGGCCAGGCCAACGTCGGCGTGGCCTTCAGCGCCGCCAACACGGTCCGCTACGACAACATGGTGCAGTATTCGACGCCGTCGTTCAGCGGCGTGCAGTTCGGCATCGGCTACTCGTTCAACGCCGCCGACACGACCGCGGCGCAAACCGGCTTCAAGACCGCCGACAACACCCGCGCCATCACGGCCGGCCTGCGCTATGTCAGCGGCCCGGTGAACGTGGCGCTGACCTATGACCAGTTGAACCCCGCCAACCAGTTGAACACCGACGCCACGCCCAAGTCGTGGATGATCGGCGGTTCGTACGACTTCGAAGTGCTGAAGCTGGCGCTGGCCTACGGCCAGACGCGCGACGGCTGGTTCACCGGCCAGGGCGCCAATGCCTTCGGCAGCGGCAGCCCCGAAGCCAAGGGCTTCGGCACCAACGTGGCGGTGTCGGGCTTCAAGGCCAATTCCTACCTGGTGGGCCTGAGCGTGCCGATCGGCGGCGCCAGCAACATCCTGGCTTCGTGGCAGCGCGCCGATACCGACAGCACCAAGCTGACCGGCGACGACGCCACCATGAACATCTACAGCCTGGGCTACACCTACAACCTGTCCAAGCGCACCAATCTGTACGCCTTGGGTTCGTATGCCACCAACTTCGCGTTCACCGACGGCGTGAAGAGCACCGTGGCCATGGTGGGCGTGCGTCACCGCTTCTAAGACGAACGGCGTGCAAGGGCGGCGCGCCAGCGTCGCCCTGCCGCCGTGGTTGCACTGAGCGGACTGGGCGTCTTACCCGGCCACAGACGCGAAAAAAGCGGCCACCTCCCTAGCTCCATCCTCAGTCCGCTCAACCGAACCCCGGTTTGATGCCGTACCGAACGCCCGCGTAGACCGCGGGCGTTCCCGCGTGCGGCTTATGAAGCGGGCAGCAGCTCAGGCTTCAGGATCCCGCGCAGTTCCGAATAGGGAATGCTCAGTTCGGGTTCGCCATGCGAGTACGGCGCGATGGAATAGGCGTCGTACTTCACCACGATGCCGTCCCGCGTGAGCGCGTAGTTGTCGCTTTCCTGGAATGGCCACATCTTGTTGTAGGCTGCAGGATCGCGGCGCGCATCGGGATTGCTGGCCAGCCACTTGGCATGCGCCTGCCGCAACGCCGCCACGTATTGCGGATGGCGACCGGGTATCAGCGCTTCTTCCAGGCTCATCACGCGGCCGTGGCTGCGTTCCCAGTTCAGGTACTGGGTGGCGGGGATGCCATGCGCGGCGCCGGTCAGGAATTGCTCGGTATGCAGTTCGACCGCCACGATGTCGCCCACCGTGTCCTTCACGCTGGCCTTGAAATAGGTGGCGTCGCGCGCGCGCGCCACCGACCAGAAGTACTGCGTGTATTCGGACAGCGTGTCGTAAGGGCCGCGGCGGTTGGCGTCGGTGCCGGTCATATAGGCCAGCACGTGGTCCACCAGCGCGGTGAGCTTGGGGATGCCCGGGAACGCGACGCTGTCGATTTCGATGCGAGGGCAGTCGCCCTCGCAGCCTGGCTTGCTGGATGCCCACTTGATGCGCTCGGTGGACAGGTCGCCGACTTTTTCCGGCGTGGACGCCGAGGCCGGAGCCTGCGTGGCCAGCGTGATGTCGGCGGGCGGCGTGCTACTGCAGCCAGCCAGCGCCAGCAGGGCCGCGCCCAGGATGAAACCGCTTATCGCGCCTTGCGGCGTGAATGTGCGACGCATTGAAACTACCTCCAGAAAATCGGTGCCGGGCGGTTCAAGGCACCACGCCGGTCCATTCGGGCGTGGAGAACTTCTCGGCCGCCTGCGCCTGCGCGCGCGCCAGGGTGTCGCTGCCTATCTGCCCGGGGGTGAGACGGTGCAGATTGGCAAAAGTTTCCACCATGCGGTCGATGATGACTTCGCGCGACAGCCCGGTCTGGGTGCGCAAAGGGTCGACGCGCTTCTTGGCGCTGGTGGTGCCTTTGTCGGACAGCTTTTCGCGGCCGATGCGCAGGACCTCGACCATTTTATCCGCGTCGATGTCGTAGGACATGGTGACGTGGTGCAGCACCGCGCCGCCGCGGCGGGCCTGCGCTGCGCCGCCGATCTTGCCGATGTCGGAGGCGATGTCGTTGAGCGGCTGGTACCAGGCTTTGATGCCCAGGCCCTGCAAGGCGGTCAGCACCCAGGCGTCCAGGAATGCATAGGACTCCTGGAAGCTCATGCCGTGCACCAGCGCCTGGGGCGCGCTGAGCGAATAGGTGATGGAGTTGCCGGGTTCCATGAACATGGCGCCGCCGCCGCTGACGCGGCGCACGACCTGGATGCCGTGGTGGCGCGCGCCTTCGGGATCGACCTCGTTCTTCAGGGACTGGAAGCGGCCGATCACGACGGCGGGCGCCGCCCATTCCCAGATGCGCAGGGTGGGTGGACGCAGGCCGGCGCCGACCTCGTCGGTGATGACGGCGTCCAGCGCCATGTGCAGCACCGGGTCTTGCGGCCCTTCATGGATCAGTTGCCAGTCGTAGTCGTTCCAGTCGGTGCGCGTCATGCCAGCGCCCTCCGCAGTACCACGGCGACGGCCTCGGCCGAGAAGCCGAACATTTCAGCATCGGCGGGCAGGGCCGATTGCACGGCCAGCGCCAGTTCCAGTTCGCCGGCGTCGGCCGGCAGGCCGTTCAGGCCGCTATTGATGGCGTCCAGGGCCTCGGGCGGCTCGAGAAAAAAATCGCCGCTGATGCGCACGTTGGCCAATCGGCCATCGCGCACTTCCAGATCCGCGACGACCAGTTTGCCGCCGGGGACTTTGTATTCGCCATGCATGGGCGCTCCTTGCTGTATCTGTGCCAAAACTAAAGGCTGAGCTTCATGCCGTCGTGGCTGGCCTTGAAGCCCAGGCTTTCATAGAACCTGCGCGCATCGGGCCGGGCGCGGTCCGTGGTCAGCTGCACCAGGCCGCAACCCTGGATGCGGCATTGCTCGATCGCCCATTCGAACATCTTGCGTCCGAGGCCGGCGCCGCGCGACGACGAGGCGATGCGCACGCTCTCGATCTGCCCGCGCCACTGGCCCAGCCGCGACAGGCCGGGTATGAACGATAACTGCAAACAGCCGATCAGGTTCGAGCCCTGTTCGACCACGGCCAGGAATTGATTGGAATCCTGGCCGATTGCGGCAAAGGCGGCAGCATAGCGCGGGTCCAGCGGTAGCGCGGGATTCTCGCGTGTGGCGCCGAGTTCGTCGTCGGCCAGCAGGGCGACGATGGCCGGCAGATCCCCCAGTCGCGCGCGGCGGAAAACCAGTTGCGGGTCGGGCATGGCGGTTCCTTCAGCGGGCGACGTTCTGGGAGGTCTGGCCGAACAGGATGCGGCGCGATTCTTCATCGCTGATGGACGGCGCCGTATTGATGGTGTCGGCCAGCGCATAGGCGCGCTGCGTGGCAGGGCGCGCCGCGATGGCGTCGAACCAGCGCTTCAGGTGCGGGAAGTCGTTCAGGTCCTGGCCCTGCTTGGCGTGCGGCACGATCCAGGGATAGGCCGCCATGTCCGCGATGGAATAGTCGCCTGCGACGAACTCGCGGTCCGCCAGACGCTTGTTCAGCACCCCATAGAGGCGGTTGGTTTCCTTGACGTAGCGTTCGATGGCGTAGGCGATGCGCTCCTGCGCGTAGCCCGAAAAATGGTGGTTCTGGCCGGCCATGGGGCCCAGGCCGCCCATCTGCCAGAAGAGCCACTGCGACACTTCGGCGCGGCCGCGCAGGTCGGCGGGCAGGAAGCGGCCGGTCTTCTCGGCGAGATACAGCAGGATGGCGCCCGACTCGAACAAGGAAATCGGCGCGCCGCCGCCGGCCGGGGCCTGGTCGACGATGGCGGGAATGCGGTTGTTGGGCGCGATGGCCAGGAACTCGGGCTTGAACTGATCGCCGCGGCTGATGTTCACCGGATGGATCTTGTAGGGCAGGCCGGCTTCTTCAAGGAACAGCGTGATCTTGTGGCCGTTGGGGGTGGTCCAGTAGTAGAGATCGATCATGGGATGTCCTGTGCGTTGCGCCGGCGGCGGCCGGCGCAGGGAAAAGCCATGATAGCGGGGCCGGGTTCGCGCCGGCCCCAATAACCGGGGGGAGGGTACGGGTTTGGCCCCCTGGCTTGCCGTTGCGATCCGCCGGCGGGTTTCAGGCCGCGCCTGTGCGCGGCCGGCCCGGCAGGCGCCAGGTCCAGTTCAGGCTGACGCCTGCCGCGGCCACGAAGATCATGGCCACGCCGGCGATCTGGGTGGCGTCCATGCGGTGCCCGTAGACCACGAAGTCCAGCAGGATGGCCACGGCAGGATAGATGAAGCTCAACGCGGCGGTGGACGTGGTCGGCAGCTTCTGGATGGCCGAGTACATGAGGATGTACATCAGGCAGGTATGGATCAGCCCCAGCGCGACCAGGTAGCCCCATTGCAGCGGCGCGGCGGGCAGGGCATTGAAGTCCGCCATGGGCAGCAGCATGACGGCGCCCAGCGTGACCTGCACCAGCGCCAGCACCTGCGGCGGAATGTGCTTGAGCCGCTTGACGATGATGGCGGTCACGCCATAGAGCGCCGCCGCGCCCAGCCCCAGCATCAGCCCCGACAGATAGGCGCGGCCGTCCGCGCCGCCGGCTTCGGACAGGCGCAGCACCAGCATCAGGCCGGCAAAGGCCAGCACCGACCACGCGAGCTTGCCGCGCGAGGGCCGTTCGCCCAGGAACAGCACGCCCAGGCCGATCAGGAAGAAGGGCTGCACGTTGTAGACCGCGGTGGCCAGCGAAATGGACGCCAGCCGGTAGGCGGAAAACAGCAGCACCCAGTTCAGCACCAGCGCGGCGCCGGCGGCCAGGGCCAGCGCCAGCGTCCTGGCGGTGAACAGGCCGGGCTTGAGCAGGCCGCGCGCCCAGCAATACAGGAATAGCGACAGGGCCCCGAACACGCAGCGGAAGAAAACCACGTTCCAGGCGCTCTGGCCCGACTCCAGCACGAATACGCCCAAGGTGCCGGACAAGGTCATCGCGGCAGCCATCTGGGCCAGGCCCACGCGTTCTGATGAGGGGTTCATGAGGGTTCTCCAGGGGCCTCGCGGCCATGATGTTCGATGGAGAAATTATCCCAGGCGGATCAAGCTGGTTATATGATGTTGATGTGGTGAATCGATTCCGAAACCTTTGTTTAGGTGGAATTTATGCAGAACGACCTAAAAAGTGAAAACCCGGTCCTGGACGGTATCGATCGCCGTCTGGTGGAGACGCTGACGGCCAATGCGCGCACCACCACGGCCGACCTGGCGCGCCAGGTCGGGATGTCCGCGCCCAGCGTGGCGGACCGCCTGCGCAGGCTGGAAGAGTCAGGCGTGATCCGCGCCTATACCCTGGACGTGGACCCGGTGGCGCTGGGCTACACGCTGGAGGCCATCGTCCGCATCCGCCCCTTGCCCGGACAGTTACGCCACGTGGAAGGCTTGATCCAGCAGATTCCGGAATTCGTGGAATGCGACAAGGTGACGGGCGACGACTGCTTCATCGCCCGCGTGGTGTTGCGCTCGATCTCGCACCTGGACGGCATCCTGGAACGCGTGACCGAGTTCGCGGAAACCAACACCGCCATCGTCAAGGCGCACACAGTGCGCCGCAGGCTGCCGCCGCTGCGATGAAACCGGCTCAGACCGGCGCGGACAGCGCCTTTTCGATGTCGTCCCGGATGCCGGTCGGGGTGTCGGTAGGCGCGTAGCGCTTGATGACCTGGCCGTCGCGGCCCACCAGGAACTTGGTGAAGTTCCACTTGATGCCCTCGGTGCCGAAGACGCCGGGCTTTTCGCCCTTGAGCCAGCGGTACAGCGGGTGGGCGTCGTCGCCGTTGACGTTGATCTTGGCGTAGAGCGGGAAGGTGATGTCGTACTGCGTGCTGCAGAAATTGCGGATCTCGGCTTCGTCGCCGGGTTCCTGGTGGCCGAACTGGTCGCAGGGAAAGCCCAGCACGGTGAAGCCGTCGTCGTGGAACGAGCGGTACAGCTCTTCCAGGCCGGCGTACTGCGGGGTGAAGCCGCATTTGGAGGCCACGTTCACCACCAGCAGCACGCGGCCGCGGTAGGTGTCCAGGGATTGCTCGGTGCCGTCGATGGCGCGGGCGGAGAATTCATAGATAGTGCTCATGCGGGCTCCCAGGTCAGGCGTCCGAACGCGAGGGCGTCAGCGCGCCAGCTTGTTGTCCAGCGAGTGTAGCCCCGGCGCTGCGGCCGTAGTAGCGCGTGCCCCACAAGGTCAGCAACAACACCGCGGTGGTGATGCCGGCCGACATCCAGGGCAGGTCCGTCAGCGGCAGGCCATGGCCCAGCGCCACGCTGCCCAGCCAGGCGCCGCCCGCATTGCCCAGGTTGAACGCGCCCTGGTTCAGGGTCGAGGCCAGGTTGGGCGCCTCGGCCGCCTGGTCCACGATCAGCATCTGCAACAGCGGCACCACGGCAAAGCCCAGCACGCCCCAGATGAAGGTCATGACCAGCATGGGCGCCAAGGCGTGGATGGCCTGGCTCAGCGCCAGGAACACCAGCAGCAGACCGAGGAAGATGCGGCGCAGCGACACTTCCAGATTGCGGTCGCCGAGCTTGCCGCCCAAGGTGCTGCCCACGGTCAGCGCCACGCCGAAGAGCAGCAAGACGCCGGTCACGCCGCGCTCGGACACGCCGGTCACATCGCGCAGGAGCGGCGCGATATAGGTCAGCACACAGAACAGCGAGGCGGAGGCCAGTACGCTGGCGGCCAGCGGCCAGACCACGCGCACATCGCGCAACACCTTGAATTCGCGCAGGATGTTGCCGGGTTGCATGGGGATGCGCGCCGGCAGCCAGGCGGCCAGCGCGGCTACGGCCACCAGGCCGATGCCGCTGACCACCCAGAACGTCGAACGCCATCCAGCCACCTGGCCCAGCGCCGTGCCCAGCGGCACGCCCAGCACGTTGGCCAGCGTCAGTCCGGTGAACATCAGCGCGATGGCGCTGGCGCGCTGGTTGCGCGGCACCAGGTCCGCGGCGACCACGGCGCCCAGGCCGAAGAAGGCGCCATGACAGAACGCGGTGAACACGCGCGCGGCCATCAGCAGCCCGTAGCTTGGCGCCAGCGCGCACAGCAGGTTGCCCAGCACGAAGGTGCTGGCCAGCCCGATCAGCGTGGCCTTGCGCGGCAGCCTGGCGGTGATGATGGCCATGATGGGCGCGCCGATCACCACGCCCATGGCGTAACCGGTGATCAGCAGGCCGGCGACGTCGATGCTGACCCGCAGGTCCGCGGCGACGTTGGGCAGCAGGCCCATGATGACGAACTCGCTGGTGCCGATGCCGAAAGCGGCGGCGGCCAGCGCAATGAGGTGCAGGGGCATGGGACGGGGGCGGGGCATAAGGGAATGCCCGCCGGAAAGGAAGAGGCAAGGGCGGAATTCTAGGACAGCGTCGCGCGGACGCTTGGGTAAGGCCCTATCGCGATTAAGGGTATACCCGGGGTTTTGGATGGCATCGGCGCATGTCCTGGACCGGCTGCGACGCTGCCAAGGGCTTGCGCCGCGCGGGGCCATTGCCCGGGTTTGCGCGCCGCCGTCCTATCATGTGGCATCGGATCGAAATGCGCGCACCTGCAGGAGAAATTGGCAATGGAAGGAATGATCGACCGCCTGGAAGCGATGCTGGCCAAGGGCACGGACAACATGCTGCTGCGCTTTTCCTTGGGCAAGGCTTACGCGGAGCAGGATTGTTTCGCCGACGCCGAACCCCATCTGCGAGCGGCGCTGGCGTTCGATCCTGCCTATTCGGTGGCTTGGAAATGGCTGGGCAAGGCCTGCCTGGGACAGGGCGACAAGAGCGGCGCGCGCGCCGCCTGGGAGTCCGGCCTGCAGGCCGCGCAGGCGCGCGGCGATCAACAGGTGGTGAAAGAACTGCAGGTGTTCATCAAGCGCCTGGACAAGGAGGCCGCAGCCGGCGGCTGAAGCGCGCGGCGCGGCAAACCCGGCGCGGGGCCATTCCAGCAATAGGCCTAGGAGGTCTGACGCGCGGGCAGCGGCTGGGTGCGCGCGAGCCGGAATACTTCGATGGCGTGGCGCAGATCCTCGGCCCCGGCGGGCTGCAGACCGCGCTCCGTTCCCGGCGCATCCGCAATGCCGCCGTGCACATCGCGGGCCAGGCCGACCAGGTTTCTGCGCGTGGCCTCCAGCGAAAACCGCAGCGCGCCGGTTTCATCGTCGGGATTGCCGGGCGCCAGCGGCGTACCCAGATTGCCGGCGGCGATCTGCCGCGTGAAGTCGGTGGCCGTGGCCAACAGACCGGAAAGCGTGCGGGCATAGGCCCAGCCCGATGCGAAGATCAGGCTGGCGCCGCCGGCCAGCACGGCGGCCGCCAGCGCCAGTTGTTCGCCATCCAGGTGGGCCGCCATGCCGTGCAGCGCGAAGCCGCCTGCGGCCAGGAACAATGCGGACGACAGCCCCGCCCAGGCCAGCATGCGCGTGCGTATGCTGGCCGCCGGCCAGTCGCGCAGGCGCGCCAGCAGGCCTCCCGGAAGGATCCGCCCCGCGCTCAGCCGCAAGCCGCCGGTGATCCCCGAGCGCAGGCGCCGGTAGGCGTTTTCGGCGGTCTCGATCTGGGCGCGCGTCGGCTTGACGCGCACGCAGGCATAGCAGACGGTCACGCCCCGTTCCACCACGGGAGTGATGCTGGCCAGTGACCAATAGTGGCCGCCATGCTTGCGCCGGTTCTTGATCACCCCCGTCCAGGACTTGCCGCGCTGTATCGTGCGCCAGAGGTCGTCGTAGGCGGCCAGCGGCATGTCGGGGTGGCGCATGGTGTCGTGGCCCTTGCCGATCAGGTCCGCTTGCGTGTAGCCGCTGACCTCCAGGAACGCGGGGTTGGCATAGATGATGCGGCCGCGCGCGTCGGTGCGCGTGATGAGGCACTGTTCGTCGTGCAGCGTGTATTCCTGGTCATGGACCTGCGGATGGTCGCGCATGCTGTGTCGTCCTGCGATCGGCGTTGGCGGGGAGTCGCAGACCGATCATCCGGGACGCCGGCGAAAACGGCGTTGACCTAGGTCAAGCGGCGCCCACGCCCGTGCCCTCGCGCCGCAGTGCCTGGACGCATCAGGCCGGCGGCAGTCCGCCAAACGCCTCCAGCGCGCGCAGCCGGCTCTGGGCCAGATCGACGATGGGCAGCGGATAGCCGGCCGCCGCGCGTTCCATCGCGCTGGGATCGTGGATGGCGCGGCCGTCCAGATGCGCCAATTCCGGCAGCCATTCGCGCAGGAATACGCCGTCGGGATCGAATTTGCGCGACTGCGACAGCGGATTGAAGATGCGGAAATAGGGCACGGCGTCCGCGCCCGTGGACGCGCTCCATTGCCAGCCGCCGTTGTTGGCGGCGAGGTCGCCGTCCACCAACTGCGCCATGAACCAGGCTTCCCCCAGCCGCCAGTCGATCAGCAGGTTCTTGGACAGGAACATGGCCGTCACCATGCGCAGGCGGTTGTGCATCCAGCCCAGCGCCAGCAGCTGCCGCATCGCCGCGTCGACGATGGGGATGCCGGTCCGGCCTTGCTGCCAGGCGCGCAGGTCGTCCGGCGCGTCGCGCCAGGGCACCGCGGCGGTCTCCGGCTTCATGGGCTGGTGCATGGACAGCGTGGGGTAGGCGGCCAGCAGATGCTGGTAGAACTCGCGCCACAGCAGCTCGTTGATCCAGGTGGCCGCGCCGCGCTTGCCGCCATCCACCTCGCCGTGATTGGCCGCCAGCGCCGCGCGCAGGGCCTGGCCCGGCGACAGCACGCCCGCCGCCAGATAGGGCGACAGACAACTGGTGCCGGGCAGCGAGGGA
>NZ_DATCUY010000701.1:0-12650 GCF_036567245.1 Achromobacter sp. | reverse complement strand
GACCCGGGCGCGAGCCGCGCGGGCCTCGTTGACCAGGGACTGGAGTTCGGCCTCGTCCTGCTGGTCGCGCCGGACCTGGTCCTGCAACAGCGCCAGCGTCTGCGCGGCTTGGGCCTGTTCGCGGCGCAGGCCTTCAAAAGCCTCGCGCTCCTTGGCCAGGGCCGCCAGCCGCGCGCGCGCCTCGACCGCCTTGGCCTCGAAGTCCTTCCAGGGTTCGCCGGCCTGGGCGCGCTCATGTTCGCGGCGCAATTCGGCCAGGCGGTCCACGTCGGCGTTCAGCTGCGCCATGGCCTGCGCGCACTCGTCGCGTTCAGCGACGGCGCGCGCGAGCGCATCCTCGGCTTCCTTGTACACGCCCTTGGGACGGCCGTTGCGCGCGTCCAGCAGCGCGCCGCGCTCGGCCGCCACGCGTTCGTACAGGCGGTCGCCATCGCCCGAAGCCAGTTCGCCCGACAGCTGCGTCAAGGCGTCGCGCAGATGCGCGCCGGCATGACCCGCCGCTTCCTGCAGGTTGTGGCCGTCGCCCTGCTGGATCCACAACAGGCCGGGGATGCCCGCCAGGTCCGGCTTGCTCTGGCCGCGCCCGGGCAATTCAAAGCCCAGCAGCGCGGCCAGCGCGTTCTCGGCTTCTTCGCCGTCCAGGCGCTGCGCGCCGCCGTCGATCAGCAGCTCGCAGCGGGCGCGCGACAGGAATTGCTTCTTCAGCACATAGCTGTGCCCGGCATGCGTGAACTCCAGTTCCACGCTGGGCCGCGCGCCGGACTCGCCGTGCGGCGCCAGGTCGGCGACCTTGCTGGTGCTGTAGCGTTCGAGGAAGGCGGAACGGATAGCCGCCGCCACGGTGCTCTTGCCCGCTTCGTTCGGGCCCACGAACAGGTTCAGGCCGTCTTGCAGTCCTTCCAGCGCCATGGGCTGGCGGAACTTGCGGAATTCTTCCAGGGCGATGCGCGAGAGCTTCATTTGGCGGCTCCCGGCACGGCGCTTTCGCGCTGGAACCGCAGCAGCAGCCGCAAGGCCTCGCCCGCGACCGCAGCTTGGTCCGGATCCGACTGCAATGCCTGCAATTGCGCCGCCACTTCGCCCACATAACCGCTGGCGCGCAGGTCGGCCAGGTCGGCTTCGTCCGGTTCCAGCAAGAGGCCGGACAAGTCCGGCAGCAATGCCCGCACCTGCGCCGCCGCCTGGTCCACGGCGCGTTGCAGCGCCTCCCAGGTTTCCATGTTGACGTGCCCTTGCACTTCCAGCCGCAAGACGTCCTCGGCGCGCAGTTCCGCCATGCGCCCGGCCAGCGACTGCGCGTCGGTGGGCAGGCTCAGCGTTTCCGACCAGGCCGACCAGCGGTACTTGCCCGTGGCCAGCCGCTCGACGACGGGCGCCGCGCCCGGCGCGGCTATGCGCACATGCAGCGTATAGCCGGGCTCGTTGCCGCGAAAACGGTCCTGCTCCGGCGTACCGGCATACCAGGTGCGCTCGTCGATGGACAGGCAGCCATGCCAATCGCCCAGCGCCAGATAGTCCAGGCGGGCGCGCGCCGCGCGGTCCGGGGCGATGGGATTGGTGGCGTCTATGGTGTCGGGCAGGCGGCCCGCCACGCTGCCATGCGCCAGGCCCACGCGGATGCGGCCGGCTTCGGTTTCCAGCGCATCGAAGGCCTGGGTCACGTCGTCATAGGTATGACGTTGCGTCAAAGGCGCGGCCAGCACGGCGAGGTTGATCGTGGCCAGATCGACCACGCCGGTGCGCAGCGGCACATGCACATTGGGCGGGATGCAGCCCAGCTGCATCGCCCGGCTCCAGACGCTGTCGGCCAGCGCCGCGTCGTGGTTGCCGGCGATCATGACCCAGGGCCCGGCGTAGGCCGCCATGGCGGCGAACAGGCGGCGTATCGTCCGGTCCGACACGCCTTGCGTGTCGAACACGTCGCCCGCCACCAGCACGGCGTCCACGCCGCGCTCGGCGGCCAGCGCCGCAATGCGGGCGACGACGTCGAAGCGGGCCTCGGCCAGCATGGCGGCGTCGTCGGTCTCAAACTGGCCGTATTGTCGGCCGATCTGCCAATCGGCGGTATGCAGGAAATGGGTCATGCGCGGAATTGTAAGAGCAAGACCCGGCCCGCGGCGGAGTTCCCCTTCAGGAATGCGAGGCCAGCAAAGGCAAGACCTGCGCCAGCGCCAAGGGCGTTTCCTGCAGCATCAGCATGTCGGCCTGCGTCTCTGCGTCGTTGGCGGCGTCGCATAAGGGATCGGCGGGAAGCAGGTAGTGGCGCAGCACGGCGTCGGCAAGCAGCAGGCGCCTCGCATCCACGCCAGGCTGGCAGCTCTCCCAGGCCATGAATACCGCTGCCGATACGTAATAGAGCGCTGACGCCGCGCGCCGCACCTGCGCCTCGTGCTTTTCATCCGCCCCCACGGCCTCGGCCAGCCCGACGGCCCGGCGCAGGCAATCCCGCAAGGTGGCGCGCCAGGCGGCAGGCAAGGCCATCGCTTGCTCCAGCTTGCTTTCCAGCAACGCGGACAGCGGCTCGTGCGCCCGGTCCTTGCGCACGGCGCGCTGGATGGCGTCGAGCGCATTGATGTTGCTGGTGCCCTCCCACAACACGCCGATATGCGCGTCACGCACCAGCCGGGCATTGATGAAGTCTTCGATATAGCCATTGCCGCCGCGTATCTCCATCGCGCCGGTCGCCACGCTGACATTGTCGCGGCAAGTGCGCAGCTTCAACAGCGGCGTCAACAGGCGCAGCACCGGTGCGGCGGCCGTATCGCCTTCCTGCGCGCGCCGCATGATGTCGGCCGTGGCCATCACCATGGACAAGGCCGCTTCCGTCGGCGTCAGCAGTTTCAGCAACTGGCGGCGCAGCAGCGGATAGGCCATGACATCGCGTCCGAACGCATGCCGGTGGCGGGCGGCCAGCATGGCCTCGTTCAGGCAGCGGCGCATCATCGCCGCCGCGCGAACACCGTGCGACAGGCGCGACAGGTTGACCTGCTCCATCATGTGCTTGAGCCCCTGATCCACCTGCCCCACCAGGTACGCCTGCGCGCCTTCCAGGCGGATTTCGCCGCTGGCCATCGAGCGCGTGCCCAGCTTGTCCTTCAGGCGGACGATGCGATAGGCGTTGCGGCTGCCGTCTTCGAGGCGCCGCGGCATCGCGAACAGCGCCAACCCGCGCGTGCCCGCGGGCGCGCCTTCCGGGCGGGCCAACAGCAAGGCCACATCCGCGTCCGTGTGCGAGCAGAACCACTTTTCGCCGTGCAGGCGCCAGGTCCCGTCGACCTGGCGCGCAACGGTCTCCAGCGCGCCCACATCCGATCCTCCGGTTTTCTCCGTCATGAATTGCGTCCCCTTCCAGAGCGTGGCCGGATCGCTGGACAGCATGCGCGGC
The DNA here is from genome assembly GCF_036567245.1 of Achromobacter sp. Taxonomy (GTDB): domain Bacteria; phylum Pseudomonadota; class Gammaproteobacteria; order Burkholderiales; family Burkholderiaceae_B; genus Achromobacter. The sequence continues at coordinate 9,265 of NZ_DATCUY010000701.1, read as the reverse complement.
AGCAGCTTTTCCTGCAGGTCCGGACTGCCGAACTTGCGGATCAGATGGATCGACGTGTCCGATACGCTGATCGGACACATCTGGCCGAATTCGGCCTGGACGAACAGATACTGCAAAGCGTACTTGGCCACGGGCGGCAACGGCGCGTCGCAGCCCAGCACGCCGGCGCGATGGCTCATGGCATGGAACTGGAAATCGACGAAAGCGATGTGCTCCATTTCCTGGTAGGCCGGGTGGTATTCGATCCAGTCTTCGTCCTCGCCCCAGCGCGTGCGCGGATGCAGCACGGGCGGAAACTTGTCCGCCACGGTGGCCAGCGCGTTCAGGCGCCCCCCAGCCAGTTGCCCCATGCGCTGGAACTGCGGCAGCAGCCTGGCATGCGCGGCCTCGGGCACGTAGAGCCTCAGCAGATCCTGCAGGCCCCGATCCAGTGCGTAGAAATCCTGGCCCGCGCAATCGGGCGCAAGGAAATGCGAACTCTGCGAGGACCGCTCGGGACGCGGGCGGACGTATTCGTCGTATCTGGCGAGAAAAGGCATAAGCAGCTCCTGAAGGACGTGGTTCGACGCCGCGCCCCCAATCGGCGCGGACGCGTGATTCGCAAATGAAAAGTCAGATGACGCCGGCCGCGCGCAATTCCGTCAGGGCGGCATCCGACAACCCGAGACGCTGCGCCAGCACCTCGCGGGTATGCTCGCCCAGCACCGGCGGACCCGCGCGATGGTCCAGCGGCGTCGCCGAAAAGCGCATGGGACTGGCGATGCCTGGGCAGGTCCCGCCCGTGGATAGCGGCAGATCGACCCGCAAGCCCCGATGCACGACCTGCGGATCGGTGAACGTTTCGGCAAAGCTGTTGATGGGTCCGCAAGGAACCCCCGCGCCTTCCAGCCGGCCCTGCCATGCCGCGCTGGTATCCGTCGCCATGATTTCAGCCAGCAAGGGCAGCAGGGTGTCGCGATGGGTCAGGCGTCCGCTGACCTTGGCATAACGCGGATCCTGCGCCAGATCCGGACGCTGGATCTCCTGGCAATAGGCCGCGAACTGGCTGTCATTGCCCACCGCCACGATCAGGCGGCCATCCTGCGTGTCGAAGACCTGGTAAGGCACGGCGTTGGCATGCGCGTTGCCGTAACGCCGGGGCGTCTTGCCGGACACCAGGTAGTTGACCGCGGGGTTGCTGCCGAACGCCAGCACGCAGTCCAGCAAGGCCATGTCGATGTGCTGCCCCTGCCCGCTGCGTTCGCGCCAGGCCAAGGCAGCCGCAATCGCCAGGCTGGCGTACATGCCGGTGGTGATGTCCGCCACCGCGACCCCCACCTTCTGGGGGCCCGCGCCCGGCAGGCCATCGGCCTCGCCGGTGACGCTCATCAGGCCGCCCATGCCCTGGAAAATGAAGTCGTAGCCCGGCCGGTGGCGGTACGGCCCGGTCTGCCCGAAACCGGTGATCGAGCAATAGACCAGCGCGGGGTTATCCGCCCGCAGGTCTTCGTAGCCCAAGCCATAGCGCGCCAGCGTGCCGACCTTGTAGTTCTCCACCAGCACATCCGAATCCGCGGCCAGGCGGCGGATGATGTCCTGGCCTTCGGCGGTGGAGATATCCACGGTCACGGATTTCTTGCCGCGGTTGGTCGAAGCGTAGTAGCCAGAATCCTCGCGCGGCTGGCCGTCGGCATCCGGCATCCAGGGCGGCCCCCAGCCGCGGGTATCGTCGCCCGCGCCCGGGCGCTCGATCTTGGTCACGTCGGCGCCCAGGTCGGCAAGGTTCTGGGTGCACCAGGGGCCTGCCAGCACGCGGGTCAGGTCGAGCACGCGGATATGGGATAGCGGTTTGATGGTCATGTATGTGTCTTGGGACTTGATGCCGTTGCGGCGCTGTCAATCGATGCGGATGTTGGCGTCTTTGATGACCTGCCCGTAGCGCGCGCTTTCCTCGCGCATGTAGGCGCTGAAGGCGTCGCCGAAATAACCCACCGGCTCGCCCCCCGAACGCAGCAGGGCTTCGCGCACATCGGCCTGGGCCATGACCTGCTCGATCGTGCCGCTCAAGGACTTCACGATGGCGGGCGGCGTGCCCGCCGGCGCCAGGATGCCGACCCATGCCGACATCTTCATGTCGGGATAGCCCAGCTCCGCCGTGGTCGGCAACTGCGGCAGCACCGCGGAGCGCTTGTCGCTCATGACGGCCAGCGCGGTCAGCTTGCCCGCCTGGATCTGCGGCAGGCCGGTGAACGCGGGCTCGAACGTGACCGAGACTTCGCCGCCCATCACCGCCGCCTTGGCGGGCGCGCTGCCCTTGTAGGGCACATGCAGCAGGTTGATCTTGGCCCTGGACCGCAGCATTTCGCCCGCCAGGTGCGCGGTCGAACCGGCGCCGTAGGACGCGTAGCTGAATTCGCCCGGCTTGGCCTGGGCCTGGGCCACGAACTGTTCCAGCGTCTGCGCCGGGACCTTCGGGTTGACCACGATGACGCTCGGCGTGCTCGCGATCAAGGCGATCGGCGCAAAGCTCTTGACGGCGTCATAGGGCAGCTTCGGGTACAGCCAGGGATTGATGGTCAGCGTGGTGTTGGTCGCCGCCAGCAAGGTGTAGCCGTCCGGCTTGGCGTTGGCCACCATTTCCGCGCCGATGATGGTGGCCGCGCCCGCGCGGTTTTCTACGATCACCGGCTGGCCCAGCCGTTCACCCAACTTCTGGCCGATGACGCGGGCCACCACGTCGGTCATGCCGCCCGCCGAGTACGGCACGATCAGGCGGATCGGCATGCGGGGATAGTCCTGGGCTTGCGCGCCGGTGGCGGCAAGCAATGCGCTGGCGGTCAACGCGATGAGGATAGGGATACGCACAATAAGTCTCCTTGGGGGATCGCGGGTCTTTGCCCGGATTCATGGCCGCGTGTCTCCGCGGTGAAACCCATTATTGGCAGCGTGATTTTTCTCGTCCAATATATTTTTTTGTGCTATTCATACCGATATTGGATCAATCTTTTCCAGCCTGCCTGAGCCAGCCGGCCCCCTCCCCACCCGCGAGCCCTCCCATGGATCTGCGCCAACTCCGCTACTTCGTGGCCGTCGCCGAGGAGCTGCATTTCGGCAGGGCCGCCAAGCGCCTGGCCATCAGCCAGCCTCCCCTCAGCTTCAACATCCGCCAGCTGGAAGCCTCGCTGGGCATGGAACTGCTACGCCGAACCACCCGCGAAGTGGCGCTGACCGAGGCCGGCAAGGTGATCTATCGCGAAGCGTTGAAGCTGCTGGCGCTGGCGCGCGATGCGGAGGAACAGGCGCGGCGCGCGGCCAATGGCGAAGCCGGCGCCGTGCATATCGGATTCGTGGGTTCGTCGTTCCTGACCCGGCTGGCCTCGGATGTGCGGGCCTACGCCGTGGCGCGTCCGGAGGTCGAAGTGGTGCTTTATGAACTCAGCAGCTACGAGCAGATCGACGCGCTGCAACGGGGCCAGATCGACATCGGCATCGTGCATCCCAGGGTGATGCCATCCGGCGTGTCGTCGCGCGTCTTGCACCGTGAAGACTTCGTATGCCTGCTCCCGGCCACGCATCCCCTGGCCGGACTAGAGGCGATAAACGCGCAGCAGTTGCAGCACGATGACTTCGTGCTGTTTCCCCGGGATTTTTCGCCGGGCTACTACGACAAGATATTGGCGCTGTGCCTGCAAGCCGGCTTCACGCCGCATATCCGGCACAAGGTGCGGAACATGTTGACGATCGCGACCTTGGTCTCGCATGAGTTCGGCGTGTCCCTGGTCCCGGCCTCGCTGGGCAAGGTGCAATTGCCGAACCTGGTCTGCCGTCCCCTGACGCATGCGTCGACCCCGTCGGACCTGCGCGGCATCTGGCGCCACGACGAAACGCAACCTGCCGTACTGGCCATGCTGGAGCAATTGGCGCAACCGCAACACCCATGAAGGCAAAGGCCCCGCCAGCGCTCTGTGCTGTCGGGGCCTTTGCGGGCCAGGCTTGCGGCCTGGGCCAGGGGAAAAGCAGGAATCAGGCGCTCTTGCCGTCCAGCACCAGCGTCTGGTTGGACGCCGCCTTGCGGTCGTAGCGCGACAGGTCCAGGCCGTCCGTGCGGATGGCGGGACGCTGGCCCATGACCTGGTCGGCCACCAGCTTGCCCGAGCCGCAGGCCATGGTCCAGCCGAGCGTGCCGTGGCCGGTGTTCAGATACAGGTTGCCGTAGCGGGTCGCGCCAACCACCGGCGTGCCGTCCGGGGTCATGGGACGCAGGCCGGTCCAGAACTCGGCCTGGGCCACGTGGCCGCTGCCGGGGAACAGGTCGTTGACGACCAGCTCCAGCGTCTTGCGGCGGGCGTCCTTCAGGCGCAGGTCGAAGCCCGCGATCTCGGCCATGCCGCCCACGCGGATGCGCTGGTCGAAGCGCGTGACGGCGATCTTGTAGGTTTCGTCCAGGATGGTCGAGACCGGCGCGGCCGATTCGTCCGCCATGGGGATGGTGAGCGAATAGCCCTTGAGCGGATACACCGGCAGGTCCAGGCCCAGCGGCGCGAGGAAGTCGCGCGTGTAGCTGCCGAAGGCGGCGACGTAGCGGTCGGCGGTAAGCACTTCGTTGCCCACGCGCACGCCGGTGATCTGGCCGCCGGCCGTGTTCAGGCCCGCCACCGACTGGCCGAAGCGGAACTCCACGCCCAGGCCCTTGGCCAGTTCGGCCAGGCGCGTGGTGAACAGCTGGCAGTCGCCGGTTTCATCATTGGGCAGGCGCAGGCCGCCCGACAGCTTGTGCAGCGAGCGCGCCAGAGCCGGCTCGGCCGACACCAGGCGGTTGCGGTCCAGCAATTCGTAGGGCACGCCCACCTCTTCCAGCACGGCGATGTCGCGGCGGGCGGCTTCCAGCTGGGCCTCGGTACGGAACAGCTGCAGGGTGCCGCGGGTGCGCTCTTCGTAGTGGATGCCGGTGGACGTACGCAGCTCGCGCAGGCAATCGCGGCTGTACTCGGACAGGCGCAGCATGCGTTCCTTGTTGACCGAGTAGCGTTCGGCCGAACAGTTGGCCAGCATGGCCGCCATCCACTTCAGCTGGAACAGGCTGCCGTCCAGGCGGATGGCCAGCGGGGCGTGCTTCTGGAACAGCCACTTGATGGCCTTCAGCGGAATGCCGGGCGCCGCCCAGGGCGTGGAATAGCCCGGCGACACCTGTCCGGCATTGGCGTAGCTGGTCTCCTGCGCCGCCGCGGGCTGGCGGTCCAGCACCGTGACTTTGGCTCCCTGACGGGCCAGGTAATAGGCGGTGGTGGTGCCGATGACGCCGCTGCCGAGGACGATGACGTGCATGATTCTTTCCGATGATTGGTTTTGTTCAGGAATTTCGGTAGTCTATGGGCCTCTCAGTAGTGAAAAGCACTGAAGATTTTTCTTTGGCAGTGCTTTTTCCCGGCCCCTTCCTGTTTTTCGATCGCCAAAAGTGAAATGCGCGAGCTAGACCGTATCGACCTGAAAATCCTGGATATCCTGCAGCGGGAAGGCCGGATTTCCGTGACCGAACTGGCCGACCGGATCAGCCTGTCGGCCACCCCCTGCTCCGACCGCGTCAAGCGCATGGAGCGCGAAGGCGTGATCACGGGTTACCATGCGCGCGTCAATCCGGCGGCGCTGGGCAAGAACCTGCTCGTCTTCCTGGAGATCAAGCTGTCGGCCAAATCCGGCGACGTGTTCGACAAGGTCAAGAAAGAGTTGCTATATGTGCCCGAAGTCATGGAATGCCACCTGGTGTCCGGCGACTTCGACTATCTGGTCAAGGCCCGCCTGACTGAAATGAACGAATACCGCCGTCTCCTCGGCGAAATCCTCAAACGCCTGCCCGCGTCCGCCGAATCGCGCAGCTACGTGGTCATGGAGGAAATCAAGGAGACCCTGTACCTGCCTGTGGACCGCTAGGCGCCTGCCGCCGCAGCGGATTGCACGCCGATTGTTACCGGTCGGGTCCGCGCTGGCTGCTATGCTGGCGGCCCTTCGGCGCGTGCCTTTGCCGCGTAATCCGACCCTAATTTATTTGCCTATGTCTATGACCCGTCTCTATAAGTACTTCTTCCGCGGCCTGATCACGGTCCTGCCGCTGGCCCTGACGATCTACCTGCTCTACATCTTCCTGGCCTGGACCGAAGCCGTGGCGCTGACCTTCCTGCGCCCCTTCATCGGCGGGTTCTACGTGCCGGGCATGGGCCTGGCGCTGGGCATCCTCGGCATCCTGGCCATCGGCTACCTGGTGTCCAAGGAACGCGTGCAGCGGGTACTGGTGCTGCTGGAAATGCCGTTCACCAACCTGCCGGTGGTCAAGAGCATCTATACGTCCCTGAAGAGCTTCGCGGACTATTTTTCGCCCAGCTCCAAGAACACCGCCCAGCAGGTCGTGATCCTGCGCGTGCCGGGCCAGCAGCTGGAACTGGTCGGCCTGGTCACCCGCCGCAACTTGGAAGGCCTGCCCGAAGGCTTCACCCAGGGCGAACGCGTGGCCGTGTACCTGCCGATGGGCTACATGATCGGCGGCTATACCGTGTTCGTGCCGCAGGAATGGGTCCAGCCCATCCAGATGTCGGTCGAGGAAGCCATGCGTTCGTCCCTGATCGCCTGGATGGCGCGCGCCGAGAACAACAACAACAGCCGCCCCACCGCGCAGGAGCCTCCCGCCGAAGCCCCGGGCGGCGCCAACGGCGGCGGCCAGGCCTGAGCGCCCCACCCTTACCTCCACGACAGACCAGACATGCCCATCATCGAATTCACGCTGGCCGAAGGCAGCCCCTATATTGAAGTGAACCAGCTGCTCAAGGCCACCGGCGTGTGCGACAGCGGCGGCGCGGGCAAGATGCTCGTGGCCGACGGCCACGTCAGCGTGGGCGGCGCGGTGGAAAGCCGCAAGACGGCGAAGATCCGCGCCGGCCAGATCGTCACCTGCGGCGACGTGCGCATCGTCGTGCGCGCCGCCGACGCCGGCGGCCAGGACGCCTGAAGCCCACCCTCCCCAAGCATCACCGCGAGCCGCCATGAAATTCAAGATGTCCCAGAACTCCATCTTTGCCGTGCTGCTGCGCTCGCCCTGGTGGATGAGCGCCGGCGTGGCCGTGCTGCTGTCGGCCGCCGGCTTTGCCGCGCTGCCGCTGGAGTACGCCGCGATGGGCGTGTTCGCCTCGGTGCCGTTCGCGGTCATCGCCATCATGGCGGCCTACAAGCAGTTGCGCTCGCCCTCGGGCGCGCGGGTGCAGGCCGTGGCCGAGGCCGCCGCCGGCATGTCCTGGGCCGACTTTTCCAAAACCGTCGAGGCAGGCTTTCGCCGCGACGGCTGTGAAGTGCAGCGGCTGCAACTGCCGGGCGCCGATTTCGCGCTGACCAAGGACGGACACGTCGCCCTGGTCAGCGCCAAGCGCTGGAAAGCCGCCCGCGTCGGCGTCGAGCCCCTGCGCGAACTGCAGGCGGCGCGCGAGAAACGCGGCGCGCGCGAAGCCATCTATATCGCGCTCGGCGAGGTCTCGGACAATGCGCTGCAATACGCCAAGTCGCAGGGGGTTTCGCTGATGATGGCGCCCGAGCTGGCCAAGCTGCTGCGGGACCTCAAGCCCTGACCCGGGTGCGGCAATGAGCTATCGCCTGCTAGCCGACCTCGTGCTGATCGTGCACGGCCTCTTCGTCGCCTTCGTGATGTTCGGCGGTCTGCTCGCGCTATGGAAGCGCTGGATCGCCTATCTGCACCTGCCGGCGCTGGCATGGGGCGCTTTGGTCATAGGCATGGGCTGGATCTGCCCGCTGACGCCGCTGGAAGTTTCGCTGCGGCAGCAGGCCGGCCAGCAAGGCTATGGCGGCGGCTTCGTCGAACACTACGTGCTGGCGCTGATCTATCCCGAAGGCATCACCCGCGCCACGCAGGTCGTGCTGGCAGCCTTGCTGATCGTGGGCAATATCGTGGTCTACACGCTGTGGGCGCGGCGCGGCCGGCGCCAGCCGGCCTAGGCCGGCCCGTTTACAAGCCCCGCGCGATCACCAGCCGCTGGATGTCGCTGGTGCCTTCGTAGATCTGGCAGACGCGCACGTCGCGATAGATCCGTTCGACCGGAAAATCCTTCAGATAGCCGTAGCCGCCCAGGGTCTGGATGGCGGCGGAGCATACCTTCTCGGCCATTTCAGAGGCGAACAGCTTGGCCATGGAGGCTTCCATCAGCGCAGGCCTGCCGGCTTCGCGCAGCGCCGCGGCGTGCAGCACCATTTGCCGCGCCGCGTGGATCTGGGTGGCCATGTCTGCCAGGCGGAACGCGACGGCCTGATGCTCCATGATCGGCTTGCCGAAGGCCTGCCGGTCGCGCGCATAGTCGCGCGCGCACTCGTATGCCGCCCGCGCCATGCCCACGGATTGGGACGCGATGCCGATGCGCCCGCCTTCCAGGTTGGCCAGCGCGATCTTGTAGCCCTCGCCTTCCGCGCCGAGACGGCAGGCGGCAGGAATACGCATGTCCTCGAACGCGATCTGGCAAGTGTCCGAGGCATGCTGGCCCAGCTTGTCCTCCACCCGCAGCACCTTGTAGCCCGGCGTGTCTGTGGGCACGATGAAGGCGGAGATGCCGCGCTTGCCGGCCTCGGGGTCGGTCACCGCGAACACGATCACGACCTGGCCGCTGCGCCCGGACGTGATGAACTGCTTGGCGCCGTTCAGGATGTAGTCGTCGCCGTCGCGGCGCGCCCGGGTGTGCAGGCTGCTGGCGTCCGACCCGGCCTGCGGCTCGGTCAGCGCGAATCCGCCGATATGCTCGCCGGTTGCCAGCGGACGCAGGAACTGCTCTTTCTGCGCGTCGGAGCCGAATTTCAGGATGGGCATGCAGGCGACCGAATTGTGCACGCTCATGATGGTGGAGCAAGCGCCGTTGCCGGCCGCGATTTCCTCCAGCGCAACCGCATACGAGATATAGCCGCTGTCATTGCCGTCCCAGGCTTCGGGCACCAGCATGCCGAAAAAGCCCAGCTGCGCCATTTCGGCGATGGCGTCGGCGGGATAGCTGTGGTCGCGGTCCCAGCGTTCCGAGTTGGGCGTCAGGCGCTCCTGCGCGAAGCGGCGCGCCATTTCCTGGACGCTGAGCTGTTCTTCCGTCAAAAGCATGTTTGTCTCTCCTGGGTGCGGTGGCGGCCGGTACACGGCCTGCTCTGTTCTGCAAGGTCGGGCCCGCCAGGCGGGCGCCGCATGACCGCCAGAATACACTGCGGCAGGCACGCCTCCGGCCACGCTGCGCGCCGGCCTATTCGCGCGGCGCGTCCT
>NZ_DATCUY010000700.1:0-5225 GCF_036567245.1 Achromobacter sp. | reverse complement strand
GACCGCGACGATGCGGTCGCCCCGGATCGCCAGGGCGGTCGCGCGCGGCGCGGCCGCGTCCATGGTGATGATGTCGCCGTTGCGCAGCACCAGATCGGCGTCGCGGCCCTGGGCAGCGAAGGGCAGCGCCGCGGCCAGGGCGAGGACGAGCGTCGTGGTTCTTTTCATGGATAGTCTCCGATCATCGATGGGGCTCAGTAGCGCCATAGCGCTTCCAGGCCAAGAAAATGGATGGTCTCGGCGCGGCCCGTGTCGCGGATGAAGCTGCCGGGCCGGAACACCGAGTAGGCGGCTTCGAAACTCAGGTGACGCGACACCTCCCAGCCCAGCACCACGTCGGCCTGCGTGCCGATGTAGCGCGCGCGGCTGGAGCCGGCCGGACGCAGCAGATTGCCGGCCACGCCATATACGCCATCCTGCAGGCTCTGGCGCCAGTAAAAGATGGCCGCGGTTCCCAGCGTCCAGCCGGACCCCAGGTCCAGCGTGAGCGAGGGGTGCAGGTTGATCAGGTTGGAGGGGCCTATCAGGCCCGCTTCGCCGAAGTACTTGCCCTTCGGGAAGAAGACGGCGAAGGTCTGCAGCTTGGGATCGTCCGGATCGCGGTCGCCGCTGATGATGTTGGCTTTCAGGCCAAAGCGTGGCTGCAACGGCGCGCCGTTGAAGGTGTAGCTCACGTCGCTGGCGAGCGACCACGCCCGCGCCGGCGCGCCGGCGAAGCTGCCGTACTGGTACACCGCTTCCAGGTCCCAACGCCATCCCGCACGCTTGCCGAAGTAGCGCGCGCCCAGCGCGTTGCGGGTCTCAGGGCCGCTGCCCTGGTCGTAGCGGGCCGAGTCGCTGGACAGCGACAACAGATACGCATCCAGGCCGGTGCCAGCGGCGCCTGCGGACTCGGACCAGGTGCCGTAGAGGCCGCCCAGCCTGCGCTGCGGATCAGCGCGGTCGCTGAAGTCATCCGGATCGTTGCGCACCGGGCGCACGAAGAAGCCGTCCACGCGCAGGTCCTTGCCCTGCCAACTGAGAGCGCCACCGTCGAACGAGCGCAGCACGTTCGGCCCGTAGCGCGCCGAGATGATCCGTTCGCTGCCGTAGGCCATGACCTGGCGGCCCGCGCGCGCAGTCCAGGTGCCCGCGTCGCCGGGCAAGGAGACGTCGACGAAAGCCTGCAGCACATCGTTGCCGGTGTCGTCCGGCGGGCCGATGGAACCGGCATCCCGCTCTGCGTGGGTCAGGCTCAACTGGCCGAAGGCGCGGACCTGCGAGCCCAGCCGCAGGTCCGCGTAGGGCAGGAAGCGATAGAGCTGGTAGCCCTCGTCGGGTACCGGCGCATCGCCGAATTCGTTGTTGCGGTAGCGCTCGTAACGCGCCCGCAGCTCGGCGCCCAAGGTGAGCGCTGCGGAGTCTCCCAGCCGGATCCATTTACCGGTCTCGTCCCAGGCGCCGGTGCGCTGGGCGGGATCGTCCAGGTAGCTGTAGTCCTCGGAATAGCGCCAGGGATCGATGGGCGGCAGCGCGGTTTCGGCGGCCTGCGCGGTGCCGATAGCCAGCGTGGCCAGCGCGGTGAGTGCGAGACGGTGAAAGTTCAAGTTGCCTGGGTTGCGGCCGGCGCATGCGGACGCAGAATGTGATGAATGGAGCCAGGCGAGGAAGATAGGGCATGCGCGCGCGCGGCGGTAGTCGTCGCCAACCGCCTGATGCGTCCTATAAAAGGAACGACTGAACCAGACGCCATGCGCGGGCGTGTGTTGAAGAAAATACGATCAATCGACGCGAAAAACGCGCTCGCCGACGCCGGGGCAGCCCGATACAGTGGTCTGGCGGCGAGATCCTGCGCCGCATGCTTCGAACTCTTGCATAAGGCAGCCACCGTGTCTCAAACGCAGCAAACCCATTCTTCACCCCCAGACCGAGCCGCAGCACCCGCCGGGCCCCTGGCGGGCGTGCGAGTGCTCGATATCGCGACGTTCATCGCCGCGCCGTTCTGCGGCACGATCCTGGCGGATTTCGGCGCCGAGGTCATCAAGATCGAACAGCCGGGCGAAGGCGACTCGCTGCGCCAGTTCGGCACCGTGACGGAGTGTGGCGACAGCCTGATCTGGCTGAGCGAAGCCCGCAACAAGCAGACCGCGACGCTGGACCTGAGGCAGCGGGAAGGCGCCGAACTGTTCCGCCAGTTGGTCGCGCAATCCGACGTGGTGCTGGAGAACTTTCGTCCCGGCACCCTGGAAAAGTGGGGGGTCGGCTATGAGGATCTGCGCAAGATCAACCCGCGGCTGGTCATGCTGCGAATTTCCGCTTACGGGCAGACCGGACCCAAGAACCAGGAACCGGGGTTTGCACGCATCGCGCATGCGTTTTCGGGCCTGGCCAATCTCGCGGGCGAGGCCGACGGCCCGCCCGTGGTGCCTGGGTCCACCTCGATGGCGGACTACACCTCGGGCATGTGGGGCGCCATAGGCGTGTTGCTCGCCCTGCGCGTGGTGGAGGCCGGCGGTGACGGGCAGTTCATCGATATCGGCCTGTACGAATCCGTGTTCCGGCTGTTGGACGAAATGGCGCCTGCCTACGCACGCTATGGCGTGGTGCGCGAGCGGCTGGGAGCCGATGTGGTGAACGTGGTGCCGCACAGCCACTATCGTTGTGCAGGCGGCGAATGGGTGGCGCTGGCGTGCTCGAATCACCGCATGTTCGAGCGGCTGGCGGGAGTGATGGGTCAGCCTGAGCTGGCGCAAGCCTATCCGAACGGCACGGTGCGCGTGGCCAATCGCGACGCGATCAATCGGCGCGTGGCCGACTGGATCGGCGGCCTGTCCATGGCGGAGGTATTGCGCCAGACCCAGGAAGCGGGCGTGCCTTGCGCCCAGATCTACACCATCGAAGACATATTCAAGGATCCGCAGTACGCCGCCCGCGCCAACATGCTGACCGTGCAGGATGCGCGCGCCGGCGAATTGGTGCTGCCCGCGGCGGTGCCGCGCCTGTCGGCCACGCCGGCCAGCTTCCGCCATAGCGGCCGCGGCCTGGCGGCCGATGCATGATTTACATTTTCTCAAGCGAAAAGAGACGTCGCATGGACGCTTTGCCACCGCTCAATGCGGTACGCACTTTCGAAGCGGCGGGGCGCCTGGCGAGCATATCCGAGGCGGCGGCCGAGCTTTGCGTCACGCCCTCCGCGGTCAGCAGGCAGATACGGCTGTTGGAAGAGCACCTGGGGCGAAAACTGTTTTACCGGCAGCATCGCGCCATCGTGCTGACGCCCACCGGCAAGCAGTATCTGGCGGACGTCGCAAAATCGCTGGTCGCGTTGCGCCGCGCCACCTCCGTCGCCATGAAGCCGCAGCGCCAGGCGACCTTCACGATACGCGCCCCTCACAGCATTGCGATGCGCTGGCTGCTGCCAGAGTTGGCGAAGTTCCGAGTGCAGTATCCGGACATAGACGTCAAGCTGCACACGTCCTTGACGCCGCCGGATTTCGAATGCGAAGACCTGGATGCAGGGATCGTCCTCGGGCGCGGCGATTGGAAGGGGGGGCTGAGCTACAAGTTGCTGCGCAACGAGTTGATCCCCGTGTGTTCGCCGGAAAAAGGCAGGCGCCTGCGCACGCCGAAGGACTTGGTGGGCGAAACACTGCTGCATGTCTTTGGCCGTCCCGACGATTGGACGGCGTGGCTGCGCGCCGCCAAGGTCAGGGGTATCGATATCGATCGCGGCATGAAATATGAATCATCGGCGCTGGCCTACGAGGCGGCGCTGGAGGGATATGGCGTCGCCATCGCGCAGAAGGGTCTGATCGACCGGGACTTGCGAGAAGGGCGGCTGGTGGCTCCGTTCGACCTCACGGTGGACCAGGGCGACTACACCTACTACTTCGTCTTGCCGCCCGATGGCTACAAGCGCCGCTCGGCTGCCTTGACCACGTTCCGGCGCTGGGTCCGATCGGTCTCGCTTTCGGCATAGTCCGGCGCCGCTGGTCGCCGCGGCTACCATCGCGGTGCAATTGCCGGGATCCGCATTCATCATCCTGCGGCGCTGGCCCTGGTTGGGCGTGGGCGCGCTGATTCCCGCACGCATGCTATCCATGGGCGGGCTCCTGATAACCGCCGCCCAGTGCGCGGTGCAAGGCGACATCGATCGCGAAGCGCCTGCTGTCCAGCGCGGCCACCACGCGTTTCTGGGTCGCCAGCCGGTCTTCGACGATCAGGACCGATTGGAAATCCGCCGCGCCGCTGGTGTAGCGGGCGCGCGCCAGTTCCCAGGCGCGCTCGAGCATGTCCAGGGATTCCCGCGCGTAGCCAAGCTGTTGGTCCAGCGAGCGGTGGTTAAGGGTGATGCCGGCGATCTCGTTGACGGCCTGCGCCAGCGCCGCGTCGTAGTTGGCGACGGCGGCATCGTAGTCGGCGCGCGCCACGCCATAGGCGGCCTTGCGACGTCCCGCGTCGAATATCGGCAGGCTGAACGCCGCGCCGACCGAGCCGAAATCCGCGCCGGAACGCAACAGATTGCCGACCCCCAGCGATTGCAGGCCCAGGACCGCGCTCAGGTTGATGTTGGGATAGAAGTCGGCTTGGCGCGCGTCGATCTGGTTGGACAGCGCCTCTACCCGCCAGCGCGCGGCGGTCAGATCAGGGCGCCGTCCCAGCAGGTCTGCGGGCAGGTTGGCCGGCAAGCCGGACACGCGCAGCACGGGGCGGGCGGGTCGGTCTATTTCCAGCGCGGCATCGGGTCCCACGCCTAGCAGCGCGCTCAGGCGAAAGCGGGCCAGGCCGATCTGTTCCTCGGACGCGGCCAGTTCGGCGCGCACCGCCGGCGGGCCTGCTTGCGCCTGGCGCAAGTCGGCCTCGGAGTCGTAGCCAGCCGTAAAGCGCATCCGCACCAGGCGTTCGCTGTCCTGGCGGATGCGCAGCACCTCTTGCAGCATGTCGCGGTCGTTGTACAGGCGCAGCAGATCGGCGTACACCGTCGCAATCGCGGTCGACAAGCTCAGTTCGGCCGCGGCGCCGTCCGCCTGCGCCGCGGACAGTTCCGATACGGCGGACGCCAGCAGCGCGCGGTTCTTTCCCCAGAAATCGAATTCGTAGGAGAAGTCCAGCGCCGCGCGTGCGCTGTCGTTCCAGCCGCGCAGCGCATCGGACACGGGCGCGCCGGTTTCGGTGCTGGGCTTGGCCTCGGTCATGCCGCCTGTCAGGGCCGCACGCGGGTACAGCGCGGCGCCCGCGCCTTGCAC
>NZ_DATCUY010000699.1:0-7754 GCF_036567245.1 Achromobacter sp. | reverse complement strand
CTGCGCGAGCGTGCGCTGAACGCCGCCGGCCGCATCGCGCGCGCCACCGGCGTGCGGCTGGTGTCGGAAACCTCGAACCGTCGCATCGAGCGCGGCGGGTCGCGCACGCCGGTGGACCGCCTGCCGTATCCGATCGACCTGGCAGTGGCCAAGCTGAAGGATGTGCGCCATCTGGTGCTGGTGGGCGCGAAGGCGCCGGTCGGCTTCTTTGCCTATCCGGGCAAGCCCAGCCTGCTGGCGCCGCCCGACTGCAAGCAGGTGGTGCTGGGTACGCCGGAGCAGGATCTGGCGCGTGCGCTGGAATGGCTGGCCGACGAGCTGGGCATCGCCCGCGACGCGCCGCGCCTGGCTGCGGCTCCGGCCAACTACGAGGTGCCGCAGTCCGGCAAGCTGACTGGCGCCGCCGTCAACGTGTTGGTCGCGCACCATCTGCCGGAGCAGGCCATCGTCTGCGACGAGTCCATCACCCAAGGCCGCGAATTCCCCATCTACAGCGCCAGCAGCGCGCCGCACGACTGGCTGATGCTGACCGGCGGCGCCATCGGTATCGGCTTGCCCATGGCGACCGGCGCCGCGGTCGCCTGCCCGGACCGCAAGGTCATCACCTTGCAAGCCGACGGCAGCGGCATGTACACCTTGCAGGCGCTGTGGACGCAGGCGCGCGAAAACCTCGACTGCCTGACGGTGATCCTGGCCAACCGTTCCTACGCCACGCTGCACGGCGAGATGAAGAACGTGGGCGTGCAGGAACCGGGCCGCAACGCCCGCCGCATGCTGGACTTGCAGGAGCCGCACCTGGAGTGGACGCATCTGGCGCGCGGCATGGGCGTGGAAGCGGTCAGCGTGGATACGGTGGAAGGATTCGCGCGCGCGCTGCAGGAAGGCCTGAAGCGCCGCGGCCCGTTCCTAATTGAAGCGGTGATCTGAGAGGCCCGCGCGCCTCAGTCCAGGAAATAGCCGGGCTGGGGCGCAGCGATGACGGCGCGGTATTCGTCGAGCAGCAGTTCGGCGTGCCGCGTCAGCGGCCGTATGCGCGAGCGCACGATGCGCGAGTGGATCAGCAGGCTGGGGCGGAAAGGCCTGACCACGAATTGGTCTTCGGGAAAAGGCACGATGGCGGCGGGCTCGACCAGGCCCACGCCCACGCCCGCGCGTATCAGCGCCAGCAGCGCGGCCGAGGAAGTCACCTCGACCGAAACCGGCATGTGCAGGCCCGCCTCGGAGAACGCGATCTCGAGGAAACTCCCGAAATTCGTTTGCGGGCCGTATGACAGGAAGGTCTCGGATTTCAGATCCTGTGCCGTGACATGATCCAGGCTGGCGTAGCGGTGGCCGCGAGCGGCGACGCAGACCAGGTGCTGCGGGCCGAGATCTTCGTTATGCGTGTCGGGCGAGGCGGTGATGTCATGCACCAGGCCGAAATCCGCTTGCCCGTTCAGCACGCGGTCGACGACAGGCTGGTTGGCCAGGATTTCCAACGTGACGGTGATGCCCGGGTGGCGTTCGCGCAAGTGTTTGACCGCTTGCGGAATGAAGGTCGCTGCCTGCGTGGGGATGGCGGCTACGGTGACGTTACCGTGGTCCGGATTGGCGAGACTGCCGATCAGGCGCTGCACCACGCCATAGGATCCGTAGAGATGTTCCACGCTTTCCTGCAGCCGCAGCGCTTGCGGCGTCGGCACCAGGCGCTGATGCGCGCGTTCGAAGAGCAGCAGGCCCGTGTCGTCCTCAAGTTGGCGCAGCATCTTGCTGGCTGCGGATTGCGTCATGCCCAACAGCTTCGCCGCGCGCGACACGGAGCCTGAAATCATGATGGCGTTGAACACCCCCAACTGCGCGAAGC
Source organism: Achromobacter sp. (assembly GCF_036567245.1). Taxonomy (GTDB): domain Bacteria; phylum Pseudomonadota; class Gammaproteobacteria; order Burkholderiales; family Burkholderiaceae_B; genus Achromobacter. Next base: position 5,911 of record NZ_DATCUY010000699.1, on the reverse strand, counting down.
TGGGTTCGCGCGGTTCGTGGGATCTGGCCAGTCCGAGATGCGAGCGAGGGCTCATGAGCAAGAGGGCCTAGGGGAAGTACGGATAGGTGCAAAGCTCATATATTGCATGAAAGAAATGGCGCCGTCATCATGCCCGCTCCCCATCCCCAACAGGAACAAGCCGATGAAGACGCCTACGCAAGACCCTTGCCTGACCGATGCGGCGCGCCTTGCGCTGAGCGATCCCTCATTGAGTTCCGCGCGTCGCCGCCAGTTGCTGGCCTTGCTGGGCGCGGCAGGCGTGTCTGCCATGTTGCCGCTGGGCCGCGCGCGCGCCGGTGCGGGCAAGATCGTCGTCTGCAATTGGGGCGGGGACGCCATCAAGCACCAGCCCACCGTATGGGGAAAGCCCTTTGAAAAGGCGAGCGGAACCAAGGTCGAATTCGATGGAACCGGCCCCTCGTTCGGCAAGATCCGCACCATGGTGGAATCGAAGAACGTGGTGTGGGACGTGTGCGATGCCAATCTTGCCGCCGCGCATTCGCTGGGCAAGCGCGGCTATCTGGAACCCATCGACTACACGGTCGTGGACCGCAACAAGGTGCGGCCTGGCTTCAGCAGCGAGTATGGGATCTCGCATTTCATCTACAGCTTTGTGCTGGCGTATGACAAGAAGGCCTTCGGCGATCGCGTGCCCAGGACCTGGGCCGATTTCTGGAACACGAAGGACTTCCCTGGAACGCGCATCCTGCCGGATCGCGTGCTGGCCTCGCTCGAAGCCGCGCTGATGGCCGATGGCGTGCCCGCGGATGCGGCCAAGATCTATCCCATTGACGAGAAGCGCGCGCTGGACAAGATTGCGGCGATCAAGGAGCACGCGATCTTCTGGAAGACAGGCGCGGAGAGCCAGCAGCTGCTGCGGCAGGGCGAGGCCAGCATGGGACTGGTGTGGCATACGCGCGCGACCGTGATGCGGCGGGAGCCGGGCTCTACCATCGATTTCACTTGGAACCAGGGCGTCCTGATTCCCGCTGGCTGGCTGGTGCCCAAGGGCAACCCGGCCGGGCGCAAGGTGTTCGACTTCATCGCCTCGACGCAATCGCCGGAAAGCCAGATCGAGTTGTTGCGGCTGATGGGCAACGGGCCCGCCAACCCTGCGGCCAACGCGCTGGTGCCGCCGGAACTGCGCAAGGACAACCCCACTGACGACGACAATTTCCGTCTGCAGATCGTGGCGGATGCGACCTGGCACGGCGAGAACCAGGACCGCATCTACAACGAATACGTCAAAGTCATCACGGGCTGAGCCGCCAGCATGAACGCATACGCGGATATGGTGTTGCATGGCGGCCGCATCGCCACGCTGGATGGATCCCTGGGCATCGTGCAGGCGCTGGCGATACGGGGCGGGTACGTGATCGGCGCCGGCACGGACGCGGATTGCCTGGCGTTGGCCGGACCCGGCACGTCGAGCATAGACCTGGGTGGCGCCTTTGCCATGCCAGGAATCAACGACAGCCATTGCCACCCTGACGGGCAAGCGGTCAAGGCGGGGCGGTGGGACGATCTTTGCGGCATCGCTACGCTGCCGGCGCTGCTCCAGCGCGTCGCGGCGTTTCATCGCCAGACGCCTGCCGGCGCCTGGTATCTGGGCTTTCGCCTGGACGAGCACGATATCGGCGGCTATCCCTCGCGCGCGGCGCTGGACGCGGCGGCGCCGGGGCGGCCGGTGTTCCTGTTGCGGCGGGATGCGCAGGTCGGCGTGGCCAGCAGGGCCGCATTCGAAGGATTGGTGGCCAGCGGCCTGTCGCGTACGGTTCCGGAGCATTGCCTGAATGCGGCCGAGGGCATGGCGCGTGGCCGAGGGGTATTCGCGTTCACCACGCATATCGCGGCGGGCGACGAGGTGGAGGACTATCTCTCGGGCTATCCCGCGATCTTCGGCGAGATGGCGAGGCTGGGCATCACCAGTGTGCACAATGCGCTGACCAGCGCCTTGGCGATGCAGGCTTATCGGTATCTGCACGCGACGGGACGCTTGCCCGTGCGCGTGGGCATGATGTTGAACGGACGCGACGAAGCCCTGGTGGAGGACGTGCTGGGATCAGGCGTGCGCTTCGGCTTTGGCGACGACTACCTGCGCCTGCTGGGTGTCGAGTATGGATCGGACGGCAGCACCAGCGGCCGCACGGCGGCCTACTACCAACCCTATGCCGTGCAGGACGTCGCGGCTGGCTCGCCAGAATTCGGCGACGTGAATTTCTCGGCCGAGGAACTTGCATTCAAGGTGGAGCGGGTCATGGGCGCGGGCCTGCAGGCGGCCGCCACCGGCAACGGCGATCGCGGCATCGACTTTGCGTTGGATGCGTTCGAACAGGCGCTCGCGCGGTATCCTGGCGCGGTGCCGCCGCGCATCGAGCATTGCTGCTGCGCGCCGCCCGCCATCCAGAAACGCATGGCGAGGCTGGGCGTGATCGACTCGTCCGCCGCGGGCTTCGCCTACAACCTGGGCGACGCCTACCTGCGCAACCGGCCTGCATCCGACTGGCCATGGCTATGGCCGCATCGCGACATGCTGGATCGGGGCGTGCTGGTTTGCGGGCATTCCGATGCCCCCGTGTGCGATCGCAATCCCTTCCTGGGCATGTGGTCCATGGTGACGCGCAAGACGGCCTCGGGGGCAGAAATAGGCGCGGCCCAGGCGATCTCGGTGGACGAGGCCATGCGCTGCTATACCGTCAATCCCGCGCTGGCCGAAGGCCAGGCGGCAAGCAAGGGCACGCTGGCGCCCGGCAAGCTGGCCGACCTGATCGTGCTGGACCGCGACCTGTACCGCATTCCGGCGGACCAGATCCGCGACACCGCGGTGCGCGCCACGCTGGTGGGCGGACGCACCGTGTTCCGTTCGCCGCTCGCGTCATGGGCGGATCAATTGCCCGAGGAGGACTGACCCCATGCAGCGCTCGCTTCCCGCAGTGCTGGTCCTGCCCGTGGTGTTGCTGGTCGGAGGCTTGTTCCTGCTGCCGGTCCTGCGCATCCTGGCGATCAGCTTCACCGAGCCCGTCGCGGGCATCGGCAATTATGTGGCGCTGTTCACAGAACCGCTCTATCTGAAGATCATGGCCACCACGGCCAGGGTATGCATCTGGACCACGGTCATTGCCCTGACGCTGGGCTATGTGGTGGCCTATGTCATGGCCAACGTGCCTGAGCAGGTGCGAAGCTGGATGACGATATGCCTGTTGGTGCCGTTCTGGTTGTCGGTGCTGGTGCGGGCGTTTGCCTGGGTTCTGTTGTTGTCGAAGGAGGGCGTGGTCAATGCGACGCTGATGGCGCTGGGAGTGGTCGACCGGCCGCTGGCGCTGTTGCGCAACGAGACCGGCGTGCTGATCGGCATGGTGCACTACATGATTCCCTACGCGGTGTTGCCGATGCTGACCAACATGCTGGGCATGGACCGGTCGTTGATGGCGGCCTCGCGCGCGCTGGGAGCCGGACCGGTGCAGACCTTCCTGCGCGTGTACCTGCCGCTGTCCCTGCCGGGCGTGTTGGCAGCGGCGGTGCTGGTCTTCATCTTCTGCCTGGGGTTCTTCATCACGCCGGCCCTGCTGGGCGGAGGAAAGACCGTGATGGTGGCCCAGTACATCGAGTTCGGCATCAGCGAAACCATGAACTGGGGGATCTCGACCGCATTCGCCAGCGCCTTGCTGGTCACCGTGGTGCTGAGCTTGATTCTGATGTCGCGCTGTGTGCGCGTTCCTTCCCTGTTCGGTGCGCCATGAGCATACGTCCTTCATGGTGGTTCGCGGCGGCGGCCTTGGGCGCGGCACTGGTGCTAGCCTATCTGTTTTTGCCGGCGCTGGTGGTCATTCCCGTTTCGTTTACCGACCGCAGCTATCTGTCGTTTCCGGCGGAATCCTGGTCCCTGCAACATTACAGGCAACTGCTGGAAAGCCCGGTCTGGCGCGATAGCTTGCTGCAGAGCGTCGCGGTCTCGGCGGTCTCCACGCTGGCCGCCACCGCGCTGGGTTGCGCGGCCGCCATTGGTGCATGGAAGCTGGGTGCGCGCATGGGGGGCCTGGTTCGCATGCTTGCCTTGCTGCCGCTGATCGTGCCCACCATTGTGGGCGCGCTGGCGTACTACCGCTTGTACATCGACCTGGGCTTGCTGGATACCTACACCGGCGTGGTGCTGGCGCATATCGTGGCTGCCACGCCCTTCGTGTTCGTGTCGGTGGGATCGGCCCTGGCCAATTTCGATCCGCGCCTGGAGCAGGCGGCCCGTTCCATGGGTGCGCGGCCCCTGCAAGTCCTGCGGCGCGTGACGCTGCCCGGCATCCGGCCCGGCATCGTCTCGGGCGCGATCTTCGCGTTCATCGTGTCCTGGGACGAACTGGTCGTGCTGCTCTTCATCACCACGCGCAACGTCTATCTGTTGCCACGCGCGATGTGGGATGGAATCAACGAGAACGTCGATCCGACCATAGCGGCCGTGGCCACTCTGATGATCTTGATCACCTTCATTTGCCTGTGCGTCGAGCGCTTGCTCGCGCACCGGAAAGGAAAGCGGGAATCCCCATGAATCGATCTCTTTCTTCATCTGAACCCTTGCTGCGCGTGCAGGGGCTGCGCAAACTGTTCGGCGCCACGGTAGCGCTGGATGGCGTCGATTTTTCGCTGGCTCCGGGTGAATTCCTCACGTTGCTGGGCCCGTCGGGATCCGGCAAGACGACGACCCTGATGTCGATCGCTGGCTTTGTCGCGCCAAGCGCGGGCGAGATCTTCCACAGGGGCGAACCGATCACGCGGCGTCAGCCCGAGGAGCGGGGCTTCGGCATGGTGTTCCAGGGATATGCGCTGTTTCCCCACATGACGGTGGAACAGAATGTGAAGTTCCCCTTGTCGATACGCGGAGTATCCGCGGCCGAGGCGCGCAGCCGCGCCCGCGCCGCGCTGGAGCAGGTGCAGCTCGGCGCCTACGCGGCAAGATATCCCCGGCAGCTTTCGGGCGGGCAGCAGCAGCGCGTGGCGCTGGCGCGCGCGCTGGTATACCGGCCCGACGCGCTGCTGCTGGACGAACCGCTATCCGCCCTGGACAAGAAGCTGCGCGCGGATCTGCAATGGGAACTGCGCAAGTTGAACAAGGAGTCCGGCGCCTCGTTCCTGTACGTGACGCACGACCAGGAGGAGGCCTTGTCCATGTCGGACCGTATTGTGATCTTCAACCAGGGCCGCATCGCGCAGATCGGTTCGCCTGCGGAGCTCTATGAGCGGCCGGCGAACTTGTTCGTGGCGGAGTTCCTGGGCCGCAGCAATGTGCTGGAAGGCACGGTGCGGTCCGTGGACCAGGACGGCGTGGCGGTGGACTACGAGGGGGGAACGCTACAGGCGGGTGTCGTCAGCCGCGTGCACGCCGCCGGGGACAGTGTGCGTCTGGTGGTACGGCCACACAAGTTGCGCCTGGCGCCTGCGGGACATCCTGGCTTGCAGGCCAGGGTCGAAGCGCTCAGCTATGCGGGCAACCTGCTCAACTACCTGTTGCGCACTCCTCGCGGCACGCCGCTGTATCTGGAGCTGGTCGCCGGTGCGCCTGGTCTTCCGGCCTTGCATCCAGGGGCCGACGTAAGCGTGGTGCTGGAAGCGGCGGCCGTCACGGTACTGGACGCTGTGGAGCCTGCCTGATCTATACCCCCAGATAGCGCGTCAACTGTTCCGGTTGCCGGGCCAGCGACGCGCTGTCTCCGTCCTGCACGATCTGGCCTTTTTCCATCACCAGGCAGCGGTCGGTATGTTCCAGCACCGCGCGGTAGTTGCGGTCCACGATCAGGGTGGACATGCCGCTGGCGCGGATCTGCCGGATGATCTTCCAGATCTCGGCCACGATCAGCGGCGCCAGGCCCTCGGTGGCCTCGTCCAGGATCAGCAGTTCGGG
>NZ_DATCUY010000698.1:0-9089 GCF_036567245.1 Achromobacter sp. | reverse complement strand
GCTCGACCGCGCAGCCGCGCTGTTCGCCCGCTGCCTGCGCGACGAAGGGGCCGAAGGCATCAAGGCGTTCCGTCAGCGGCGACCTCCAGGCTGGGTGGAAACCATCGCCGCCGAAGACGTGCGCAATGCCTGCGCCGGCACGCCAGTCCCCCTCTGAGAATCCCATGACCCACTCCAAGCTTGTCCGACCCTTCCACACCCTGCTGATCGCCAACCGCGGGGAGATTGCACGCCGCATCATGCGCAGCGCGCGCAAGCTGGGCTACCGGAGCGTGGCCGTCTACTCGGACGCCGACGCCGACAGTCTGCATGTCCGCGAAGCCGACCTGGCGGCGCGGATCGGCGGACCGGCGCCCGCCGATTCCTATCTGAACATCGAAGCGCTGCTGGCGGCGGCACGCGCCACGGGCGCCGACGCGGTGCATCCCGGCTACGGATTCCTGGCCGAAAACGAAGCGTTCGCGGCGGCCGTGGAGCAAGCCGGACTGGTCTTCGTCGGCCCGCCGGCGGCGGCTATCGGCGCCATGGGCAACAAGGCGCGGGCAAAGGCCGCAATGAGCCGTGCCGATGTGCCCTGCATACCCGGCTATCAGGGCGCCGATCAGAGCATCGACGCCTTCGTCCGCGCCGCAGGGGACATCGGATTTCCCGTCATGGTGAAGGCGGCGGCGGGCGGTGGCGGCCGCGGCATGCGGCTGGTGCGAGACTCGGCCGCGCTGCCGGCGGCGCTCGCCTCCGCCCGCTCCGAAGCCGCAGCCGCGTTCGGCTCCGACGAGCTGATCCTGGAAAAGGCCATCGAACAGCCGCGCCACGTCGAAATCCAGGTGCTGGCCGACAGCCACGGCAATGTCATCCACCTGGGCGAACGCGATTGCTCGGTGCAGCGCCGCCACCAGAAGATCATCGAAGAGGCCCCCTCCCCGGCCGTGGATGACGCGCTGCGCGCATCGATGGGGCAAGCCGCCGTGCGCAGCGCCCGCGCACTCGGCTACCAGGGCGCCGGGACGATGGAATTCCTGCTCGCCCCCGACGGCAGCTACTACTTCATGGAAATGAACACCCGGCTGCAGGTTGAACACGCGGTAACCGAAGCCGTCACGGGCCTGGATCTGGTCGAATGGCAATTGCGCGTCGCCGCGGGCGAAATGCTGGACATCGCCCAGGAGGCGGTGCGCATCGACGGCCACGCCATGGAACTGCGCCTCACCGCCGAGGACGTGCCCGCCGGATTCCTGCCGCAAACCGGGGTCATGCGGCGCTGGCGCCCTCCCCTCGAAATATCGGGCCTGCGGGTCGACCACGGCCTGACCGAGGGTGGCGCCATCCCGCCCTACTACGATTCGATGATCGCCAAGCTGGTCGCCCATGGCCGCAATCGCGAGGAAGCCTGCCGCAAGCTGCTGCGGGCGCTGGAACAGTGCGTCGCGCTGGGCGTGCCCACCAATCAGTCGTTCCTGGCGGACTGCCTGCACGATCCGGTCTTCGCCGCCGCCTCGGGCGTTCATACCGGGTTTGTCGAAGAACGTTTCGGCGCCAGCCTGGCCACGCGCTCCGTTCCCACAGCAGCGGCCGTGGCGTGGGCCGCCTTCGCCACCCAGGCCTGCATGACGGACTCGGCCGGCACCGAGCTCACGCCGCCGCTTCCGCCGTCACGCCCTTGGCGCGTCGCCCTTGCGCTGGATACAGGCCGTTGGGACGTCTGCGTGACGAGCAGTGTCCGCGGCTGGCGGATCGAGGCCGTGCTCGGTGGAAGCGACGCCGAGCCCGTACGGTTCGAACTGCGCGGCGCCCGTTGGCTAGGCCAGGACCGCAGCCGCCTGGAAGCCGAGCTGGATGGCGTCCGCGAAAGTGTCTGGATCGCGCCGGGGCCGAACGCGATGGGCTTGTTCCACCGGGGACGGGCCTGGGAATTCCAACTGCCGCCGGCGTACCAATCCCGCGCCAGCGCGCTTGCCAGCGGCACGCTCACGGCGCCGTTCACGGGCCGCATCCTGCATATCTCGGTGGCGGCCGACGACCGCGTCAGCGAGGGTGATCCGCTGATCGTCATGGAGGCAATGAAAATGGAGCACACCTTGTACGCCCCCGTCGCCGGCCGCGTCGCCGATCTGGCGGCTCACGCGGGCAGCCAAGCCTCCAAGGATCAACCCTTGCTGCGCATTGTCCAGGAACCCACCTTGCAGGCCACGCCATGAGCGCCGTACGCATCGGCGGCGCCAGCGGATTCTGGGGCGATTCCGCCACCGCCACGCCGCAATTGCTGGACGTCCCCGGCATGCAGTATCTGGTGTACGACTATCTGGCCGAAACCACCATGTCGATTCTGGCGCGGGCGCGCAACAAGGATCCCGCGCTGGGATACGCCACCGACTTCGTCCAGGCCGCGATGGCGCCGCAATTGCGCCGTATCCTGGAGCGCGGCATACGCGTGGTGGCCAACGCGGGCGGCCTGAATCCCCTGGCCTGCCGCGATGCCCTGGCGCAGGCCGCGGCGGGTCAGGGGCTGGCGCCTCGCATCGCCGTCGTGATCGGCGACGACATCCTGCCCCTGCTGCCTGAACTACGCGAATCGGGCCTTACCGGCCTGCCCGAAGCGCCTTACTCCGCCAATGCCTATACGGGCGCCCGGGGCATTGCGCAGGCGCTGGCACAAGGCGCCCAGATCATCATTACCGGTCGCTGCGTCGACAGCGCCATGGTGCTGGGCATACTGGCCCACGAACATGGCTGGGCCTGGGACGAGTGGGACAAGCTCGCTGCCGGCACGCTCGCCGGCCACGTCATCGAATGCGGCGCGCAGGCGACCGGCGGTCTGTACACCGATTGGCAATCGGTGCCGGGGTGGGACAACATGGGCTATCCCGTCATCGATTGCGCCGCGGACGGCAGCTTCATTCTCTCCAAACCCGCCGGCACCGGCGGCCTGATCGCTGCCGGATGCGTCGCCGAACAGGTCCTGTACGAAATCGGCGACCCCGCCAGCTACCTGATGCCTGACGTCACCTGTGATTTCCGGCACGTCCATGTGACGCAGCTGGACGCGGACCGCGTCTCGGTCCGCGGCGCTCGCGGCCGTCCTCCCACCGACAGCTACAAGGCCAATGCAACCTGGCGCGACGGCTACCAGCTGGCGACCATGCTGGCGATCCGCGGCCCCGAGGCCCGCGCCAAGGCGGACAAGACCGCCACGGCGCTGCTGGACCGCAGCCGGCGCATGCTGCGCGAACACGGCCTCGCGGACTATCGGGAAACCTGCGTGGAGATGCTGGGCTGCGAAGCGCTCTACGGACCGCACGCGCGGGCGCTCCCCACCCGGGAGATCGTTCTGCGCATCGTCGTGCGGCATGAATTGGCCGCCGGCCTGGGCTTTCTGCAACGCGAGTGCGCTTCCGCCGGGACCTCCATGGGGCCGGGCACCCGCTCGTCCTTCCAGGGACGTTCCGATATCCAGCCGGTGGTGCGCGTCCACTCCTTCCTGTTGCCGAAAACGCTGTTGCAAGAGCGCGTACTGCTGGAAGACCTCGTCATCCCCGTGCCGCCCGCAGCCGGCGACGCGCAGCCCGCCCACCTTGCCGCGGCGCGGGCCGAACCGGAGACAAGGCGGGACGAGCCCGCCGCGACGCGGGATGAAGGCCCGTTGGCCACCGTCGCGCTGCAGGCGCTGGCCTGGGCGCGCAGCGGCGACAAAGGCGATACGGAGAACATCGGCGTCATCGCTCGCCGCCCCGAGTTCCTTCCTTTGATCCGCAGGCAACTAGGCGCAGAACAGGTGCGCGCGTACTTCGCGCACCTGGCGCATGGCCCGGTCGAACGCTTCGAGGTGCCGGGACTGCACGCCATGAACTTCGTGCTGCACGAGGCCCTGGGCGGCGGCGGCATGTCCAGCCTGCGTTCCGACCCCTTGGGAAAGTCCTATGCCCAGATGCTGCTGGATCACCCCATGCAAATTCCCCGGAGCTGGATTGAACGCGGCTTGATCGCCACGCCCTAGCGCCCCCAAACAGGCCCTGACCCGGCCGCGAATCACGCAGTCCCATAAAAACAGAGGAGACACACAGCATGAGCCGGATCATCAGTAAAAGCATCGCCGCCCTAGCCATCGCGTGCATTCTTGCAGGCGCGGGCAGCGCGGGCGCCGCATACCCAGACAAGCCGCTGCGAGTCGTGGTGCCGTATACGGCGGGCGGCGTATCGGACGCCGTCGCCCGGCTGATCACCCGCAAGCTGAGCGACGAAATCGGCCAGCCGATAATCGTTGAGAACCTGGGTGGCGCCAATGGCCAGATCGGCTCAGCCGCGGTCGCCCGGTCCGAGCCCGACGGCTATACCTTCCTGGTCGTCGTCATGGCGCATGCCATCAACCCCAGCCTCTACAAGAACATGGCTTACGATCCGCTGCGCGACTTGCGCGGGGTCAGCCTGTTCGGCCGCATTCCGCTGCTGCTGGTATCGAGCGCCCGCCTGCCGCCCCGCAACCTGGCGGAATTCCTGGCCTGGGCGCGGGAAAATCCCGACAGCGCCACGTTCGCTTCCAGCGGCGCAGGCTCGGGCGCACATCTGGCGGCTGAAGAATTCGCCCAGGTCAACGGCCTGCGCATCACCCATGTGCCCTACAAAGGAGTGGGCCCGGCGCTGCCCGACCTCTACTCCGGACAGGTGGCCGCCATCTTCGACTCGGTGCAGACCATGATGCCGCAGGTCAAGGCGGGCAAGTTGCGGGCACTGGCCATGACCAGCGCCAGCCGGTGGCCCGGCGCGCCCGACGTGCCCACCATGGCGGAAGCCGGGGTGCCCGATTTCGTCGTGGGCAGCTGGATCGGCATGCTGGCTCCCGCCAAGGTGCCGGACGAACGCGCCGAGCGGATTTCCGCGGCGGTCCAGCGAGTGCTTGACCAACCCGATGTGCGCGCCCAACTGATCGGCTACGGCATCGATCCGGTCGGCGGCAAGCCCGCGGCATTCGACAGCTTCATCGCCGACGAGGCCCGCCGCTGGGCCGACGTCATCGCCAGAGCCGGCATCCGGCTGGAGTAAGACTATGAGCCCCCGCATCCTGGAAGGCGTCAAAGTCCTGGACCTGACACGCGTGATCGCCGGACCGCTATGCACCCAGATCCTGGCCGACATGGGCGCTACCGTCTACAAGATAGAACGCCCCGGCGAAGGCGACGATACCCGCCGCATGGGCCCATTCCTGCCTGACGACCACGGCGACGCCAGCAACGACTCCGCGCTGTACCTGGCCTACAACCGCGGCAAGCATTCCGTGACGGTGGATATTTCCACGCCCGAGGGGGCAGAACTGGTACGCGATCTGGCACTGCGCTGCGACGTCGTCATGGAAAACTACAAGGTCGGAACCCTGGCCAAGTACGGACTGGACCATGCCACGCTGGCCGCGGCCAAGCCCGCCCTGGTCTATTGCTCGCTGACGGGGTTCGGGCAGGACGGCCCCTACGCGCGGCGGCCCGCCTACGACTTCATACTGCAAGGACTGGCCGGCGTGATGAGCACCTGCGGACACCCCGAGGACGCTCCCGGAGGCGGCCCCATGCGCACGGCCATCCCCATCACGGATGTCGTCACCGGCCTCTATGCGGCCATCGCCATCCTGGGCGCCGTGCTGCACCAGCGGCAATCCGGCATGGGCCAGTTCGTGGATGCATCCATGCTGGACGCTTCAGTGGCCCTCAACGGGCACTTGGCGGTGGGCTACCTCATGTCGGGACAGTTGCCAGGCAGGCAAGGCAATACCAACCCCATCGCGGCCCCGTCCGAAGTGTTCGCCTGCACCGACGGCCGCATGATATTGGCCGCGGGAAACAACACCCAGTTCCGGGCCCTGTGCGAAATCCTGGACCAGCCAGGGCTGTTGAACGATCCGCGCTTCTCCACCAACGCCTTGCGGGTGGCTCACAGGATCGAACTGCGCGATCTGCTGGCGCCCCTGCTTGCCGGGCGGCGGCGCGCCGACCTGTTCCCGATCTTCGACCGGGCCGGCGTACCCTCGGGACCGATCAATGACCTGTCCCAGGTTTTCGAAGACCCCCAGACACGCCATCGGCAGCTCGCCCTGTCGCTGCCGCACCCGCGCGGCTGCGATGCCCCCATGCTGCGTAGCCCGCTGGACTTCTCGGCCACCCCTGTGCGCTATGGCCCGGCTCCCATGCTGGGCCAGCACAGCCTGGAGGTCCTGCGCGGCGAGCTGGGCCTGGACGACTTACGGCTGGCCGATCTGCGCTCCCGCGCTATCATTTAGGGAAACCGGGCCGGCTGCCCGGGGCGGCCTCCTCCCGCCGCCTCTTGTCTTTTCCCGAACAGCCCCAAGTTAGGGCTCGCGCATAACCTCGCTACAATAGTCGGCTTGCCCTATCCATGGCTCGCGCGGGGATGGGCGCATAAAAACATAGACATAAACACCCAAACAGACTAAACGCAGGAGAATTCAATGTCCGTTATCGATACCGCCAGCCTCGTCGTGGCCCAGGCCGCCCCCGAGGGCAACGCGCTGATGGGCATGCTGCCCATCATCCTGATGTTCGTGATCCTCTATTTCCTGATGATCCGTCCCCAGATGAAGCGCCAGAAGGAACACCGCAATCTGATCGCCGCCCTGGCCAAGGGCGACGAAGTGGTCACCGCCGGCGGCATGCTCGGCAAGGTCACCAAGGTCAATGACAGCTACGTTACCGTCGAAGTCTCGGAACTGGCCGACAAGCCCGTCGAAGTGATCATGCAGAAGTCCTCGGTCTCGACCGTGCTGCCCAAGGGAACCATCAAGGCCCTGTAAGCGTCCCACAGGAGCCCCCATCGGGCTCTTGTGCTTGATGGCCCTGCCGCCGCCCGCCGCGCTCGCCGCCCGGGCGGCCCTTTCATCACTTTTACATGAAGTAGCCGGCAATGAACCGCTATCCCCTCTGGAAGTACATTACGGTCCTGGTCGCGGTCATCATCGGCCTGCTGTACACGCTTCCCAATTTCTACGGCGAGTCCCCGGCCGTCCAGGTTTCCAGCGCCAAGGCCACGATCAAGGTCGATCCCGCCATGCTGAACCGGGTCGATCAGATCCTGACCGACGCCAAGATCCCCAACGAAGGGGTCTACTACGAACAAAACGGCACGCTCGGCACCGTGCGCGCCCGCTTCAAGTCGACCGACCTGCAACTGCAGGCGCGCGACCTCATCGACAAATCCCTCAACACCGTCGCCGGCGACCCCCACTACACGGTCGCGCTGAACCTGCTGCCCGCCTCGCCCCCGTGGATGCGCAGCCTGGGCTGGTTCGCGCCCAAGCCCATGTACCTGGGCCTGGACCTGCGCGGCGGCGTGCACTTCCTGCTGCAAGTGGACATGCAGGGCGCCCTGACCGCCCGCTATGACTCCCTGGCCGCCGACGTGCGCTCGGTGCTGCGCGACCAGAAGGTCAACGTGGCCGGCGTCGAACGCTCGGGTCTGGCTATTGCCGCCACTTTCGCCGACACGGACGACCGCGACCGCGCCATTTCCACCCTGCGCAGCCGCCTGCCCGACCTGGAATTCACCGAGCGTCTGGAAAACGGCAAACCGCTGCTGATGGCCGCCCTGAACCCGGCCGCCGTCACCCGCGTGCAGGATTCCGCGCTGAAGCAGAACATCAACACGCTGCACAACCGCATCAACGAACTGGGCGTGGCCGAACCGGTCATCCAGCAGCAAGGCGCCGACCGCATCGTGGTGCAGTTGCCCGGCGTGCAGGACGTGGCCAAGGCCAAGGAACTGCTGGGCCGCACCGCCACGCTGGAAATCCGCATGGTCGACGACACCCCCGCCGCGCAAGCCGCGCTGCTGGGCGGCAGCGTGCCCTTCGGCCTCGAGCGCTACAACGACCGCGACGGCCGTCCCATCCTGGTGCGCCGCCAGGTCATCCTGACGGGCGAAAACCTGCAGGACGCCCAGCCCGGCCGCGACTCGCAGACCCAGCAGGCCGCCGTCCACCTGACGCTGGACTCCAAGGGCGCCCGCATCTTCCGCGACGTCACCCGCGACAACATCGGCAAGCGCATGGCCATCCTGCTGTTCGAAAACGGCAAGGGCGAAGTGGTCACGGCCCCGGTCATCCGCGGCGAGATCGGCGGCGGCCAGGTGCAGATTTCGGGCAGCATGAGCTCCGAGGAAGCCGCCGACACCGCGCTGCTGCTGCGCGCCGGCGCCTTGGCTGCGCCGATGTCCATCATCGAAGAACGCACCATCGGCCCGAGCCTGGGCGCGGACAACATCGCCAAGGGCTTCTACTCGACGCTGTACGGCTTCCTGGCCATCGCCGCCTTCATCATCCTGTACTACCACCTGTTCGGCGTGTTCTCCACCATCGGCCTGACCATGAACGTGCTGCTGCTGCTGGCGCTGCTGTCCATGCTGCAGGCCACGCTGACCCTGCCGGGTATCGCGGCCATCGCGCTGACGCTGGGCATGGCCATTGACTCGAACGTGCTGATCAACGAGCGGATACGCGAGGAACTGCGCGCCGGCGCCACGCCGCAGCAGGCCATCCACCATGGCTTCGAACGCGCGTGGGGCACCATCCTGGACTCCAACCTGACCACGCTGATCGTGGGCCTGGCGCTGCTGGCCTTCGGTTCGGGCCCGATCCGGGGCTTCGCCGTAGTGCACGTCCTGGGCATCCTGACCTCGATGTTCTCGTCGGTGGTGGGCGTGCGCGCGCTGGCCAACCTCTGGTATGGCCGCAAGAAGAAGCTCACGTCGATCTCCATCGGTGAAGTCTGGAAACCGAAGACCAACTGAACATGAGCGCGGGCGGCCCAGCCGCCCGCCACAGATAAAGCCTAAGGCGAAAAATGGAATTTTTCCGTATTCACCGCACCATCCCGTTCATGCGCCACGCGTTGGTGCTGAACATCATCAGCTTCGTCACTTTCCTGGCGGCTGTCTTCTTCATCCTTACGCGCGGCTTCCACCTGTCGATCGAATTCACCGGCGGCACGGTCATGGAAGTCAACTACGCCCAGACGGCGCAGCTTGAAAACGTGCGCGGCGTGGTCTCCAAGCTGGGCTACACCGACTTCCAGGTGCAGAACTTCGGCACCTCGCAC
>NZ_DATCUY010000697.1:0-39414 GCF_036567245.1 Achromobacter sp. | reverse complement strand
GCCTGCCGCGCGGTGCTGGCCAGGCTGTCCGATGACAGCGGCCTGACCGCCTATCTCTCGACCCTGAACCAGCATGAAACCGTGGTGCTGCAGCGCCTGAACGGCTCGCACCCGGTACAGGTGCTGTCGCCGCCCGGCTCGCGCCGCGCCGCTTCGGGCACCGCCATGGGCCGGGCGCTGCTGTCGCGCCTGAGTGAAACGGAGTTCCAGGCGTTGTACGGCGCCGATCCCGACCTGCCTCTGCCCACGGAAGGCCGCGACTGCCCCGCCACGGTCGGCGACCTGGCCCGACTGGTGGCGCAGACGCGAGCAGACCACTGCGGCGTGGCCATCGACCAAGCCATGCCGGGCATAGGCGCGGTGGCCGCCGCCGTGCGCGACCCCGCTACCGGCGAACTGCGCGGTTTGTGCCTGTCCTTCGTTTCCTTCCAGGCCGATGCCGCCCGCGTCGCGCGCTTGCGCGAGTCCATGCTGCGGCAGGTGGGGGTCTTGGGGCGCGAACTGAACGATCCCTATTGGCTGGCCTGAGCGCCTGCAGGCCCACAGATACAGATGCGTCCGCGCCGGCGGACACCCAGAAAATCCCTTACGGAAATCTTCCACATGAACCTACTGCTCCTCAGCAACTCCAGCAGCGACGCCGGCTATCTGGTCCACGCGCTGCCCGACATCCGCGAACTGATCGCATCGCTGCCGCAAGGCGCGTCGGCCGTCTTCGTGCCGTACGCCGGCGTCACGCGCGACTGGGACGACTACACCGCGCTGGTGGCGTCGGCGCTGGCGGATACCGGCCTGAATATCCAGGGCCTGCATCGCGCCGAGGATCCCGCAGCCGCGCTGGAAGGCGCGGCGGTCATCATCGTGGGCGGCGGCAACACCTTCAACCTGCTGGGCCAGCTGCGCCGCCTGGGACTGCTCGAAGCCGTGGCGCGCCGCGTGCGCCAGGGCGCGGCCTATCTGGGCTGGAGCGCCGGGTCCAATCTGGCTTGCCCCAGCATCTGTACCACCAACGATATGCCGATCACCGATCCAGAAGGCTTCGACGCCCTGGGCCTGCTGTCGTTCCAGATCAATCCGCACTACACCAACGCCCATCCCCCCGGACATCGCGGCGAAACCCGCGCCCAGCGCCTGGCGGAATTCTGCACGCTGAATCCGCAGATGCCTGTGCTGGGCCTGCCGGAAGGCTCCGCGCTGCGCGTGCGCGATGGCCAGGTCGACCTGATCGGCCCGCACGATGCGCCGCTGTTCATCGGCCGCGAAGAGCCGCGCGTGTTTCGCCCGGGTCGCGTGGAGATTCCGGCATGAAGCATGTCATCGACACCATTGAACTGCTGTCCTCCGCCCACATCACGGGCGAGGCCGTGGCCGGGCAACTGCGCGCGGCCGGCAACTGCGAGGTCGAAGTGACCCGGCTGGAGCGCGATGGCGCCGCCACCGAATTCCTGTCCATCGTGATTCCCGGCCTCGATGACGCCGCGCCGCAGCTGGGCATCGTCGGCCGCCTGGGCGGCATCGGCGCGCGTCCCGCGGTCACCGGCCTGGTGTCCGACAGCGACGGCGCGGTGGTCGCGATTGCCGCGGCGTTCAAGCTGATGGCCATGGCGCGCCAGGGCGACGTCCTGCCGGGCACGGTGCGCATCCGCACCCACATCTGCCCGCGCGCCGGCACGCGGCCGCACCATCCGGTGCCGATGATGCGTTCGCCGTTCCCCATGCGCGAGATGATGTCGCATGAAGTCGACCCGCGCATGGACGCGATCCTGTCGGTCGACACCACCCGCGGCAACCGCCTGGTCAACCAGCGCGGCGTGGCGCTGACGCCGGTCGCGCGCCAGGGCTATCTGCTGCGCATTCCCGAAACCATGCTGGACGTCATGGGCTGGGTCAGCGGCGAACTGCCGCTGACCTTGCCGCTGACCACGCAGGACATCACGCCCTACGAAAACGGCCTGTGGCACGTCAACTCGCTGATGCAACCCACGATCGTTACCGGCGCGCCGGTGGTGGGCGTGGCGCTCACCGCGCAGACCACCGTGCCGGGTTGCGCCACGGGCGTGACCAATGCGGTGGATGCCGACGTCGCCATGCGCTTCTGCATCGAGATCGCCAAGCTCTACGGACAAGGCGCGATGAGCTTCGTGGACGAAGCCGAATGGACCGCGCTGCAAAGCCGCTACGGTTCGATGGCGCATCTGCAGACCGTGGGCCGCGTAGACGCGGGCGCGGCATGAGCGCGCAGACGCGCCGCGTGGCGTTTTTCACCATCGGCCAGTCGCCGCGCAGCGACGTGGTGCCCGAGATGGCGCTGCTGCTGGGCGAGCAGGTGCGTATCGACGAGTTCGGCGCGCTCGATGGCCTGGACGCCGCCGGCCTGGCCGAGCTGGCGCCCAAGCCGGGCGAGTACCGCTTTGCCACCCGCATGCGCGACGGCTCGCAGATCGAACTGGACGCGGCGGCAGCCGAGGCGCGGCTGGCCGAAGTCATGCGCCAGGCCGACGCCGCGGGCTATGACGTGCTGGTGCCGCTGTGCACCGGCACCGCGATCGCGCCGATGCGCACGCTGGTGGTCGAACCGCAGCAGGTGGTGGACCATCTGGTCGCCGGCCTGGCCGAGCATTGCCGCAAGGTGGGGCTGGTGGTGCCGCTGGAGGCGCAGGTCGACGCTTTCCACATGGTCGTGCCGCTGTCCTGCGAGACCCTGGTCGTGCATGCCTCGCCCTACGAAGCCGACGCGGCGCAGGCCGCGCGCAACTTCGAGCAGGCAGGCCGCGAACTCGCGTCCTGCGACCTGATCGTGATGCATTGCATGGGCTACGTCGAGCGCATGCGCCAGGCGGTGGCGCAAGCCTCGGGCCGGCCGGTGCTGCTGTCCAACCGCATGGTGGCGCAGACGCTGGCGCAAATACTGGAATAACGCCGCGGGAACCGTTCCGGCCTTGCCGCGCACAGCGATGCGCGGCAAGGCCGGGGCGGACGAGCGGCGAGAGGAGACGAAGCGGGCTTCGTCAATCAATCGTTGGGAGTGTTTTTCATGTTCAGCCGTACTCTGCATCGCGCCGCTGGCGCATTGTTCGCCGTCACAACCCTGACGGCCGCGCCGGCCTTTGCCGCCGACACCTGGAAGCCCACCAAGCCCGTGCGCCTCTTGGTGGGCTTCGCGCCTGGCGGTTCCGCCGATACCCTGGCACGCCTCTTGGCCGAACCGCTGTCGCAGCGCCTGGGCCAACCGGTCGTGGTCGAAAACCTGGCCGGCGCCGGCGGCAACATCATGGCCTATCGCCTGGCCCAGTCGCCGGCCGACGGCTACACCATCGGCATCGCCGCCGCTGGTTCCATGGCCATCACCCATGTCCTGAATCCCAAGGGCACGACCTACAAGCCGGCGGATTTCACGCCCATCACGCTGGCCGCTGTGCAGCCCAATGTGGTCATCGTCAACAAGGACGTGCCGGCCAACAACCTGGCCGAGCTGAAGGAGTATTTCCAGAAGACGCCGACCGCCACCTACGGCACCGCTGGCGTGGGCATTTCCAACCACCTGATCGCCGAGACCATGCTGTACAAGCTGGGCGTGAAGGTACCGCACGCCGCCTACCGCGGCGCCGCGCCCGTCATCACCGACCTGCTGGGCGGCCACATCGCCATGACGATGGACAACATCTCCACCGCCGCGCCGCTGGCCTCGCAAGGCAAGGTCAAGGCCATCGCCGTGGCCTCGATCAAGCGCGCGCCGCAGCTGCCCAATGTGCCGACGCTGGATGAGCAGGGCTTGAAGGGCTTCGACATGCCGACCTGGCAAGGCGTGTTCGCGCCCGCCGGCCTGCCCGCCGACGTGCTGGCCGCCTACTACGCGGCCATGCAGGACGTGCTGAAGCAGCCCGCGCTGGTCGAGAAGATGGCCGGCCTGGGTTCCGAGCCGGTCACGGGCATGACGCCTGAGCAGTTCGGCCAATTCCTGCAGAAGGACCGCCAGCAATGGGCCGACATCGTCAAGGCGGCCAACATCAGCCTGGAGCAGTAAGCCGGGCAGCCCCCAAAACCCTCCGCTGAAACGGAGGGTTTTTTCATGGCCCACGCCGCCGTGCTTGACCCTGAAGCGGCTTCAGGCTTTTTCATGAGGCCTGGCCACGACTAGGACTGTCATGAGCGACAACCATCAGCACGGTGACGTGCGCGCCTTGCCCGAATCCCGCCTCTGGGTCGCCCTGGCCCTGACCGGCAGCTTCATGCTGGTCGAGATCGCGGGCGGGATGATTACAGGCAGCCTGGCATTGATTTCCGATGCCATGCACATGCTGACCGACGCCATGGCGCTGCTGCTGGCGCTGGTGGCGATACGCGCGGGCCGCAAGGCGGCCGACCTGATGCGCACCTACGGCTACGCCCGCTTCGAGATCCTGGCGGCGGCGGTCAACGCGCTGGTGCTGCTGGGCGTCGCCTTCTACATCCTGTACGAAGCCTATCAGCGCCTGTCGGCGCCGCAGGACATCCAGTCGCTGGGGATGCTGGCCGTCGCCGTGGTTGGGCTGATCGTCAACCTGATTTCGATGCGCCTGTTGGCAAGCGCGAAGGACGAGAGCCTGAACGTGAAGGGCGCCTACCTGGAGGTATGGGCCGACATGCTGGGTTCGATAGGCGTGATCGTCGGCGCCGTGCTCATCTGGTTCACGGGCTGGCGCTGGGTGGATTCCGCGCTGGCGGTGGGCATAGGCTTCATGGTGTTCCCGCGCACATGGGTGCTGCTGCGCGAGTGCGTGAACATCCTGCTCGAAGGCGTGCCGCCGGGCATGAGCCTGCAGGCGGTGCGCGATGCCATCGCCGGCACGGCTGGCGTGGCCTCCATCCACGATATCCATCTTTGGGCGGTGACGCAGAGCAATCCGATGCTGACGGGCCACGTGGTGCTGGCGGCCGGGGCGGACGGCGAACAGGTGCGTCGCGCCATCGAGACCCGCTTGCAGGCGGATTTCGACTTGCACCATACGACGCTGCAGATGGAGCAGGATGACCGTTCGGCGGAGGAACACATCCACTAAGCGCGGCCAGGCTCGCGGCAAGCATGTCAGCAAAGAAAAACCCCTGTCCAGGGACAGGGGTTCATCAGCAGCCAGGCCATACCGCGGGGCCTGGCTTTTTATTCGGGTAGCCGGGCGGCGATTTCGGCGATCAGGCGCCGCGCCGCGTCCAGCTTGTCGCCGGCGGGCAGGGGATGGGTGCCTTGTTCGTCGAACAGCACCAGTTCGGTGGTGTCTGCGTCCATGACCTTGTGCGCCAGGTTGCCCACCAGCAGCGGAATGCCCTTGCGCGTGCGCTTGGCTTCGGCATGTTCGGCCAGCTTTTCGGTTTCGGCGGCGAAGCCCACGCACCAGGGGCCATTGGGCAGCTTGGCGACTTCGGCCAGGATGTCCGGATTGGGTTCGAATTCCATCACGGGCGCGCCGCCGCCTTCGCTGGTCTTCTTCAGCTTCTGGTTGCTGACGTTTTTGACGCGCCAGTCCGCCACGGCGGCCACGGCAATGAAGATGTCGGCGTCGGCCGCGCTGGCCATCACGGCGTCGTGCATCTGGCGCGCGGTGGTGACCGACAGCGCGGTGACGCCGCGCGGGACTTGCAGGAAGGTGGCGCCGGTGATCAGCGTGACGCGGGCGCCGGCCTCGCGTGCGGCGCGCGCCAGCGCGTAGCCGGTCTTGCCCGAAGAACGGTTGCTCAGCACGCGCACCGGATCCACGGGTTCGGAAGTGGGGCCGGCGGTCAGCAGCACGTGGCGGCCGGCCAGCAGCTTGGGCTGGAAGAAGGCGATCAGGTCGGTCAGCAGTTCATGCGCTTCCAGCATGCGGCCGTCGCCGGTTTCGCCGCAGGCCTGTTCGCCAGCGGACGGGCCCAGCACGCTGATGCCGTCGGCGCGCAATTGCTCGACGTTGCGCTGCGTGGCCGGGTTGGCCCACATCTCGCGGTTCATGGCGGGCGCGACCAGCAAGGGACAGGCGCGCGCCAGGCATAGCGTGGACAGCAGGTCGTCGGCCATGCCGTGGGCCAGCTTGGCCATGAAGTCGGCGCTGGCGGGCGCGATCAGCACCGCGTCCGCGCCGCGCGTCAGGTCGATGTGCGCCATGTTGTTGGGCACGCGGGCGTCCCACGCATCCACGAACACCGGGCGGCCCGACAAGGCCTGCATGGTGACCGGGGTGATGAAGTGCGTGGCCGCCTCGGTCATCACCACGTCGACGGTGGCGCCTTGTTCGGTCATGCGCCGCACCAGTTCAGCGATTTTGTAGCAGGCGATACCGCCGGTCAGGCCGAGGACGATGCGTTTGCGGGCGAGGTCGAGCATGAGGGAGGCGGCGGGTTCAGCGCCGTGTAAACGAGGAACGGACAGTGATTTTATTCTGCATTGCGGCATTGCGCCGTTCGCGATGCGTTCAGGGGGCATCAAGCAGGACAAAAACCGTGGGAAAGAGGGGGGAGGCCGGGGCATGGCGGGCGCCCCGGCCGGGCCGTTTTCAGGCCTGGGCCTTGGCCTTGCGGCCCCGCAGCAGCTCGTCCAGCACCAGCAGGATGGCGCCGCAGCTGATCCCCACGTCCGCCAGGTTGAAGGCGGGAAAGTAGGAGTCGTTCCAGTAGAACAGCAGGAAGTCCACCACGTGGCCGTAGACCACGCGGTCGATGACGTTGCCGATGGCGCCGCCCAGGATCAGGGTCAGCGCCAGGCTGAAGCGCGGCTGGCCGTGGGTGCGGCGCAGGATGATGGTGATGACCACCGCCGCCACGCAACCCAGGCCGGTGAACAGCCAGCGCTGCCAGCCTTCCTCGGACGCCAGGAAGCTGAACGCGGCGCCGCGGTTGTACATCAACGTGAAGTCGAAGACCGGCAGCACGTTGACGCGCTCGCCATACTGGAACGAGGTGTTGAAGTAGACCTTGGTCAGCTGGTCCAGCACGATGATGAGCAATGCCAGGGCCAGCCAGCCGCCCACGCGCGCCGGCGCGGCGCGGGCGGGGGCAGTGGCGCCCGTCACTCCGGGTTCGGAGGGGCGGGCCATGCTCAAGCCTTGTCGCGGGCTTCGCCCGAGCCGAACAGGTTGGACACGCAGCGGCCGCAGATCTCTGGGTGGTCAGCGTCCTGGCCCACGTCCAGGCGCCAGTGCCAGCAGCGCTCGCACTTCTTGTGCGACGACGGCGTGACCTCGATGCGGGTCTCGCCTTCACCCGCATGCACGGTGGCGCGCGAGACGATCAGCACGAAGCGCAGGTCGTCGCCCAGGCTGGCCAGCAGTTCCTGGTCGGCGCCATTGGCGTACAGATCCACCTCGGCCTGCAGCGACGAACCGATGTCGCCGGCCGTGCGCACTTCTTCCAGCTTGCGCTGGACTTCGGCGCGGATGGCGCGCAGGCGGGTCCACTTGGCCGACAAGGCGTCTGCGTCCGCGAACGGCGGCAGGGCGTGGTAGACCTCGGTGAAGATGGTGGTGCGGGCGGCGTCGGCCTGGTTCTTCAGGGCCGAGTTGACCAGTTCCTTCCAGGCTTCCTCGGCCGTGAAGGACAGGATCGGGGCCATCAGCTTGAGCAGCGTCTGCGTGATGTCCAGCAGGGCCGTCTGGGCCGAGCGGCGCGCGCGGCTGTCCACGGCCGAGGTGTACAGGCGGTCCTTCAGGATGTCCAGGTAGAACGCGCCCAGGTCTTCCGAGCAGAACGTCTGCAGGCGCGAGACGGCCGGGTGGAAGTCGTAGCGCTCGTAGTTGCCCTGGATTTCCGCCTGCATCTGCGCCGTCATGGCCAGCGCGTAGCGGTCGATCTCGAAGAGTTCGCCGTAGGGCACGGCCTGCGTCACGGCGTCGAAGTCGGCCAGGTTGGCCAGCAGGAAGCGCAGCGTGTTGCGGATGCGGCGGTAGCCTTCGACCACGCGCTTGAGGATCTCGTCCGAGATGGACAGTTCGCCCGAGTAATCGGTGGAGGCCACCCACAGGCGCAGGATTTCCGCGCCCAGCGAGTCGGACACCTTTTGCGGGGCGATCACGTTGCCCACCGACTTGCTCATCTTGCGGCCCTGGCCGTCCACCACGAAGCCATGCGTCAGCAGGGCCTTGTAGGGCGGCTGGCCGTAAAGCATGCAGCCGGTCAGGAGGGACGAATGGAACCAGCCGCGATGCTGGTCCGAGCCTTCCAGGTACAGGTCGGCGGGCCAGGCCAGTTCAGCGCCGTGCGAGCCGGCGAAATCGCCGTCCTTGCCGCCCAGCACCGTGGCGTGGGTGCTGCCCGAGTCGAACCACACGTCCAGCGTGTCGCGGTTCTTTTCGTACTGGTCGGCTTCGTCGCCCAGCAGTTCGCGCAGATCCAGCGTCTGCCAGGCTTCGATGCCGCCTTGTTCGACGCGCTGCGCCACCTGTTCCAGCAGTTCGGCGGTGCGCGGATGCAGTGCGCCGGTTTCCTTGTGCACGAAGAAGGCCATCGGCGTGCCCCACTGGCGCTGGCGCGACAGGGTCCAGTCCGGACGGTTGGCGATCATGGCGTGCAGGCGGGCGCGGCCCCAGGCCGGATAGAAGGCGGTGGCGTCGATGCCGGCCAGCGCCGATTCGCGCAGAGTCGGGCTGCCGTCCTTGGGCGTCACGTCCATGCCGGCGAACCACTGGCTGGTGGCGCGGTAGATGATCGGGGTCTTGTGGCGCCAGCAGTGCATGTAGCTGTGCTTGTGCTTTTCCACGTGCATCAGGGCGCCGGCTTCCTGCAGCGCCTCGACGATCTTGGGGTTGGCGTCCCAGATCGACAGGCCGCCGAACAGCGCCAGGCTGTCCACGTACTTGCCGTCGCCCATGACCGGGCTGATGAAGTCGGTGTCCTTCATGCCGTGCTCCTTGCACGACACAAAGTCCTCGATGCCGTAGGCCGGCGCCGAGTGCACCACGCCGGTGCCCGAGTCGGCCGTCACGTAGTCGCCCAGGTAGGCGGGCGACTTGCGGTCGTAGGCAGCGTTGAATTGCGCCAGCGGATGGCGGAATTCGATGCCCGACAGCGCCGCGCCCGGGGCCGTGGCGATGACTTCGCCTTCGAGGTTCCAGGCCTTCAGGCAGGCTTCGACGCGCTCCTTGGCGATCAGCAGCAGGGGGCCGAACTTGGGCACGGGCGACACGCGCACCAGCGCGTATTCGATTTCGGGATGCAGGTTCAGCGCCTGGTTGGACGGGATGGTCCAGGGCGTGGTGGTCCAGATGACGATGGCGCCGTCGTCCACCGAGTCCAGGCCGAAGGCGCTGGCCAGCTTGGCGTGTTCGGCGAACGGGAAGGCCACGTCCACCGCCGGGTCGACGCGGTCGGCGTATTCGACTTCGGCTTCGGCCAGGGCCGAGCCGCAGTCGAAGCACCAGTTCACGGGCTTCAGGCCGCGGAACACATAGCCCTTGTCCAGGATGCGGCCCAGCGCGCGGATTTCGTCGGCTTCATTGCTGAAGTTCATCGTCATGTAGGGACGATCCCACTCGCCCAGCACGCCCAGGCGCTTGAAATCCTTGCGCTGGCGGTCGATCTGTTCGAGCGCGTAGGCGCGAGCCTTGGACTGCACTTCGGCCACGGGCAGATGCTTGCCGTACTTCTTTTCGATCTGGATTTCGATCGGCATGCCGTGACAGTCCCAGCCCGGCACGTAATGCGCGTCATAGCCGGCCATGTTGCGGCTCTTGACGATGATGTCCTTCAGGATCTTGTTGACCGCGTGGCCGATGTGGATGTCGCCGTTGGCGTAGGGCGGGCCGTCGTGCAGCACGAAGCGCGGCCGGCCGCGGCTGGCGGCGCGGATCGCCTGGTAGACGTGGTTTTCCTCCCACTGCGAAATCCAGGCGGGCTCGCGCTTGGCGAGGTCGCCCCGCATGGGGAAGGAGGTATCGGGCAGGTTGAGGGTCTTTTTATAGTCCATGAACGGCAAAATAGGCGCGCGCGTTTCGCGCGTCTTCGGCGATGGCGGCAGTCAGGGAAGGGAGGTCAGGAAATTTTTCTTCGTCCCGCAGCTTTTGCAGGAATTCGACGCGTACGAGTTTACCGTAAGCGTCGACGGTCTCGTCGAGCAGGTGCGACTCCAGCAGCACGCGGCCGCGGTCTTCGACGGTGGGGCGCACGCCCAGGCTGGCGACTGCCGGCAGCGGACGGTCGGCCAGGCCGTAGACCTGCACCACGTAGATGCCGGAGCGCGCGGCGCAGCGCTCGGCCACCCGCAGGTTCATGGTGGGGAAGCCCAGCGTGCGGCCCAGCTTCTGGCCGTGGATCACGTGGCCGCTGATGTGATACGGGTGGCCCAGCAGGTGGCGGGCGCGTTCCAGGTCGCCCACCGCCAGCGCGGTGCGCACCTCGGAACTGGATATCCGGTGGCCTTGCTGGTCGGTCACGTCCGCCAGCGTCTGCACCTCGAAGCCATGGCGCAGGCCGGCCTCGCGCAGCAGGTCGATGTCGCCGCTGCGCTTGTGGCCGAAGCGGAAATCCTCGCCCACCAGCAGCCATTTGGCGCGCAGGCCCTGGACCAGCAGTTGCTCGATGAAGGCGTTGGCCGACATTTCAGCCAGCCGCGCGTTGAAGCGTTCCACCACGACCTGGGAGATGCCGTAGCGCGCCAGCGCGGCCAGCTTGTCGCGCAAGCCCGAAATGCGGGTGGGCGCCAGTTCCGGGCGTTGATTCAGGGTGGCGAAATACTCCCGCGGATGCGGCTCGAAGGTCATCACGGCGGGCGTCAGGTTGCGGTCGCGCGCGACCTGACAGACGCGCGCCAACATGGCCTGGTGTCCGCGGTGGACGCCGTCGAAGTTGCCGATCGTCAGCGCGCAAGGGGCGCGCCGGTCGGGCGGGGGCAGGGATCGGTAGATGCGCAGCGATGGTTTCACGAGCGAGAGTTTACAATTTTGGATTCCGGGTTTGTTCCTGTTTCCTCCAGACGGGCGTCCAGGCTGTTGCCGCACGCGGAATTCTGGAGGACGGACGGGCCCGATTTCCCTTGGAATTCCTTATCTTGCCGGAAATATCTACCACCAAGCGCCGCATCGTCATCCTGATCTCGGGACGCGGCAGCAACATGCAGGCATTGGCCGAAGCCTGCCGCAATGAGGGCTGGCCAGCCGAAGTCGCCGCCGTCATCGCCAGCAAGCCCGACGCCGCGGGCCTGGAATGGGCGGCCCACCAGGGCATCCCCACCGGCGCGCTGTACCACAAGGACTACGCCAGCCGCGAAGCCTTCGACGCCGCGCTGGCCGCCGAAATCGACCGCTACGTACCCGATTACGTCATCCTGGCGGGCTTCATGCGTGTGCTGACGCCCGGCTTCGTCAATCACTACGCCGGCCGGCTGGTGAACATTCATCCCTCGCTGCTGCCGGCTTTCCCGGGGCTGCACACGCACGCCCAGGCGCTGGCGACCGGGGTGCGCGTGCATGGCTGCACCGTGCACTTCGTCACGCCGGTGCTGGACCATGGTCCCATCATCGCCCAGGGCTGCGTGCCGGTCCTGGCGGGCGATACGCCCGAAGCGCTGGCCGAGCGTGTGCTGGCCGTGGAGCACCGCGCTTTTCCGGCGGCGGTGCGCTGGCTCGCCGAAGGCCGGGTTACCCTGACCAGTGACCACCGGGTGAACGTACAGGGCGATCCTGATCGCCTTTTTGCCTGGTCGCAGGCCGCTTGAGCGCGGCGCTGAATCGCATTTTTTGGGCGGAAGCCCTCCGCCCTATTGGAATACACCATGACTAAACCCCAATCCCCGCGTTCTCGTCCGGCAGGCGCCGCCAGGGGCGCCTCCGAAGGCCGCGACGGTCGGTCCTTCTTCTCGCGCCCCAAGGGCGACGCCCGTGACGTCCGCGCACCAAACGCGCGTGACGGCGCCCGGGAAGACCGTTCCGGCGGCAGCCGCGACGAGCGCTCCGGCGCTCGTCCGGCGCCGCGTCCGTCCTATGACGCTCCGCGCGGCGAAAGCCGTGGGGGCGAACGCGCTTCCTACGGTTCGGAGCGTCGCGAAGGCCGTCCGGGCGCGCGTCCGTCCTATGACGCCCCGCGCGGTGAAAACCGCGGCGGCGAGCGCGCCTCCTATGGTTCGGAACGCCGCGAAGGCCGTCCGGGCCCACGTCCGTCCTATGATGCCCCGCGCGGTGAAAACCGTGGCGGCGAGCGCGCTTCCTACGGTTCGGACCGCCGCGAAGGCCGTCCGGACTCGCGGCCGTCCTACGGCTCCCCGCGAGGCGACGATCGTGGCAGCGAGCGCGGCCAATACGCAGGCCCGCGCGGCGGGGATGGCGGCCAGGACCGTGCGCCGCAGAAGCCCCAATTCAACCGCCCGCGCCAATCGCATGCGGCCATCCGCATCGACCAGGTGCAGCGCGTCCTGGGTGAAATCCTGCAGTGGACTTATCCGGCCGACGCGGCCCTGTCGCACTGGCTGCGCCACCACCCCAATCTGGGCGCGCGCGACCGTTCCGAAGTCGCTGAGGCCGTCTACGACGTGCTGCGCCATCTGCGCCGCTACCGCCAGTTCGGCGAAAGCGGTGTCGGTCCCGCTTCGCGTCGCCTGGCCATCCTGGGCCTGGCCGCGACGCTGGGCGCCGAAGCGCTGGCCGACGGCATGGACGCCGCCGAAGCCGAATGGCTGCAGCGCGTGTCGCAGATCGACCTGGCGACGCTGCCGCGCGCGGTGCGCGGCAGTATCCCGGACTGGCTGGACGAGCGCCTGGGCGCCATGGACAGCCCCGAAACCCTGATCGAGGCGCTGAACCGCCAAGCCAGCCTGGACCTGCGCGTCAACCCGCTGAAGGCCGAACGCGACGCCATGCTGACCGAATTGCAGCAGGGCGCCGGCCGCTACGAGCCCGTGGCCATGCCGTATTCGCCCTGGGGCATCCGCATGGAAGGCCGCCCGGCCATCAATCGCTGGCCGCAATTCGAGAACGGCAGCATCGAGGTCCAGGACGAGGGCAGCCAGTTGCTGGCCTTGCTGGTGGCGCCGCGTCGTGGCGAAATGATCATCGACTTCTGCGCCGGCGCGGGCGGCAAGACGCTGCTGCTGGGCGCGCTGATGCGCTCCACCGGCCGCCTGTACGCATTCGACGTGTCGGCGGCGCGCCTGGCGCGCGCCAAGCCGCGCTTCGCGCGCAGCGGCCTGTCGAACGTGGTGCCCGTGGTCATCGACAGCGAAAACGACGCTCGCGTGAAACGCCTGGCCGGCAAGGCCCAGCGCGTGCTGGTCGATGCCCCGTGCAGCGGCATCGGCACCCTGCGCCGCAACCCTGACCTGAAATGGCGCCAGCATCCCGAGGCGCTGGCCGAACTGGGCCAGCTCCAGGAACGCATCCTGAACAGCGCGGCGCGCTGCGTGGCCCCGGGCGGACGCCTGGTTTACGCCACCTGCAGCCTGCTGGCCGAGGAAAACGAGGTGCAGGCCGAGCGCTTCCTGGCCAGCCACCCCGATTTCGAACGCCTGGACGCCGCCGAGATCCTGGCTGCCCGCTGCGAAACCCTGAAGCTGGAAGGACCCTACGTGCAACTGCGCCCCGACGTGCACGGCACCGACGGCTTCTTTGCCGCGGTGTTCGAACGCAGGAAGAAGGGCGCCGCGGCCGGGGCTGAGGACGGTGAGGCGGCGAACGCCGAAGACGTTCCGGCTGAAACGTCTGCCGACGATGCGCCTGCCGACGCGCCGGCCGAGGAAGCCGCGGCCGGCCCGCAGGATCAGCCGGCCTGAACGGGAGCGCCGGGTCAGGGACCCGGCGTCACCACCACCGTGGCGCTGTAGCGCCTCGTGCCCAGGGTTTTGTTCTGGTACTTCACCTCCCAGGCCAGGGCGTCACTGCCCGCCTGGTCCGCCTGGTAGACCACCTGGGACACCGGCACGGTCTGATACGCGCAGCGGCCGGAATCGCTGGACTGGCCGCGCGTCTGCATGATGTTGGCCTTGCCCAGGCGCGGCATCATGGTCAGCGATACCCGCGGCGCGCGCAGCGCCAGGCAGTCCGATCCGCGGATCTCGTAGTACGAGGCCAGCACGGCGACGTCGCCCGATTTCATCGTCTGCGCAGGAACGGAGGAGGGCAGCGCCATTCCCAGCGCGGCCAGGGCGTAAATTAAATGGGGACGTATTTTTTTCGGCAACATCAGTGGGGCAAAAGAGACAGTTTGGTCAGTAAAGCACCCGCAGTGTGCGCCAGCCGCAAGTCCGCTTCAAGACCGGATGCCTTGCTGACAGGAACTTTAACGGCGAAATCCAGCCCAAACCTTGCGCCTTCGCGTATGCCCCCCACGTTCCCTGGGGAGGACGGCCCTAGCGCCGCGTGCCGCAAGGCTCGGTCTCGCAACCTTCGTTTCCGGCGGCGAGAGTGGTTTTTTGCCCTCAAAAACCGGGGCTTAGTCCTTGATTTCGCTCAAAAACTATTTTGAAACTACCTTGTCATAAGTCGGTCAAGGTAAGCTAAACTCCAGGCACTTCTCTAGCGAGGCTCCTAACAGCTTTATGGATTACATCCTTTCCTTCATTGCCGGCGGTCTGACCCAAGCTACCTGGTGGCAGGTCGTCGTGTTCACTCTGGTTGTGACGCACATCACGATTGTGTCGGTCACGGTCTTCCTCCATCGCAGCCAAGCGCACCGTGGTCTGGATCTGCATCCGGCCGTCATGCACTTCTTCCGCTTCTGGCTCTGGATGACGACCGGCATGGTCACCAAGGAATGGGTGGCCATTCACCGCAAGCACCACGCCAAGTGCGAAAAGGAAGGCGATCCCCATTCGCCCATCCTGTTCGGCATCTGGAAGGTGCTGTTCCGCGGCGCGGAACTGTACCGCGAAGAATCGAACAACAAGGAAACCATGGCCAAGTTCGGCCACGGCACGCCTGACGACTGGCTCGAGCGCAACGTCTACAGCAAGCACAGCCTGTGGGGCGTGCTGACCATGCTCGCCATCGACATCGCGCTGTTCGGCGCCATGGGCGTCACGGTGTGGGCCGTGCAGATGGCGTGGATTCCCTTCTGGGCCGCCGGCGTCGTCAACGGCATCGGCCACTACTGGGGCTACCGCAACTACAACAGCCCGGACACCAGCACCAACGTGTTCCCCTGGGGCATCGTGATCGGCGGCGAAGAGCTGCACAACAACCACCACGCCCACGGCACGTCGGCCAAGTTCTCGGCCAAGTGGTACGAATTCGACATTGGCTGGTGCTACATCAACATCCTGAAGTTCTTCGGCCTGGCCAAGATCAAGAAGGTTGCGCCCAAGCTCAAGCTGGACGACAGCAAGACCGGCATCGACCTGCGCACCCTGCAGGGCGTGATCACGCACCGCTACGAAGTCATGGCCCGCTATGCGGACGTGATCAAGAGCGCGGCCCGCGAAGAGCTGGCCAAGTTGAAGGATTCGCGCAACAAGGGTAGCGCCGAATGCGACTGGACCCAGTTGCACAGCGTGCGCCGCGCGATCCACCGCAACGAGGACATCCTCCAGCCGGAACAGGTCGCCGCCGTGGACAAGGCCATCGCCCAGAACAAGTCGCTGGCCACGCTGGTGCAGATGCGCCGCGAACTCGGCCGCATCTGGGAAAGCTCCAGCGCCAGCAGCGAACAGCTCCTTCATGACCTGCAGGCCTGGTGCCAGCGCGCCCAGCAAAGCGGCATCGCCGGGCTCGAGCAATTCGCTCAACGTCTGCGCCGCTACGCGGCATGATGCTAGAGAAGCTCAATCCTGAACAACGCGCCGCAGTAACGTTAGAACCGCAGCACGCCCTGGTCCTGGCCGGGGCGGGCAGCGGCAAGACCCGGGTGCTCACCACCCGCATGGCCTGGCTGATTCAAACCGGCCAGGCCTCGCCTTTTGGGCTTCTGGCGGTCACGTTCACCAACAAGGCGGCGCGCGAGATGCTCGCGCGCATGTCGGCTATCCTGCCGATCGACACGCGCGGCCTGTGGATCGGCACCTTCCACGGCCTGTGCAATCGCATGCTGCGTGCGCATCACCGCGATGCCGGTCTGCCGCAGAGCTTCCAGATCCTGGACGTCACCGACCAGCTCGCGGCGATCAAGCGGCTGATGAAGGCCAACGGCGTCGACGACGAAAAGTATCCCCCCCGCGATGTGCAGCGCTTCATCAACGGCTCCAAGGAAGAGGGCTTGCGTCCGGCCGACGTCGAAGCCTACGACGCCCATCGTCGCCGCCTGATCGAGATCTACCAGCTCTACGAGGCCCAGTGCCTGCGCGAGGGCGTGGTGGACTTCGCCGAGTTGCTGCTGCGCGCCTATGAACTGCTGTCGCGCAACGCGCCCGTGCGCGAGCACTACCAGCGCCGCTTCCGCCACATCCTGGTCGACGAGTTCCAGGACACCAACACGCTGCAGTACAAGTGGCTGCGCCTGTTGGCTGGCGGCGGCGCCGCGATCTTCGCGGTGGGCGACGACGACCAGTCCATCTACGCGTTCCGCGGCGCCAACGTTGGCAACATGGCCGACTTCGAGCGCGACTACGCGCGCGGCACCGTGATCCGCCTGGAGCAGAACTACCGTTCCTTTGGCCACATCCTGGATTCGGCCAACGCGCTGATCGGCCACAACACCGGCCGGCTGGGCAAGAATCTCTGGACCGAGCAGGGCGATGGCGAACCGGTGCGCGTCATCGAGCAGCCGTCCGACGGCATGGAAGCGCAGTGGATCGTGGACGAGATCCGCTCCCTGATCCGCGAAGGCAGCCTGCGCCGCGAGATCGCCGTGCTCTACCGCAGCAACGCGCAGTCGCGCGTGCTGGAACACGCCATCTTTTCCGCTGGCATTCCCTATAAGGTCTACGGCGGCCTGCGCTTTTTCGAACGCCAGGAAATCAAGCACGCGCTGGCCTACCTGCGCCTGATGGCCAACCCGCACGACGACACCTCGTGGATGCGGGTCGTCAACTTTCCCACGCGCGGCATCGGCGCGCGCACGCTGGAGCAATTGGGCGATGCCGCGCGCGCGCACGACACCAGTCTGTACGCGGCCGTGGCCCTGGTGCCCGGCAAGGGCGGCTCCAATCTGGCGCAGTTCGCGCAGCTGATCCATCGCCTGATCGAAGAGACGCGCGACCTGCCGTTGCCGGAAATGGTCGAGCACATGCTCGAGAACAGCGGCCTGAACGCGCACTACAAGGCCGAACGCGAAGGCGCGGAACGGCTTGAAAACCTGAACGAACTGATCACCGCCGCGGCCGTGTTCGCGTCCGAGGAAAACTACGACGGCATGCCCGCCGGCGTGGTGCCCGAACAGGACACGGCGTCCACGCTCAACGCAGGCGTGGTGGACGCACCCATCGTGGCGTCGGACGGCCTGACCCCGCTGGCGGCGTTCCTGTCGCATGCGGCGCTGGAAGCCGGCGACAACCAGGCCCAGCAGGGCCAGGACGCCGTGCAGCTCATGACCGTGCATGCGGCCAAGGGCCTGGAGTTCGACGCCGTGTTCATCACCGGCCTGGAAGAGGGGCTGTTCCCGCACGAGAACAGCGTCCTGGAAGCTTCCGGGCTGGAGGAAGAACGCCGCCTCATGTACGTGGCCATCACGCGCGCGCGCCAGCGCCTGTACATCAGCTTGGCGCAAAGCCGGATGCTGCATGGCCAGACGCGCTACGCCATGCGTTCCCGCTTCCTGGACGAAATTCCGGAACAGCACTTGAAGTGGCTGTCGCCCAAGGCTGGTTTGGCCCAGGTCGGCGGCACGGGCGCGGGCTGGGGCGGCGGCAATCGCGGCGACGCTTTCGGACGCAAGGCCACCAATACCATTGCGCCGCGTCAAGCGCGCAGCGTCACCACTGGCGTCACGGTGGGCGACAAGCAGTATCGTGTGGGTCAGGGCGTGCTCCACGCGCGGTTTGGCGAGGGCACGATTGTCGGCTTGAGCGGCGCAGGGCAGGACGCCCAGGCTGAAATCCAGTTCCGCGACGTGGGCGCCAAGACCTTGGCGCTGGGCATCGCCAAACTCGATATTGTTCAGGGTTGACAGACATGGCCAACAACGATTCTCCCAAAGCCGAGCTGGCGTCGCTGCGCGCCGAGGTCGATGAAATCGACCAGCAGATCATGCTGTTGCTGGGCGTGCGGTTCCGTTGCACGGACATGATAGGCGAGCTCAAGCGCGACCTGGGCATGGACCTGGTGGATCCCCAGCGCGAGGAGCAGCAAGTCGAGCGCATCCGCCGCCTGGCGCAAGAGGCGGGCGTACCGCCCGCTCTTGGCGAAACGATACTGCGTGAAGTGATCGACACCGTGATTGACCACCACACCCGCCTGCGCGAGCGTCCGTACTCGTAGTTTCGTTGCTGGTCAGGCCCACGAGCAAGAAGGCTAAGGTGAGCAGCGGCGGGCAGGGTGCCCGCCGCAAGCCGTCAGGCCTCGGACTGTTCGATCTCTTCCAGCGAGCCCTGGATTTCCAGCCACTGTTCTTCCAGCTCGTCCATGCGCTTGCCGTGTTCGCCGTGTTCGGCCATGACCTTCTGGCGTTCGGCGCGGCGCGCGTCCGAGTACAGGTCCGGGTCGGCGATGACGGCGTCCAGCGCGTGCAGCTTGGCGCGCAGCTTCTCCATTTCGGACTCGACCTTGGCAAGCTTGGATTCCAGCGGCTTGCGCAGGGCCGACAGGCGTTGGCGTTGCTCGGCCTCGGCGCGGCGCTGGGCCTTGCGGTCGACGACCGGCTCGTTGCCTTCCGAGTTCTCGCGCGCGGCCTCGGCGCGTTCGCCGGCGTTACGGGCGGCGAGCCAGTCCCGGTAGTCTTCCAGGTCGCCGTCGAACTCGCACACCGCGCCATCGGCCACGATCCAGAAGCTGTCCACGGTGGTGCGCAGCAGATGGCGGTCATGCGAGACCAGCAGCATGCTGCCGCCGAAGTCCGCCAGCGCCGCGGCCAGTGCCTCGCGAGTTTCCACGTCCAAGTGGTTGCTGGGTTCGTCCAGCAGCAGCAGGTTGGGTTTTTGCCAGACGATCAGGGATAGCGCCAGGCGCGCTTTTTCGCCGCCGGACATGGGGCCGACCTTGCTGGTCACCGTGTCGCCCGAAAAGCCGAAGCCGCCCAGGTAGTTGCGCAGTTCTTGTTCGCGAGCGTCGGGGGCCAGGCGCGCCAGATGAGCGATGGGCGTGCTGTCCACGTCCAGCATGTCCAGCTGGTGCTGATGGAAATAGCCGATCGCCAGGCCGCGCGACGCGCGTCGTTCGCCCGCCTGCACCGGCAGTTCCTCGGCCAGGGTCTTGATCAGCGTGCTCTTGCCGGCGCCGTTGGCGCCCAGCACGCCGACGCGGCTGCCGGCGCGCACCATCAGCGTCACGTCGCGCAGGATCGGCACGGCGTTGCCGTCGGCATCCGTATAGCCAGCCGACAGGTGTTCCAGGGTCAGGAGCGGATCCGGCACCTGATCGGGCGAGGGGATGCGGATGTCGATGCCCGCTTCGGCGTGCAAGGGCGCCAGCACCTGCATGCGGGCCAGCGCCTTGACGCGGCTTTGCGCCTGCTTGGCCTTGGACGCCTTGGCCTTGAAGCGGTCGATGAAGCCTTGCAGCCGGGCCGCCTCGCGGGTCTGGCGTTCGTAGGCGATGCTGGTCTGGCGCAGGCGCTCGGCGCGCTGCGTCAGGAAGTCGCCATAGCCGCCGCGATAGCGCACCAGCTTGGCGTGGTCGAAGTGCAGGATGGATTTGGCGACCGCGTCCAGGAACTCGGTGTCGTGGGAGATCAGCATGACGGTGCCGGGATAGGCGGCCAGCCATTTCTCCAGCCACAGCATGGCGTCCAGATCCAGGTGGTTGGTGGGCTCGTCCAGCAGCAGCAATTCGGACGGGGCCATCAGCGCGCGGGCCAGCGCCAGACGCATGCGCCAGCCGCCGGAAAAGCTCTCTACCGGCTGCATCCATTCGGCCGGCTTGAAACCCAGGCCGGCCAGTAGTTGCTCGGCGCGCGAGGCCGCGCTCCAGGCGCCGGCTTCCACCAGCGCCGCTTCCACTTCGGCGATCTGGGTGCCTTGCTCGTCCGTCAGTTCGGCGCGGCGCGCCTGCAGTTCGCGCAGATGGGTGTCGCCGTCGATGACGAATTCGCGCGCCGGGCGCTCGTCCGCTTCGAGTTCCTGCTTGACGCTGGCGATGCGCCAGCCGGCCGGCATCGCCAGGTTGCCCGCGTCCAGGTCCAGCACGCCGGTCAGCAGCGCGAACAGCGAGGACTTGCCCGCGCCGTTCTTGCCGACGATGCCCACGCGTTCACCGGGATGCACGACG
The DNA here is from genome assembly GCF_036567245.1 of Achromobacter sp. Classification (GTDB taxonomy): domain Bacteria; phylum Pseudomonadota; class Gammaproteobacteria; order Burkholderiales; family Burkholderiaceae_B; genus Achromobacter. The sequence continues at coordinate 19,195 of NZ_DATCUY010000697.1, read as the reverse complement.
AATTCGGCGCCGTCCAGCAGCACCTTGGTGCCGCGGCGCAGGGTCAATCCAGTAGCGCGTATCACAGGCTCAGTTGCTCGCGGGTAAGCAGCAGAAGCTGGTCGGAAGCTTCTTCGGTATCCAGCCACACGGGCGACAGCTGCGGGAACGCGGCTTCAAAGAAGTCGCGCTCGTGGCCGATCTCCAGCACCAGCACGCCTTCCGGGGTCAGGAACCGCGGCGCCGCGTCGAGGATGCGGCGCACCAGGTCCATGCCGTCGTCGCCGCCGGCCAGGGCCAGCTGCGGTTCGTGGCGGTATTCCTGGGGCAGCGCGTCCATCGAGCCGCTGTTCACGTAAGGCGGGTTGCAGATGATCACGTCGTACTGACGTTCGGGCAGGTTGTCGAACAGATTGCTTGCGTGCAGGTCCAGGCGGTCCGCCAGGCCGTAGTCGTCGACGTTGCGGCGCGCCACTTCCAGCGCGTCGGGCGACACGTCCACCGCGTCCACGTGGGCGTAGGGGAAGGCCAGCGCGGACAGGATCGCCAGGCAGCCGGAGCCTGTGCACATGTCCAGCACGTTCTCAACCGCCAGCGCATCCTGCACCCAGGGCGCGAGGCCCTGGTCCAGCAATTCCGCGATGGGCGAGCGCGGCACGATGACGCGCTGGTCCACGTAGAAGCGGTGGCCGCGCAGCCAGGCCTCGTTGGTGAGGTAAGCGGCGGGCAGGCGCTCGGTCACGCGGCGGTCGATCAGTTCGAGCACGCGGTTGCGCTCTTCGCTGAGCACGCGGGCGTCCAGAAAGGGCTCCAGCGTGTCCAGCGGCAGGTGCAAGGCGTGCAGCGTCAGGTAGACCGCCTCGTCCCAGGCGTTATCGCTGCCGTGCCCCAGCGCCACCTGGGCGCCGTTCAGGCGCGACACGCCATAGCGGATCAGGTCGCGCAGGGTCAGCAGTTCTTGGCGGGCGGATTGATACATATAAGGCTTTTACTTGGGCGGCAGCAGGAGGTTTTCCAGCGTGCGCCGATAAATGTTTTTCAACGGATCCAGCGACGCCACTTCAACGCGTTCGTTGACCTTGTGGATCGTGGCGTTGCAGGGGCCGAATTCGATGACTTGCGGGCAGATCTTGGCGATGAAGCGGCCGTCGGATGTGCCGCCGGTGGTGGACAGCTCGGCCGTCACCCCGGTTTCGTCGCGGATGGCCGAGACCAACGCATCCGTTAGCGAACCGCGCGGGGTCAGGAAGGGCTCGCCGCCCAGGTCCCAGTCCAGCGTGTATTCCAGGCCATGGCGGTCCAGCACTTCGTGTACTCGCGCCTGCAGGTTTTCCGGCGTGCTGGCGGTCGAGAAGCGGAAGTTGAACAGCGCCACCGCCTCGCCCGGCACCACGTTGGTGGCGCCAGTGCCCGAGTTCAGGTTGGACACCTGGAACGTAGTGGGCGGGAAGTACTCGTTGCCCTGGTCCCATTCGATGTTGACGATGTCGGCCAGGGCCGGCGCCAACTGGTGCACGGGGTTGCGCGCCAGGTGCGGGTAGGCCACGTGGCCCTGGATGCCCTTGACCGTAAGCTTGCCCGACAGCGAACCGCGGCGGCCGTTCTTGCAGGTGTCGCCCAGCACGTCGCCCGAGGTGGGCTCGCCGACGATGCAATAGTCCATCTGTTCGCCGCGCGCTTTCAGCGCGTCGCAGACGATGGCGGTGCCGTCGATGGACGGCCCTTCCTCGTCGGAGGTGATCAGCAGGGCGATCGAGCCGCCATGCTGCGGGTGGGCCGCCACGAATTCCTCGGCCGCCACCACGAAGGCGGCGATCGAGCTCTTCATGTCGGCCGCCCCGCGACCGTACAGGTAGCCATCGCGCTCGGTGGGAACGAAAGGATCGCTGTCCCACTTCTCGCGCGGACCCGGAGGCACCACGTCCGTGTGACCGGCGAACACGGCCAGCGGCGCCGCGCTGCCGCGCCGCGCCCACAGGTTGGTGACCCCGCCCTGGGCGATGGTCTCGCAGGTGAAGCCGATGCGTTCCAGGCGCGCGGCCAGCGTCGCCTGGCAGTCTTCATCGGCCGGCGTGACCGAAGGGCGGGCAATCAGGTCCTTGACCAGATCCAGTACGGCATTGCTCATTTACGCCCTCAGCAAGTCGTTGATGCTGGTCTTGGCGCGGGTCTGCGCGTCGACGCGCTTGACGATGACCGCGCAAGCCAGGCTGTGCGAGCCGTCGGCCGAAGGCAGCGAGCCCGGCACCACGACCGAACCCGAGGGCACGCGGCCGTAGGTGATCTTGCCAGTGGCGCGGTCATAGATCTTGGTGCTTTGCGACAGGAACACGCCCATGGCCAGCACCGAGTTCTCTTCGACGATCACGCCTTCCACGACTTCCGAGCGGGCGCCGATGAAGCAGTTGTCTTCGATGATGGTCGGGTTGGCTTGCAGGGGTTCCAGCACGCCGCCGATGCCCACGCCGCCCGACAGGTGCACGTTCTTGCCGATCTGGGCGCAGGAGCCCACCGTGGCCCAGGTGTCGACCATGGTGCCTTCATCGACGTAGGCGCCGATGTTCACGTAGGACGGCATCAGCACCACGTTGCGGGCCAGATAGGCGCCGCGGCGGGCCACGGCCGGCGGCACCACGCGGTAGCCGCCTTGCTTGAAGGCGTTGTCGCCGTATTCCGAGAACTTGAGCGGCACCTTGTCGTAGAACTGCAGCGGAGCCTGGCCCATGATGGCGTTGTCGTTCAGGCGGAACGACAGCAGCACGGCCTTCTTGATCCACTGGTGCACGACCCAGTCGTCGTTGATTTTCTCGGCCACGCGCAAGCGGCCCAGATCCAGGCCGTCGATGGTGCGCTCGACCGCTTCGCGCACTTCGGCGCTGGCGTCGGCGGGCGACAGGTTGGCCCGGTCGTCCCAGGCTTTTTCGATGGTGGTCTGCAGGTCGAGAGTCATAGCGGCTCAGCTTTTAAAGGTTGATCAAACGGAAGTATGCACAAAATGGGCGATGCGCTCGGCTGCCTGCACGCAGTCAGCCAAAGGCGCCACCAAAGCAATGCGGATGCGGCCCTGGCCGGGGTTCACGCCGTGCGCCTCGCGCGCCAGGAAGCTGCCCGGCAGCACGGTAACACCAGTACGGCCAAAAAGGTCGCGCACGAAGGCCGTATCCGAGCCGGGCGTGGCCGCCCACAAATAGAACGAGGCCTGCGGGCGGGACACGTCCAGCACGTTCTGCAGGATGGGCACGACGGCGTCGAATTTCTCGCGGTACAGGCGCCGGTTGTCCTTCACGTGCGCCTCGTCCGTCCAGGCCGCAATGCTGGCCGCGGACACGATCGGGCTCATGGCACTGCCATGATACGTGCGATACAGCAGGAAGCGGCCGATCAGCGCGGCGTCGCCCGCCACGAAGCCCGAGCGCAGGCCCGGCACGTTGGAGCGCTTGGACAGGCTGGAGAACGCCACCAGGTTGCGGTAGGTATCGCGGCCCAGGCGGCGCGCCGCCTGCAGGCCGCCCAGCGGCGGATTGCCCTCGTCCAGGTAGATTTCCGAATAGCACTCGTCCGAGACGATCACGAAGCCGTGGCGGTCGGACAGTTCGAACAGCGTTTCCCATTCGTCCAGCGACATGACGTTGCCGGCCGGGTTGCCTGGCGAGCAGACGAACACCATGCGCGTCTTCCTCCAGACGTCGTCCGGCACCTGGTTCCAGTCGCTGGCGAAATTGCGCACCGGATCGGCGTTGACGAAGTAGGGTGTGGCGCCGGCCAGCAGGGCCGCGCCTTCATAGATCTGATAGAAGGGGTTGGGGCAGATCACCACCGAGCCGGCGGCCGGATCGATGACGGTCTGCGTGAACGCAAACAGCGCCTCGCGCGAGCCCAGCGCCGGCAGCACCTGCGTTTCCGGATCGGGGGCAGGGATGCTGTAGCGTCGCGCCAGCCACTCCGAGATCGCCCGGCGCAGCGCCGGGTCGCCCTTGGTGGACGGGTACACGGACAGGCCCGCAAGACTGTCGCGGATGGCCTGTGCGACGCGCTCGGGCGCGGCGTGTTTGGGCTCGCCGATCGACAGATTGATGGGCGTCAGACCGTCCGACTGCTGGCTGGCCGAAGCCAGCAAAGCGCGCAGTTTTTCGAACGGATAGGGGTGTAGGGCATCGAGGCGCGGATTCATGACGCAAGATTTTAACAAGCAAGCTACAATAGCGGGCTTGGCTTAAAGCGAAGGTGGCGAAATTGGTAGACGCACCAGGTTTAGGTCCTGACGCCGTAACAGGTGTAGGGGTTCGAGTCCCCTCCTTCGCACCAACCCTATTTGGGCAGTGATTTGGCATATCGCCAACAGCGCCCTGAAAGCCCCCCGGTATTCGTGCCTGGGGGCTTTTCTTTTGCCGGCACGGGTCTTTCGCTTAGGGATAACCTCCCGTGCCGAAAGCAGGTTTTTGATATATCTTCGCGCTCTTCGGTAAAGGCTTGCCGGTAGGCGCGGTAAAAGCTTCCTGGCAGGCGACGTGGCAGGCGGCCTCCCATACGGCGCCTCGGCCACATCAAACACAGCACCCAAAACAGCACTATAAGGAGAGCCTCCCATGGCGCTCAAGCACGCTGCATTTCTGGATGTCATCGATCTGCGCACCCCGCATCGCGAACACGGGGAGGCCGTCAGCGTCAGCCTGATGAAGACCGCGCACATGCAATTGCTGCAATTGGTACTGCCAGCCGGAAAGGGCCTCCCGCAGCACGCCGTGGCGGGCGAAATCACCATCCAGTGCATCACCGGCGAGGTGAGCGTGACATCGCGCGATGGTATCCGCCAATTGCGCGAAGACCAGCTCATGGCGCTGGCCGCCCACGAGCCGCACGCATTGCTGGGTGTGCGCGACGCCACCGTGCTGGTGACGGTGCTGCACGCCGCCGCCGAGTAATTCCTCCAATCCTGCCCTTACGCGTTCCCTGCGAGGTGAGCCGTGCATGAGTTGCTGGCCGACTGGTGCGAAATCCTGAACCGCCTGTTGCGGGACGTGGCCAATGCGCAGGCCACGGCGCAGGCGCGCGACAATGCGCTGCGGCATGCGCATCGGCATTCCTGCCAGGCGCCGATCTGTTTCCGCATGTCTGGCGCCACGGTCAGCCGTTTGGCAGAAACGCTGGAATGCGCCATCCGCGCATCTTGCGCCCGCCAGGACAACTCAGCGTGGCTGCTGGCGCTGGACACGGCTTACACCCAATTCCTGCTTTGCCTGATTCGCGACGTCGACCGGTGGTCCAGCGCCGGGCTGGAAGAAATCGCGGCTTAGGCTCGGGCGGTCCATTGAAATACTGGATAAAAATACAGCAATCTGGTTCAATCTGACCATGCGCCGGGCCAGGCCCGCCACGCCCGCCCGGGCCACGCCGCCCACCTCCACGACCAGAACGAACCATGAAATTCGGATACACCATCATCTACGTGCCCGACGTCGCCGCATCGCTGTCCTTTTTTGAACAGGCGTTCGGATTCACCAGGCGCTTCCTGCATGAATCCCAGACCTACGGCGAACTCGAAACCGGCGAGACCACGCTATCGTTCGCCGCGCATGAACTGGGCGAGGCGAATTTCCATGGTGGCCATGTGGCGGCGTCCTCCTCGGCCGAGCCCCTGGGCATGGAAGTGGCATTCGTGACGGACGACGTTGCCGCCGCGCATGCCCGCGCGCTTGCGGCCGGCGCAACCGAAATGAGCGCGCCCGCGCCCAAGCCCTGGGGGCAGGTCGTGTCATATGTGCGTTGTCCGGACGGCACGCTGGTGGAGCTTTGCACGCCGGTGCACGGCTAGGCGCGTTCGCGGCCACCACGCTGGCCATGCGCCAGACCCGCGCCCGGCCCAGCCGATATCTACCGAGCCTTTCCCGCCTGCACCTTTCCGTCTAGCCGGTCAGGGCGATCCCCCGGCCCATCCCGCGACGTTACCGTGGTTGCGGCAGGGGTGCCGGCGTCCGGCTGCGCTCAAGAATTGTCAAGATTTACATTGCTTTGAAGTTGCCGCTCCCGCCCCGCGATACCGTTGCATTTTCGTTTTTCGGGGAGTCGACATGTATTCGCTTTCTAAGCGTTGCGGCGCGGAGTTCTTTGGCACGTTCTGGCTGGTATTGGGTGGCTGCGGCGCGGCGGTGCTGGCCGCTGGTTTCCCTGAGCTGGGCATCGGCTTCGCGGGCGTGGCGCTGGCTTTCGGCCTGACCGTGCTGACCATGGCGTTCGCGGTTGGCCATATTTCCGGCGGGCATTTCAACCCTGCCGTCACGGTCGGTCTGGTGGCGGGCGGACGTTTTCCCGCCAAGGAAATCCTGCCCTACGTCATCGCCCAGGTTCTGGGGGCGATCGTGGCCGCGGCGGTGCTGGCCTGCATCGCGAGCGGCAAGCTGGGCTTCGACCTCAAGGGCAGCCATTTCGCGGCCAACGGTTACGGCGCCTATTCGCCGGGCAAGTACTCGATGGTGTCCGCCCTGGTGACGGAAGTCGTGCTGACCGCGGGCTTCATCTTCGTGATCCTGGGTGCCACCAGCAAGCGCGCGCCCGCCGGTTTTGCGGCAATCCCGATCGGACTGGCGCTGACGCTCATCCACCTGATCAGCATTCCGGTGACCAATACCTCGGTCAATCCGGCCCGTTCCACCGGCCCCGCGCTGTTCGTGGGCGGCTGGGCGCTGGAGCAGCTGTGGCTGTTCTGGGTCGCGCCGATAGTCGGGGCGATCGTCGGCGCCATCGCCTACCGGCTGGTCAGCGATCCGGCCCAGGAACGCGCCTAGCACAGGTGCTTGGCCGGGCCGTGCCGGGACCGCATCCCCGGCACGGCCCGGCCGTTTCATGCCTGCGGCGCCGCCGCGCAATGCGGTTGCGCAATGCCCGCGACCAGCATCGAAGCCCCCGCTCTCGCGGCCGGGCGATAATGGGGCCGAGTCCCCGGTTGTTGTTCCCGGCGCCTTGCCGGGCCGGGCTCAGAAGAAAAAGAACCCCGATCCGTCCCATGAGTGAATTCACGATTGCCATCAATCTTGCGCTGGCCATGCTGCTGGGCGCCGCCGTCGGCGTCGAGCGCCAATGGCGCCAGAACTACGCGGGCGTGGTTACGCATGCCCTGGTCTCGCTGGGCGCGGCCGCCTATACCGCCTTGCCCGCGCTGCTGGACGCCAGCAACGATATGCGCCTGGGCAGCCAGGTCGTGACCGGTATCGGCTTCCTGGGCGCCGGCCTGATCATGCGGGACGGCCTGACCATACGCGGCCTGAGCGCGGCGGCCACCATCTGGGCCACCGGCGCGGTGGGCGTGCTGGCTGGCTACGGCTTCCTGGCCGAAGCCAGCGCGGTGACGGCGCTGATCCTGGTCACCAACGTGCTGCTGCGGCGCGGCGCCAGGCTGGTGGACCGCTACGTGCCCGAAGCGGAAACCGAGGAGCGCTACTACAACATCGCCTTGACCTGCGCCTCCACGGACGAAGCCTTGGTACGGGCGGAACTGCTGAACGCCCTGGGCAAGCACAGCCTGCGCCTGCGCGGCGTGGAAAGCCAGCAGCGCGACGGCGGCCGCTCCGAAGTGACCGCGGTGGTCTATTCCATGCGCCAGGAAGACGAGCGGGTGGAGCAACTGGTGGGCAGCCTCAGCCTGCTGCCGCAGACCTATTCGGCCAGATGGACCTCGGACACCGGCAACGCCTGATGCCCTCGGTAATCAGGACGCCGTAAGTCCGATGTCAATACGCTTGCACACCTGCTTCCAGATGATGAGCGTATTCCGTGACGACACCGATTCCTTCCGCCGCGCCCGCCGGCCTTGCGCACTATGACCGCATCACCATCGCATTTCACTGGCTGACGGCCGTGCTGGTGGTGGGTCTGTTCGCCCTGGCCGAAATCTGGGGCTTCCTGCCGCGCGGCACGCCTACGCGGCGCCTGCTGCAGCACCTGCACATTTCGTTCGGCCTGCTGTTTGCTGCGGTGTTCGTGCTGCGCGCCGTCTGGCGCCTCACCGAGGGCAGGCGCTTGCCGCCGGCGTCGACCGGCTGGCTGCGCGCGGCTAGTACGGGCGTACACGGATTACTGTACCTGTTGATGGCGACGCAGATCGTGCTGGGCTTTCTGTTCCGCTGGGCGCAGGGGGAGCCGTTCGCGTTCTTCGGCCTGTTCGACGTGCCCACGCTGATCGCCATCGACCACGAGCAGCGCCGCTTCATCGGCGGACTGCACAACACCGTGGCGTGGTGCATCATCGCGCTGGCGCTGCTGCACGCGTTGGCGGGGCTCTTCCACCATTACGTCCTGCGCGACGGGGTGCTGCGCCGCATGCTCGCCAGCCGCTGAGGCGGGCGCGGCAAAGGCGGGGGGTGAAAGCCGGGCCGGGCAGGTTGTACATTACGCACTATCACTGCCTTACTTCCACAGGATGCACCCATCATGACCGCCCCAGAAGTGTTTATCTCCTCCTCGATCAGCTGCGCGAACGATCGCCCCTTCGTGCTGTTCGGCGGCATCAACGTGTTGGAATCGAAGGAATTGGCGCTGCGCGCCTGCGAGGAGTACCAGCGCGTCACCCGCAAGCTGGGCATCCCGTACGTGTTCAAGGCCTCCTTCGACAAGGCCAACCGCTCGTCCATCCATTCCTATCGTGGTCCGGGGCTGGAAGAGGGCATGAAGATCTTCGAAGCGGTCAAGAAGGAATTCGGCGTGCCCGTCATCACCGACGTGCATGAGCCCTGGCAGGCGGCTCCCGTAGCCGAGGTCGTCGACATCCTGCAGTTGCCGGCCTTTCTGGCCCGGCAGACGGACCTGGTGGTGGCGCTGGCCAAGACCGAGCGCATCATCAACATCAAGAAGCCACAGTTTCTCAGCCCGGGCCAGATGCTGAACATCGTCGAGAAGTTCACCGAGGCCGGCAACGACAAGCTCATCCTGTGCGACCGCGGCACCAGCTTCGGCTATGACAATCTGGTTGTAGACATGCTAGGGTTTGGCGTGATGAAGAAAGTGTCCGGCAACCGGCCGCTGATTTTCGACGTCACGCATGCCTTGCAGCAGCGTTCGGCGCTGGACGCCGCTTCGGGCGGCCGTCGTGAGCAGGTGGCCGAACTGGCGCGCGCAGGCATGGCCGTGGGGTTGGCCGGCCTGTTCCTGGAAGCCCACCCCGACCCCAAGAACGCGAAGTGCGACGGCCCCAGCGCCTTGCCGCTGGACAAGCTGGAGCCTTTCCTGACCCAGCTGAAGAGGCTGGACGACCTGGTGAAGTCCTTTGCCCCCATCGACATCGAACCCTGAGACTGGCGGTCATAACGGCTGCGCAAAGTTGTTATACGATCCGGGCCAAACATTGGGGAGGCCGGGATGTCTTTGTATGTGATCGTCGCCGTTCGAAAAGAGCCCGTCAGCGGGCATGTGGCCTATGTGCGCTGGGGCCAGGCCGAACGCGGCGTCCCCGGCTGGGTCACCGAGCCGGTGACGGCGGCGGCATCCGAAGTCATCGAGGCCATCAAGGACGGAGCGGAAGTCGAAACCGCCATCAGCCAGGACGGCATGAGCGTGGCGCTGCGGCCGGTGCGCGTGCTGGTGGACGACGACGGACGCGAGCATCTCGCGTCCGTGCCGGTTCCCAGCTCAACCCTGTACACGCTGTTCGACCTGCCGGAATTTTGATCCGGGCAGGTCGGCTGGCGGCGCTTAGCGCCGGCCCTGCGCGAAATTGAGCAGGGCGTCTCCCGCCATCCGGTAGCGCACCCATTCGTCTTGCGGCCGCGCGCCGATCGACTTGTAGAAATCGATGGCGGGCGTGTTCCAGTCCAGCACGCTCCATTCCAGCCGGCCGCAGCCATTGGCCACCGCTTCTTGCGCCAGATGGCGCAGCAGGTCGCGGCCCGCGCCGATGCCGCGCTGTTCCGGCGTGATGTACAGGTCTTCCAGATAGATGCCGTTCTTGCCCAGCCAAGTCGAATAGCTGTAGAAGTAGACGGCGTAGCCGATGGGCTTGCCGTCCAGCAGGCACATCAAGGCCTTGGCCGGCGCCTGCTCGGCGAACAGGGTGCGCGCGACGTCCTCGGCGCTGGCGATCACTTCATGGGCGGCGCGCTCGTACACGGCCAGCTCGGTGATGAACGCATGGATCTGGGCCGCATCCGAGGCGACGGCCGGACGAATTTCGATAGTCACGGGTACTTCCTGCTACTTTTTTTGGGGGGGCCTTATCCTACCCGTGAATCCGGCTGCGCGCATGCTTGTCTGGCGCACCGATTTCGGGAATACCCTTACTTGCGCGCTGGGCGCTCGGGGGCGATTCTTGAAAGCGTTCTGCCCTCGAGTCCAATGCGTACAACAGGGGACATCTCCCATGCCTGAGTCTGGCTCCGCCACCTCCAGCACGCCTGCAGCAAGCCGTAAAAGGCGTCGCCTGTCATGGATCTGGCTCGTCCCCCTCATCGCAGCCTTGGGCGGGCTGGCGCTGGTTGTGCGCGTCTGGATGGAGGCGGGCCCCACGGCCACCATCAGCTTCCAGACCGCCGAAGGGCTCGAAGCCGGCAAAACCCAGGTCCGCTACAAAGAAGTCAACGTCGGCGTGGTCGAGCGCGTGGCTTTGAATTCCGACCGCTCGGGCATCGTCGCCACCGTGCGCATCAACAAGGAAGCCGCCAGCCTGCTGCAGGAAGGGACCGTGTTCTGGGTGGTCCGGCCTCGGCTGACCCTGAGTGGCGTGTCGGGGCTGAGCACCTTGTTCTCCGGGGCGTACATCGGCGTGGATCCGTCCGACCAGTTCCGCCAGGAGGGAGAAAGCCGGGCTTCCAAGTACAGCTTCGTTGGGCTGGAAATCCCGCCCGAAGTGGCGCAGGACCGCGCAGGCAAGCGCTTTACCCTCAAGGCCCACGACCTGGGTTCGCTGGACGTGGGCTCACCCGTATACTTCCGGCGCATCGCGGTGGGGCAGGTGGTGGCCTACCACCTGGACAGCAGCGGCGAGGGCGTCAACGTGCAGGTGTTCATCGACGCGCCCAATGACGACTACGTCAACAGCGCCACGCGCTTCTGGAACGCCAGCGGCGTGGACTTCAGCGTCGATGCGCGCGGCCTGCAGGTGCGCTCGCAATCTCTGCTGTCGGTAATCGTGGGGGGCGTCGCGTTCGACACCATCGAGCAGCACGCGCACGTGACGGCCAAGGCCGACGCGGAGTTCACCATTTTTCCGTCGGAAGGCGCGGCTCGCGCGCAACCCGATGGCGCGCCGCTGCACATCCGCATGCGCTTTGACCAGTCGGTGCGGGGACTGGTGGTGGGCGCGCCCATCGACGCCTATGGCGCGGCCATCGGTCAGGTGGATTCGATCCGCCTGGAGTTCGACCCGGCCATCAAGCAGTTCTACGCGCTGGTCGGCGCTACCGTCTATCCCGAACGCCTGGGCGCGCAGACGGTCGAGGAAATCAAGGAATACTCGGGTTCGACCCTGGAGCATCCCAGCGGCAAGTTGCTGGCTGCCTTGATCCAGCAGGGCCTGCGCGCACAACTGCGCATCGGCAACCTGCTGACCGGCCAGCTGTATGTCGCCCTGGCGGTGTTCCCGGAAGCCAAGCCAGTGACGTTCAAGATGGAAGAGGATCCGTTCATTCCCACCGTGCCGAACAATCTCGATCAGTTGCAGCAGCAGATCAACAGCATCCTGACCAAGCTGGACAGAGTGCCGTTCGAAGGTCTGGGGGCCGATCTGGGCCAGTTGCTGCGTGCCACTTCCAGCTTGATGAAGCGCCTGGATACCCGCCTGGCGCCCGAGGCCCAAGCCATGCTGCGCCAGGCTGGCAAATCGCTGGCCGCCGTAGGAGGCGTGCTGAGCCCCGATGCCGGCCTGCCGGTCAATGCCAACGCGGTCCTGCAGGAACTGTCGCGTACGGCGCGGTCCCTGCGCGAGCTGGCGGACTACCTGCAAGCGCATCCGGAGTCGCTGCTGCGCGGCCGCGCGCCGGACGCCCAGTACCAGCGCCAGCCGGCGCGCTAGGGCCCGTCAGTGCCGCAGGCCGTGGCTATCCGCCCAGCCACTGCGCAATCTGGCGGGCGCTGGATTGCGCATCCGTGCCCGAGGTGTCCAGCACCAGATCGCTGAACGGACGCGCGGCATAGCCTTCGAGGTACATCTGCGCGACGCGCTGGCGCTCCCAGTCGGTCAGTATGCGTCCGCCCCGGTCCGATTGGGCAGCCGCCAGCGTGGGCGCCAGCGTCACCACCCGCAGCAGGGCGGAACGTTGTTGGCACGCAGCCAGTATCTGTTCGTAGCTGTCCTGTTCCAAGGGATAGGCGATGACCAGATAGCGGTCCTGCGTGGTGGCGATCAAATTGGTGATGCGGGCCAGCGCCTGCGCCCATTGCTCGGGGTATGGCAGATGGCTGGGGGCGTCGTGGTCGTCGCCGTCGATGAAGCGCGCGGCGGGCAGCAGGGCGGCCAAGGCGGCGCCCACCGTGGATTTTCCGCTGTTGATCGGACCGTTGAGGTGGATGACGGTGGTGTCGGGATAAGAGATGGCGGGTCCTTTCAGGGCTGGCGGGCGCGTAAGCGTACCAGCGCCCGGGCCGGCCGAGTCAGAACAGGCATTGCCGCAAGGCGAATTTGCGGCCGAAAGCGCGGACTTCGTCGCCGTCCACGGAAGCCGCCAGGTCCCAGCGGTCGCCGCGCGTCACCAGGAAGGAACGGCCGACAAAGGCGTGGCGCAAGGCGAATTGCCAGAACGCGGCCTCGGAGCCCACCGGCTCGAGATCGTGCGGTCCGATCAGCAGGCGGGAGGGGCGCGGCGTTGCGCCCAGCGTCCAGCGCAAGGCGATTCCCAGGAATGCAAAACGTGCAGAGAGCGACGAAGGCTGTACGGTCAGCACGCGGATTCTGTTGATCATGGCGAGGACCTCTTGCAGATGAAGTCCAGCGTAGCAAAAGCGGCCAGGGCCTTCCATACCTCCTTTGGCGGAACCTGGCGGCCCGGCTGAATCCTATTTCTGGATGGCCCCTGGCGCGTGGTTGCGGGTGATGCGGCCGAGCAGCAGCAGCGCCCCCGCCGGCGCCAGCGCGAACGCCGCGAATAGCCATTGCGCCGCATGCTGCGCGCCCGCCACGCCACCGGGATCCGCCAGACCCGCACTGTTGGTGATGACGCCGGCCAGCGCTGCCGTCAATGCGGTCGCGTAAAGCTGCACGGTGGTGATGGACGAGGAGGTCAAGGTTTCTTCACCGGCAGGCGCAGCGGTGAAGATGCGCGTCAGCAGATGCGGCCAGCTCAGGCCGATACCGAAGCCCACGCCGGCCAGCGCCAGCACATAGACCGCCAGCCCGGAGTAGGACTGCAACTGCGCCGCGCGCGGCGTCATCCAGGCCAGGGCGGCCAACGCGGCCAGGATCACCACAGGGCTCAGCCGCACCAGGAAATTGGCGGCCGGGCCGCTGCGGGTGGCGCTGGGCATGGCCGCCAGAGTCCAGCCCGCCGCCATGGCCGCCGTCATGTAGCCGGCGGCCAAGGGTGTCATGCCATGGATCACTTGCAGGAAATACGGCACGAAGATCTCGGTGGTGATGGCGGCCACCACCAGGCACATGACCGCGTACAGCGCGCCCAGCGGCGTAGCGATGGAGTAGGCGCCGGTAGGCAGCAGCCGCTTCACGGCGCGCTTGTCCACCGCCGCGATCAACGCGGCGATGGCCAGCCCGGCGGCAATGCCTGCAAGGTTCCAGCGCAGATCCGTCGACAGGCTGGCCAGCGTGATTGCCAGCACGCTGGCCACCAGCAGCCCCAGCGTGGTCAGGGGCAGGGGGCTGGGCCGGGCCGGCGGGACCGATTCCTTGCCGCCGACCTTGAGGGCCACGATCGCGGCCAGGCCCGCGGCGACGGGCAGCAAGGCCCAAAACGCCAGCCGCCAGTGCCCGGTCTGGGCGAATACGCCGCCGATGGCGGGCCCGCACAGCGTGGCGACGCCCCACATGCCCGATACCAGGGCCATGGCGCGCGACCAGAGCGGCGCCTCGAACACCAGGCGGATCAGGGCATAGCTGAGCGCGAACAGGATGCCGCCGCCCAGGCCCTGGATGCTGCGTCCGGCCAGCAGCATGGGCATGCTGGGCGCCAGCGCGCACACCACCGAACCGACGGTGAACACCGCGACGGCGAGCAGATAGGCCGCGCGCGGTCCCAAAGTTTCGATCAACCGGGCGGACAGCGCCGACCCGACGATGGAAGTCACGACGAACAGCGTGGTGTTCCAGGCGTAGTACTCCAGTCCGCCGATGTCCTTGATGACGCTGGGCAGGATGGTGGTGACGATGTAGACGTTGATGGCGTGCAACGCCACGCCGCCCGCCAGCGCGATGGAACGCAGGGCATTGGTCCCATGCAGCAGATCTGCCCAGGACGCGCTTGAAACATGGGTTGTGCCGGTGCTCACGCGATCTTCCGCCTTCGAGAGAAATTATTTAAACAAGATTTATATTGGATAATACGCATGGCTGGGTGCAACCGCAAACGCCGTATTGCAGCGCTGCAGCCATTCTCGCGGCCGCGGTCAGGGCTTGCGCAAGCCGCGCAGCAGCAGTTCCAGCGCCTGCAAAGCCTGCGCCAGACGCGGGCCATCCGCGGGATCCTGCGCGATCCAGAAAGCGCTTTCGACCAGGCTGCCATTGATCAGCCGCGCCATCGCCTGCGGCGCCGCCTGCTCGATCACGTCCTGGTCCATCATCGTCTGCAACAGCGCGCCCAGCGAAGCAATGCACTGCTGCTGCGAACCGTCAGCCGCCGCGCCCAGCACTGCCCGCGCGTCCTGCAGCACGATGCGGCGGATCTCGGGTTCGGCCGCCATCTCCAGATAGGCGCGGCAGCGCCCGCGCAAGGCCGTCCAGGCATCAGGCGCCCGCGCCGCGATGGCGGCCAGGCGCTGGTCCATTTCGCCGTCGATCTGTTCGACTACCGCGGCGAGCAAGCCTTTCTTGTCGCCGAAATGGTGGTACAGCGCGCCCCGGGTCAGTCCTGCGGCCGCGGTGAAATCGTCCATCGATGTGGCCGCGTAGCCGTCCTCGCGGAAGGCCTGCCTGGCCGTGGCCAGCAGTTTCGCGCGGGTGGCTTCTATCATCTCGGCGCGGGAACGCGTCATGCTCCTCTCCAAAGACATACGATACGTATGTAAATTGACATACGCATCGTATGTGAATACGATGCCGCTGTCCATGCCATTCAAAGGTTTCCGGTGTCGAATCCGTATCGCGAGCTGTTCAAGGCGCCCGGCGCCCTGGGTTTTGTCCTGGCTGGCGCCGTCGCGCGCCTGCCTTTGCCCATGATCGGCATAGGCATCATCACCATGCTGTCCGAAGTGCGCGGCGCCTACGCGCTGGCGGGTGGCGTCGCGGCCACGTTTGCTTTGGCCACCGCCTTGCTGGCTCCGCGGATTTCCCGTCTGGTGGACCTCCATGGTCAGGGCAGGGTGCTGCCGGTGGCGGCGGGACTCAGCGTCGCGGGGCTGATCGGCCTGGCGGCTTGCGTGCAATGGGGAACGCCCGATTGGACCCTGTTCCTCTTTGCCGCGCTGGCGGGCGCCTTGCCCAGCATGCCGGCGATGATACGCGCGCGCTGGACCGAGATCTTCAGGGACCAACCGCAGTTGCGCACCGCCTATGCGCTGGAGTCCGTGGCCGACGAGCTGAGTTTCATTGTCGGTCCGCCGCTGGCCGTCGGGCTGAGCGTCCTGTTCTTTCCCCAAGCCGGCCCGTTGTTCGCGGCATTGCTGCTTGCAGTGGGCGTCACGGCCTTCGTCGTGCAGCGTGCCACGGCGCCTGCCGTGCGGTTCAGGCAGGAGGGGCGTCAGGCGTCCGTCCTGCGTATGCCGCTGATGTGCTCCCTGCTTGCCATGATGGCGGCCATGGGCGTCATCGTCGGCACCATTGATGTGTTGAGCGTCGCGTTCGCACGTCAGCAGGGCTTCCCGGCCGGCGCCAGCCTGGTGTTGTCCGCCTATGCCCTGGGCTCCTGCGTCGCAGGCCTGGTGTTCGGCGTGCTGAAGTTCCAGATGCCGCTTGCCCGCCTTCTGGTGGTCGCGGCGGCAGTCACGGCGTTCACTACGGTTCCGCTGCTGCTGGTGAACGACCTGCTTACCCTGGCGCTCGGCGTGCTGTTGGCCGGCCTGTCCTTCGCGCCGACCATGATCATCGCGATGGCGCTGGTGGAAGGCAGCGTGCCCGGCCATCGCCTGACGGAGGGCCTGACATGGCTGGTGACAGGCCTGGGTGCAGGCGTGGCGGCGGGCGCGGCGCTGGCAGGCTGGGTGGTCGACCACCATGGCGTGGGCGCGGGGTTCTGGACGGCGGTATGCGCGGGGGCGATCGTGCTGCTGGCCGCCTTGCCGGCTGGGCGCGGCCCCGTAACGGGACGTGCCGGCGCCTGAGGTGGCGGGTCGATAGAATGGCAGCTTCGGCGCCTGTTCAGGCGCGCCGCCCGGAGATGCTCATGTCCAGAATCGTTGTCAACCCCGATACCGTGCCCAATACCGTGCAATACGGATTCAGCCAGGCCGTCATCGTCACGGGGCAGCGCCGCATGCTGCTCTCCGGCCAGGTTGGCGTCGATGCCAACGAACGCACGGCGGGGCCGGGCCTGCAGGAGCAGACCGAGGCCGCGCTGGACAATGTCGAGCGAGTGCTTGCCGCGGCCGGCGGCACCCTGGCGCAGGTCATCATGTTGCGCATCTACATCTGTGAAACGGCCAGGGAAGATCAGGAAGTCATCGCCCAGGCGCTGCGCGACCGCTTCAAGAAGGATCCCCCGCCGTCGTCCTGGGTCATCGTCAGCGGCTTGTCGCTACCGGAATGGCTGATCGAGATCGAGGCGGAGGCCATGCTGGACTAGGCGCGCCAGGGCGCCGCGGCAAAGGCGGCGCGCAGGTGGGCCAGGAAACCCGCCGTCCGAGCCGGTAGTTCCTGGCGCGATTTCACCAGGGCCACCACATCGGCCGACGGCAGGCTCCAGCCGGGCAGCAAGGGCACCAGCGCGCGCGCTTGCAGGTGCGCCGCCACGTCCCATTCCGACCGGACCATGATGCCGTGTCCGGCCAGGGCCCACTCTACGGCGGTTTCCCCCGCATTGCTCGACAGCGCCGGTGCAATGCGCACCCCCACGGCCGGGCCGCGCCCGTGTTTGAAGCGCCACAAGGTCACGTCTTCATCGTTTTCGCGCAGCGCGATGCAGTCGTGCGTGCGCAGATCCTCGGGCTTGGCGGGAGCGCCGCGCCGCGCCAGGTAGGCGGGCGACGCGCACAGGATCCGGCGGTTGGGCGCCAGCGGGTAGGCGACCAGGGTCGAATCGCGCAGTTCGCCGATATGGACCATTACGTCCCAGTCGTCGGATGCCAGCCGCGGCGGCCCGTCGGACAGGGTCAGGCTGGCCGTCACGTCCGCGCTCTGGTTGCGGAATTCCGCAACCAGCCCGGCGATGTAGCGCTGGCCGAATCCCAACGGGGCGACCACGCGCAGATGGCCCGCCACCACGCCCCGGCGCCCGGCCAGTTCGTCGGCCAGGTCGCCTAGTTCGCCGCAGATCTGTTCCGCCCGCAAGGCCAGCAGCCGGCCTTCGTCGGTCAGCGCGGTGCCGCGTCCCGAACGGTTGACCAGCCTCACGCCCAGGCGTTTCTCAAGCGTGTGCAGCCTCTGGGTGACGGCGGGCGGGGTCACGTCCAGCGCGCGCGCCGCTTCGGCCAGCGAGCGGGTCGCTGCCAGGCTGAGGAAGAAGCGCAGGTCTTCGGTGGTAATCATGCAGGCGTGGATTAATGGATGATTAAGTCCAGATTAAACACGCGGAACCGCTGCCGCGCCATACTTCAGCCATTCCGATTCGCCATGCCGAGAGCGCCATGAACCAGAACGCCACGCCTTCCTCCCTCGATACCCTGGAAACGCCATGCCTGCTGCTGGATGAAACGCGCATGGCGCGCAACATCGAGCGCCTGAACGCGCTGATGGCCGGACACGGTGTGCAATTGCGCCCGCACCTGAAGACGCCCAAATCCATCGACGTCGCGCGTCGGCTCATGTCCACGCCGCAGGGGCCCGCGGCAGTGTCCACGCTGCAGGAAGCCGAGCAGTTCGCGGCCGCCGGCGTCACCGACCTGCTTTACGCCGTGGGCGTGTCGCCCGCCAAACTGGACCGCGTGCTGGCGCTGCGGCGGCGCGGCGTGGATCTCACCGTGGTGGTGGACAGCCTGGAGGCGGCGCGCGCCGTTGCCGAGCGGGGACGGGAGGCAGGCGACGCCATCCCCGCGCTGATCGAGATCGACTGCGACGGCCACCGTGCCGGGGTGCAGCCGGGCAACACGACGCAACTGCTGGCGATCGCACGGGTCCTGCACGAGGAGGGCGCGTGCCTGAGGGGCGTCATGACCCACGCCGGCGAGTCCTACGGCTGCGACAGCGTCGAGGCCATTGCCGACATGGCCGAGCAGGAACGCGTGGCGGCCGTCAGTTGCGCCGAGGCGATACGCGAGGCCGGCCTGCCATGTCCGGTGGTCAGCGTGGGGTCCACGCCCACCGCGCATTTCGCCCGCAAACTCGATGGCGTGACGGAAGTGCGCGCGGGCGTGTATGTGTTCTTCGACCTGGTGATGGCGGGGCTGGGCGTATGCTCGGTGGACGATATCGCCGCCACTGTGTTGACCACCGTGATCGGCCATCAGCCCGACAAGGGCTGGATCCTGGTTGACGCCGGATGGATGGCCATGTCGCGCGACCGGGGCACCGCAAGACAGCGGGTGGACCAGTTGTACGGCCTGGTGTGCGATGCGAGCGGCAAGGTCTATCCCGATCTGCTGCTGGCCGAGACCAACCAGGAGCAGGGCATCATCAAAGTGCGCCCCGGCAGCGGCGCGGCCCTGCCTGAACTGCCCTTGGGCGCGAAGCTGCGCATCGTGCCCAACCACGCCTGCGCCACCTGCGCCCAGCACGAAGCCTACGAGGTCGTGCGCCCGGGTTCGCACGAAGTGGTGGCGCATTGGGAACGCTTTCGCGGCTGGTAGCCGTCATTCAAGAGGAGGCATGCATGGAACTCATCCATACGCATCAGGCCACGCCGCCCGCCGGCCATTATTCGCAGGCGGTCCGCGCCAACGGTTTCATCTTCGTCTCGGGGCAGTTGGGTTTCCTGCCGCCCGCGGCTCCCGGGGAACGGCCCGCGCTGGCCAGCGGCGCGGCTGCGCAGACCCGGGAGGC